>JBCCDN010000094.1:0-11685 GCA_039030755.1 Planctomycetota bacterium | reverse complement strand
GTGACGTGCCCCCTGAAAACCAGTCCAACCGTTTTGGGAGAATCCTTCGGTTTGGACGCATTCAGGAAAGGGCATATTCATGGCTAGGAAGCGGCATTCATCGGAACAGATCATCGCGAAGCTGCGTGAGGCGGAGGTCCTGCTCGGGCAAGGCGGGACCGTTGCGGCGGCGTGCAAACAGTTGGGGATCAGCGAGCAGACCTTCTATCGCTGGCGTCAGGAGTATGGCGGCATGAAGGTCGACCAGGCCAAGCGGCTCAAGGAGATGGAAAAGGAGAACGCCCGGCTCAAGAAGCTGGTGGCGGAGCTGAGCCTGGATAAGCAGATGCTCCAAGAGGTTGCCGAGGGAAACTTCTGAGCCCGCGGAAGAAGCGTGGAGCGGTCCGGCATCTGCAGGACCGGTTCGGGGCTTCCGAGAGGCGGGCGTGCAAGCTGCTGCATCAGCCACGGGCGACGCAGCGTTACCTGCCGCAGGTGCGTGACGACGAAGCGCCGCTCGTGAAGCGGATCATCGAACTGGCGTCGATGTTCGGCCGGTACGGCTACCGCCGGATCACGGCGTTGCTTTGGCTGGACGGTTGGTACGTGAATCACAAACGGGTCGAACGGATCTAGCGACAGGAAGGCCTCAAAGTGCCGAGGAAACAACGTAAACGCGGACGGTTGTGGCTGAACGACGGTTCGTGCCTGCGGCTGCGTCCGCAGCGGAAAGACCATGTCTGGGCGTACGACTTCGTGCAAGCACGGACGCGGGAGGGCCGGAGCTTCCGGATGCTGACGATCATCGACGAGTTCACGCGGGAGTGCCTGGCGATCGATGTGGCCCGGAAGCTCAACCACGACGACGTGTTGGAGCGGCTATCGTGGCTGATGGCCACGCGGGGCGTCCCCGACCACATCCGTTCAGATAATGGTTCGGAATTTACGGCTAAGGCGGTGCGGCGTTGGTTGAAGCGGGTCGGCGTCAAGACGCTGTACATCGAGCCGGGCAGCCCGTGGGAGAACGGGTACGTGGAGAGCTTCAACGGGAAGCTGGCGGACGAGCTGTTGGAGCGTGAGGTATTCGACACGCTGCACGAGGCAAAGGTGTTGATCGAAGGATGGCGGGTTGAGTACAACACGATCCGGCCGCATTCGTCGTTGGGCTACCGGCCGCCGGCCCCGGCAGCGTGGCTGATTGAAGAGCCGGGCTCCGCTACGCTCCACCCGGCTCTTCACGGGAGCAGCATCACCGCGGGACTAACGTAGTCCGTGGTATCAATCGTGGGGGCAGGTCACCGCGCGTAGTTGGTTTGACCAAGCACCTTCTTCGAACAACGCACGTTATACGCAGGGGTCATCACAATCGCTGTCCCGTATCCAGTGTCGGGGGGGTGGTTTGACACCGACCAGGGACCCATCGCCGTGAGATTCGAATGGGCCACCCATTACACACACCCACCGGTCGTGTCTTCAGACCAGAGGGTCAATTGGAAGCCATGTCTCGGCACCGATTGAGACACCGGACATAAATAAGTGACTCCAACCTATACGGGGTTGCGCTAACCGTCGTCGGGTGATCAGCTTCAGTGCCACTGCGCTTCTCCGAGGCTTTCGTGCCCTCCAACGCGTAAGACGGCACAAGCCAAGATCATCGATCTTGCAAATGCGATTTGAATGCACTTCAAGGGCGGGTGACGAATTCGCCGTCGACGCGGACGCTCGTCGGGGAGAAGGCCGAACTCAGAAACGAAACGCTTGCCGTATTTCAGAGTCACGGGTACGTTTAGGGCGTGGCGAATCGCACGGATCATCCGGGAAAAGCAGCAGCTCCGCGCAAGCCATGGGCAACCGAGGAAGCGATCGCAGTGCTCTTTGTGGGGGTCGCCGCCGGGCTTATTTTCCTGCTCGGTGTGCTGGCGTTGGTATCGCTGCTCGGGCAAGTGGGCACGGTGTTGGTGTTAATGGCGGGTGCCGCCGGAGCCGGCCATGTGTTCGCGAAACGATGGTTGTCCCGACGCAAGCCTCTGCCCGTTTCAACTCAACGTGTCGTAGAGCAGCCCGATCTTCCGACGTCAGCCGAGATCCCAACCGACTTAAAAACCTTCGAACGCCCCGAGGCTCGATCGGTGCCGAAGACCTTTCGGGCTCGCGATACAACACCCGCCACCGCTTCTGCACCGTTTCCAGCAGCGGAGATGCGTTTCGTGGCGGGTGGTGAATCGCTCTGGATCGCGGGGCGGGATGTGGGCCGATCGCTCCTCTATGTCGGGGCTTGGCAAGAGGAGACCGCACGCGAAGAGCCGTCGCTACTTGACCCTGCCTTACCTGTCGGAGAGGTCGGGGCCATTACACCGATCGATCTTCCCTATTGGCCGACCTACCGCGATTGCGACCCCGCCCAACGCGGGATGTATCTCGACTGGCTTGCCTCGGGTTGCGACGACGCGAATGTGGGCATCGGCTACGTATTCCTGATTTTCTATGGGCTCGAACGCCGCGCGCTGATCGATCAGCAAGACCACGACGCCGTGCTGAAAGCGCTGCTGTTCTTGCTCGAACGCCACGCCGAGCAGAGCGGCAGCTTCCGACGATACGCCACATCCTTGGCCTGGCAGATCGTCGCCATGTCGATCCATGAGTCCCGGATCAAGTCCAAGCGGGTGGTCCGTCTCCTTGAGACCCGTCACCGGCACGACGCTGTGGACCTCGCGGTGGCGATGGCGTTCTTCCAAGCCAGGAACGAGCCGATGCCCGAACCGTTGGCCTGGGCGTATTGCCGGCAGGACCCGCGGTGCATCAACAGCGTCGTGGCTCGCCGGAACCCCGACCGGTTCCGCACCCTCTTCCGCCAGCGCTGGCAGGAAAATCCGGGCCTGCTGGGCGACAAACCGCTGATTTTCGGCAAGCGTCCGCAACGGGTCGCCCACCAGCCGGCGAACAACAGCTTGCTCGACGGCTGGCACGAATCTGAGGTGTCTTGGTCGCTAGACATTCCCGACGCGACGGCAATCACCCGACAGTTCAAGCCGTGGGCCGCTCTTTGGAACCGCTGCGTGGACGACTTGAAGGGGTTCGACCGTCTGGCGAAGGTCGGGGAAGAACCGGCGGAATCGGCCGAGGCATACGAGGCACTACCGGTCGAGCTTCGCGTGCAGGACCACCCCCACCTAGCGGCGTGGTCGCGGCTGCGGGAGACCTACGCCGATCGCTTCGGCGTATCGCTGATTCCGGTCGGCGAGCTGGCCGAGACGCGGGATATCGAGTTCAAGGCTTCGCTGTCCAAACGAGATTCGCTGGCCTTGGCCGAAGCGGGCGGGCGATGGGCCTCTGTGTCGAGCCGGACCCGCGGCTGACCGGCAGGAATTTGAAGTGGTCTCAGAAGGTGGCCGTGATCCCGAGCGAGGCAGGCGAAGAGCTCGACGCACGACGATACCGAGGCGCGGCGTTGCTGACGCATCTCGGCATGACGATGGCCGACGCGGACGGGGATATCGACGAGGCCGAGACCCGGCTGGTGGCCGAGCACCTTCAGGACCAGCTCGATCTGACGCCACATGAAACGCAGCGCCTCGATGCGTTTCAGGCTCTGCTCATGGACGGGGGCCTGTCGTCACACCCGCCCGACAAAAAGCTGATCGCCTCGTTGCCGATCGCGCAGCGGAGGAAGCTCGGCGAGTTGTTGGTATCGGTGGCGGTGGCCGACGGCGTCGTGACCTCCGCGGAGCAAAAACAGCTCAAACGCCTTTACGGCCTTTTGGACTTGGACCCCGCCGAAGCGGCCGCACAGGTCAAAGCGTTCGGTCAAGCGGCCGACGCGCCCGCGGGGTCGAAGGCGTCCGCGGGCCCCGTCCAGATGCGTCAGGCTCAACCGTCACGTCCCGGCGAAGCACTGCCCGACCGCGAACCGACGGATGAGCCCACGAAGCCCGTGTTTCGGATCGATCGCGCCCGCCTTCAAGCGGTCCGCGAGGATACGCGGGCGGTTGCCGCGGTGCTGTCCGAAGCGCTGGCCTTGGAAGCCGAAGCCAAAGCTGAGGATTCCGGCATTGAGCAGATCGCGGAACCCGTGGATTCCGCGATCGCGTCGGGTCCCGATTCCGCTTCCACCATCGATCCACCCGCGGCCCAAGTTGCGTCCGGCGAGCCGCGATTCGCGGGCATGTCCGAGCGGTTCGCGCCGTTCGCCGAAGCGTTGGCCCAGCAAACCGAGTGGTCTGCCGTCGATCTCCGTGAGCTGGCGGATCGGCACGGCGTGATGGCCAGCGCCGCGGTCGAAGCCATCAATGAGTGGTCGCAAGAGCACATCGGCGACTGGCTGATCGACGACACGGACCCTGGCCGCTTGGTCCTGGAACTCGACCTGCTTCCCGCTCCAACTACCGCCACGACCACAATCCCGCCATCCCATAAGGCTCCCGCATGACCGCAACCCCCTCTTCACCCTCAACCACCACCGATACCAGCCCCCGCAAGATCGGTCGACGGGAACGCAACGCTATCCTGCAATCGCTCGGAGCGGGCGTCGTACCGGGGATGGGCTTGCAGCACGTGCAGGTCGGTCGACGCGACGAAGTCGCCGCTTTGGTTGATGACCTCAAGACGATCGAACAAGGCGGAGCCGCGATCCGGTTCATCATCGGCCGCTTCGGCAGTGGCAAAACCTTCTTCTTGCAGTTGGTGCGCACCGTCGCGCTCGAGCGCGGGTTCGTGACGCTCGGAGCCGACATCACGACCGATCGCCGGCTACACGGCTCGGGTGGTCAGGCTCGTTCCCTGTACTCAGAACTCCTCCGCAACCTCGCGACCCGGGCTAAGCCCGACGGCGCGGCCCTGCGGAATCTCGTCGAACGCTGGGTGGGGCAGATCGACCACCGCGTGCGTGGCGAGGGCGGCGACGCGTCGGCGGTCAAGCAAGCGATCGACGATGCCTTGGCCCCGCTACAGGATTACGTCAGCGGATACGACTTCGTCCGCGTGATCCAGGCGTACTACGCCGCCTATCACGCCGATCAGCCCGAAACGCAAGAAGCCGCATTGCGTTGGCTCCGCGGCGAGTTCGCGACGAAGACCGAAGCCCGCCAAGCGTTGGGTGTCCGCAGCATCATCGACGACGCCTCGGTTTACGACTACCTCAAGCTGATGGCCGGCTTCGTCCGCCTTGCGGGGTACGCGGGGCTGCTGGTCAACATCGACGAGCTCGTCGTCCTTTCGCACCGCCTCTCGCACACCAACGCCCGGAACGCCAACTATGAGGCCATCCTTCGGATCGTGAACGATTGCCTGCAAGGGCGGGCCGAAGGCATCGGCTTTGTCTTTGCCGGTACCGACGAGTGCCTCGAAGACCAACGCCGCGGCCTGTTCAGCTACGAAGCGCTGGCAACCCGGCTCGCCCCCAACCGCTTTGCGAAGGACGGACTGCGGAACACGGCCTCGCCGGTGATCCGACTCGACAACCTTTCGGCGGAGGATTGTTTCGTGCTGCTCAGCAACCTCCGTAACGTGCAGGCGAGCTACGACCCGGCCAAGCACCTGATCGACGACGCAGGGATCGAGCGATACCTCCAACACTGCTTTGAGCGGATGGGGGCCGAGGCATTCCTAACTCCACGCGACACCGTCCGTGACTTCGTGAACCTGCTCAACACGGTGGAGCAGAATCCGTCGTACGCGTGGGATGACCTCGTGGACAGCTTGGCGAATCAATCGGATAGTCCAGCCGCGGCTAGCGGGCCAGCCGCCCCCGATGACGGCCTGGCCGAGTTCCGGCTTTGACTTCCGCGTTCGACCAACTCGCTCGGCCGATCCAACATGCCTTGTGGGACTTGGGCTGGGAAGCGTTGCGGCCCATTCAGTGCGACACGATCCACGCGTTCGTCGATGGAGACGATGACCTGCTGATCTCTGCGGCCACGGCCTCGGGCAAGACCGAGGCCGCGTTCCTGCCGGTGTTGTCGGCGATGTCCCAGCGCGACGAGCCGGGGGTGCAAGCCATCTACGTCGGCCCGCTCAAAGCGCTGATCAACGACCAGTTCGGCCGGCTCGAGACGCTCTGCGAACGGGCGGAGCTACCGGTCCACCGCTGGCACGGCGATGTCTCGGCATCGGCCAAGGCGAAGCTGATCCGACGCCCCGCCGGCGTCTTGCTCATCACGCCCGAGTCGCTCGAATCGCTCATGCTCAACCGCACCGGGCATCTGCCCGCCGTGTTCGCGGCCCTCCGCTGGGTCGTGATCGATGAGGTCCACGCGTTCGTCGGGCAATCGCGCGGGAGCCACCTGCGAAGCCTGCTGTACCGCTTGGACGCGCTGCTACCCCACACCTTCCGCATGATCGGCCTGTCCGCCACCGTCGGTGACCCCGACGCGACCCGTCGCTGGTTCGGCTCGGACCGCGGCCCGCGTACCCGCCTCATCGAAGAACGCCAGGGTAAGCCTGCGATCCGGCTCCAACTCGACGCCGTCCCGGAAGCCGCCGCCGCCGCACCCGGAAGCGCCGCCGAGAATGACGAGACCGAGCCGCACGCATCCGGCGTCGGCTTGGTCGGCGTCGCCGAACGGCTGAGCGACCTGCTACCGAACCGTTCCAACCTCGTGTTCTGCAACGCCAAGCGCCACGTCGAAGCGCTCTGCGACCACCTGACCCGAATCGCCCAACGGCAAGCAAGCCTGCAGCAGTACCGCGTCCACCACGGCTCGCTCAGCAAAACCATCCGCGAGGACGCCGAGACCGCGATGAAGTCGGGGCGACCAACTACCACGGTCTGTTCTTCCACTTTGGAACTGGGGATCGACATCGGCGACGTCGCCCGGGTCGGCCAACTCGGCGCACCGTCGTCGGTCAGCAGCGTGATCCAGCGGATCGGGCGAAGCGGACGCCGTGAAGGCGAAGCCGCCACCATGCTGATGTACTGCATGGTGGATGCAGTTCGTGCGGATTCCCCGCCGGAGCACCGACTCTCGATCGATTTGATCCAAGGCATCGCCGTCCTGGATCTCATGCTCGAAGGCTGGTGTGAGCCGCCCAGACTGAATGACTTGGACCTGAGCACGCTCACGCACCAAGTCTTGGCGTGTCTGACACAGACCGGCGGGATAACCGCTTCCGACTTGTACCAGCAGCTCGTGACCCAGGGTGCTTTTGCCATCGACACCGAGTCGTTCGCCGAATTGCTTCGTGCTCTTGGCGACGCGGACCTGATTGAGCAGCATCCCGACGGTGGACTGATCCTCGGGCTCCGAGGTGAGCAGGTCGCCCGACACTACAGCTTCTACGCGGTGTTCCCCTCGCCGGTCGAGTTCCGCGTCGTGCACGGCACTCAACACATCGGAATGATCGATGCGGAACTACCGCCGCTGCCCAAGGAACATCTGCTGCTTGCGGGTCGCCGGTGGCAGGTCACATCGGTTGATGCGGCAGGTTTACGCATCGACGTGCAACCGGCAAGTGGCTCGAAGCCACCGAGGTTTGGGGGGCGGAGCGGCGACGTCCACCGGAAGATCCACGAACGGATGCGCGAGGTGCTGACCGGTCAGGCTGTGCCGAGGTATATCACTCAAGACGCTGTGGACCGCTTGGCCACGGCACGAGCATTCGCAGAATCGATCCCTATGTCCGTTCAGGGCGTTGCTCCACTTGGCGCGCGTGAATCACTCGTGCTCGCCTACGCCGGCAGCCGGGTGGTGCGGACGCTCTGCGAAGTGCTTCGTTGGGCGGGGATCACCGCCAGCGATCGTGGTTGGTGTGTCGGGCTACGGGCCGAAGCCGAACCGACGGACGTGAGCGAGGCCTTACGGCGATGGCACAAAAACCAAAGCCAAGCTCAAAGACAGCCTCAAGAGGACACGGCCGACGACCGCCTCGGCGAAGGGCTACCCCTCGAAGGCAAGTTCGACGAGTATCTGTCCGACCCGCTACGGAAACGCGTCGCCCGCTCTCGGGTACTCGACATCCCCGGCGCTTCGCGATGGTGCGAGCAATACGTCATTAATGGGCAAAACTAGGTTGGCGGTGTCCATGTCTCCTTCACAATCCAAAGATACTCAACAAGCTCGGCCCTTCTTCAACGCGGGGATCGAGGAACTCGAAGCGATCTTCGCCCATCGCGGTGAGAACCCAGAAGTCCGCGAACAGGTTCTTCATGAGCTGAGCTTTCGCCGCAAACCTCGGGCTAGAGCATTAAGAGCAAAGATCGAAGCCAGCCCTGCTCCGAGCAATTCTCCAACACCGCTGTCAACCTCCGGATTGACTGTGGATCAAGCGCCCCCGGTTGAGCTTAAGGATGAAAGCACGCCTGCACCTCGCGTCGCCCGTTCGGAGCCGCCAGAAATGACGAACGAGCCAACCGCGGTCCTTTCTGCCTGGACCGCACTCGAAGTCTTATCGCCGCAAACTTACCGCGTCCCGAGCGATTTAGCAGCAGGCCAGGAGTCTCGGATCGATCGCCTAGCGGGTGCTCGCTTGCCGTGGGAACGCGGGCTTCGCAGCATCCCAAAGAACAAGCTATATCACGAGCTCGTCCTGGGCGCGATCGAGATGGGACCGGCCACCGATCGGCTACTGGATACCTACGCGGACGACCGACCCGAGCCGTATCGAGGCTCCGGATGGTGCCCACTGGCCACGGTGATGCTGGACCGGGAAGGCCGACCGTGCTTAGACGACACAAGCGTCACGATCGCGAGCTTCGCTTGGGCCTTACCGGTCTCCCTGAAAGGCAACCTGCGGGCGTTGGCGGACTGGCCCGCGGAGGAAAAGAAGCTACTCGGCTGGTTCCGCAAGGCTTTGTTCTCCCGCTGTGACACGGCGGGGAATCCGCTGCCACTGACGCAGGAACGAATCGACGAGCTCTTTGAGGCCCTGGTCCGCCGACTCGATCTGGGTCATCACCCCATGGATAGGCCGAGTTTTGCAGTACGCCGCTACGAGTGGATGTTTAGTCGGACGCCGCCCGAATCGACGCTACTCAACTCTTTTTTCCTCGAAGACCTAGGAGAAGCCCAACGTTTAGCCGCCCGGGAAAAGCTGCCCAACGCGCTAAGCCACTACTTGCGGGCCAAGGGGTCGGCCGAGCAAGTTGATCTGCTGAACGATGAAGCGGGCCTGCGACGTTTGCTCCAGCCAGCGTTGACACCACTCGGGCGTTGGCCGGGCCGCGGAGGCTTCGCCCTCTCGCTCCTGCAACAAGCCGCGGTCAACGCCACCGATCCGGCCGAGATGGGTACCGGCGTGCTCGGCGTCAACGGCCCGCCCGGCACGGGCAAGACGACGCTGCTGAGAGACGTGGTCGCCGCCCGCGTGGTCGAGCGGGCCTCCGTGATGAGCACATACGAACGACCCGCCGACGCTTTCCAACCCACGAGTGTGACAGCTAAACGAGACGGAGCCACCCTCACGTTCCACCGGCTCGACGACCGTCTGAAAGGCTTCGAGATGGTCGTCGCCTCGTCGAACAACAAGGCCGTTGAAAACGTTAGCGCCGAACTCCCCGGCCTCGACGCCGTCGCCGATGACGACGAGCGCCTCCGGTACTTCGAAAGCATCGCCGATCACGTCTTTCAACGCGAAGGCGGGTCTTGGGGCATGATCGCTGCGGTGCTTGGCAATCAAGACAACCGCTACCGCTTCGTGCAGTCCTTCTGGAAAGACGACGACCGCGGCTTATCGACTTACCTCAACCACGTCACCGGCCAGCCACAAACTCAACTCAAAGCGTCTCCGGATGGCCCGCCTGTCGCCACCGAACCGACGGTGATCCAGCGAGAGAACCCGCCCGCTAACCCACGTGAAGCCTTGGCACGATGGAAAGAGGCGAAGCACCGCTTCGTATCGGTTCAACAGCAGACCGACAAAATGCGGACGTGCCGTCAAGCAATGCATGAACAACTTGAGCGACTCGATGCTGCCAGGCTCAAAGCGGAACGCGAAGCTCGTTTGCTGATCGAACGCGAAGCCGACGCAGCCAAGCAGCGGTGCCAGATCGAACCGGCGGGTGTCGTCGCCAAGGACGCCGAATACGAGCGCGACATGGCGTTCGATGATCTACAAGCGAAACGTCTGTGTCGCCCCAGTTGGTTCGCACGCTGCTTACGAACCAAGCGTTTCCGGCAATGGCTGGCGGCCTTTCACGAGGTGACGCGGCAACACGAGGAAGCACAGTTCTGTTATGCCCAAGCCCGTGAAGAGCTCGACCGGGCGTTGGCCGATGCACAGGCCGCAGACGACCGCCTTAATGACACGCAGAACGCGTTGATACAAGCCCGCCAAGAAGCGACAACCTGTCGGGAGGCGATCGATCGATTCAAGCGAGAGTCAGGTGTTCAACTGCCCGACCAAGACTTCTTCGAACAACCGCACGAGTCCCGACAGATAGCATCAGTTTGGTTCGATCGAGCTGACGAACACTTGCGGGAAGACCTGTTCACGGCCGCTGTCGACCTGCACCGGGCCTTTGTGGACGCCGCAGCCGTTCCGTTGCGGCAGAATCTCGCGTTGTTCTTCCCGTGGTGCGGCAGCCGATCTTTAGGTACGCCCGAGAAGGACGCATTGCTCCCAGAACTCTGGGCGAGCTTCTTCCTGGTCGTGCCGGTGGTCTCGACCACGTTCGCGTCCGTGCGAAGGATGTTCGGCCTGCTCAAGCCCGGGACGCTGGGTTGGCTGCTCGTGGACGAAGCGGGCCAAGCGGTGCCGCAGGCGGCCGTGGGCGCAATGATGCGTTGTCAGCGCTCGGTGCTCGTTGGGGACCCGCTGCAGATCCAGCCTGTGGTCACGCTGTCCGGACGTCTGACGCGGGAAGTGTGTCTGCACTGCGGGATCGACGAAGCGGAGTTCAACGCACCGTCCGCCTCGGCCCAGACGATGGCCGACATGGCAAGCCGATACGGCGCGACGTTCCCCGCCGGTAGCGGACAACGCGCTGTCGGAGCACCGCTTCTTGTTCATCGCCGTTGTGAAAGCCCGATGTTCGAGATCGCAAACCACGTCGCCTACGCGGGCATGATGGTGCAGGCCAAGCGTGCATCTACCGAGCCCCGTCCGTTGGGAAGCTCGCGGTGGATCGATGTGGCGAGTGGCCGTATCGACGGCAAGTGGTGTCCCGAAGAAGGTGACGTACTGATTGATCTGCTTCGGCGTCTGCGGGCCGAGGAGAGGCCTGCTGACCTGTACGTCGTTACGCCGTTTCGATCGGTTCGGCGGCACCTGCAAACTGCGATACGCGACGGGCGCGTTCTCAACGGATGGGTACCGGATCCCGGGGCTTGGCTGCAAGAGCGCATCGGAACGGTGCACACCGTGCAGGGCCGCGAGGCCGAAACGGTCTTCTTCGTGCTAGGTGCATCAGATGCTTCCCAAAACGGCGCAAGGCAGTGGGCCGGCCGTAACCCCAACCTTCTTAACGTCGCGGTGACACGAGCTCAACGTTCTCTCTACGTGATCGGGAACCGGCATCTATGGCGGAACGCGGGCTATTTCGCGATGCTTGATCGGATATTTACTAAGTCATAGCTGTTCGAGATGACATCGAATTCCGTTAATAGGGGCGTCACCGATCAGTTCGTTTGGTCTACATCAAAATTGAGGTTGATCTTCCAAAGTTTCTAAGAATTCGCAGATCTTCGTGTGAAGATAAGTCACATCGCTGTAGGTTACTATGAATAAAATAACACTCGATGGGGTTCCTACTGTGTCATGCGTCAACTGCGACGC
>JBCCDN010000093.1:0-11750 GCA_039030755.1 Planctomycetota bacterium | reverse complement strand
GCAAGATGAAGATCGTTACGTCGTGGTCGATGCCCGCGACGACGAAGACACCGTGTTTGCTCGGCTACTCACGGGGCTGCGAGAAAAGTGCACCTGAGCTCGCTCGCTCAATCGCCCGCTTCATCAAGCACCCGCCGCACGTACGCTCTCGTCTTGGGGCCGGCGTGTTGCTCAATGAACTCGGCCGATGACAGGCCGGGGTTCTCACGGCTTCGCTTGCTGACCCGCGTCGGCCCCATGTGATACGCCGCCAGCGTGAGCGTGCGGTCTTGGTCGAAACGCTCAAGCAGATACGCGAGGTACGCCGTACCGACCTTGAGGTTGTAAAGCGGGTCAAACAGGTCGCCGTCGGCGAGTCCGAAACGCTGGAGCGCGTCTTGATGCGTGATGGGGGTGATCTGCATCAGGCCTTTCGCGTCGGCCGGGGAATGCGCGTGAGGGTTGCCCGAGGACTCCGCCAACACCACCGCGCGGACGAGACGCGGATCCAGCCCGTGCAACTCGGCATATTGCCGGATCGGGTCTTCCCACTGAGCCACGCGATACGCCCGCACCGCGTCCCGCCCGGTGCCGCACGCCTTGGGCAGCGCGAAAACCACCAGCAGCACCGTAAGCAGCAACGCAGGCCCCATCACCGCCCGATCGTTCAGAAGATGTCGCCAACCACGCCTTCGCATCGCCGCAGCGTAGCCCGCCCGCCGATCTGCGATCTCACGGCGGTTCGTGTTCTCCGCCTCGGATCGCCGATCAATCCGGTATGCCCGGCCCGTCCTCCGCACTGTTCAAACCCGCCAGCCTCGCGATCGTGATCCTGCTTGGAGGCCTCAGCCTCCTGGGCTACCGCGTCGCGAAAGATTCGGTCACGTCGGCGATCTACCGCGACCGCCTTGTCGCTTTGCAACAGCAACACGAAGCATTGACTGAGCGCTACAACGCCGCCGTGACCCGCGCTGCGGTGACCGAGTTGATCGTGAACGAGCAGGCCGTGGCCGTGGTCGTCCGCGGCGCGGACGGCATTCTTGAACGCATCAACACGCCGTATTCCTCGCGGGACGAAGTCTTCATCGACTATGCCGTACTGGATGGCAAGCTGTGGATCCGCCGCGTCTTCGACGAACACACGCCGCCGTCGCAAGGCACGCTGATCGATCCCGCGCTCGCGAACATCGACTGGAACGACGCCCGAGCCCAGCACGGCAAGATCGCGTATCGCTCATTGACCGACGGCCGGTGGGTCGTCTCGGTGTCCGGCGACGGTTCGGTGGGTCTGAAAAAAATCAGCGACAACTCGGCGGTCGAGCTGGTCGCCAAGCCCGAGGTCTCGGACTTCAGCCCCGTGGAGGCCGCGGAGCGCGACGCGGCGAAGGTCGGCGTGAGCGACGTGATGTCGCATCTTCTGGGTCGATGAACCAGACCTGGTGTTGCGGCCCAGGCTGCGTGATCTGCGTCCAGTTCTCGCGGCGCGATCGCGACCGTGACCAATCGGTCACCAGCAATCCCAGCACCACCGATATGGTCCCCCAAAACATCGCAAACAAAAAAAACGCGCAAATGAGGCTCAGGGGCCAAGCCCAAATCTCTTCATTGCTCAAGATAATCTGCCCGCGGCCCACGATCTTCTCGACGTAAATCTCGGGGTCACTCTCGGAATCAAGGCGGTAAGCAGCTCTCGCGAGCCATAGCCGCACGGGGCCGTTACCTAGGCCCACGCCGTAAATCATCGCGGCGGCCGTGACAAAAAAACCTCGAGATTCGTGTTCCGAGCGGCCGGTCATGGCTGAGTCCGGCCGGATTCTGGTATCCGCACCGGCAGCCCCGCGTCGCGCATCGCTTGTTTCGTCTCGGCGATCGTGTATTCGCCGTAGTGGAAAATGCTCGCGGCGAGCACCGCGTCGGCCCGAGTTTGTTGCAACACCTCGATCATGTGTTGCGGCGATCCACAACCGCCCGACGCGACCACCGGCACATCGACCGCGTCGCTGATCAATTCCGTGATCTCCAAGTCGTAACCGGTCTTCACGCCGTCGGCGTCCATGCTGGTCAGCACGATTTCGCCGGCTCCGAGTTCGACGACCCGTTTCGCGTAAGCCACCGGGTCCAGGCCCGTGCCCTTCCGTCCGCCGTGCGTATGAACTTCAAACGCAAAGCCCGGCCGACCTTCCGATTCCGTCGGCGTGTGGGCGTTGCTTAAGCGCGGCATGAGTTCGTCGATCGGCACTCGCTTGGGATCGATATTCACGACGGTCGCGCATCGCCCGAAACGCGCGGCCGTCTGCTTCACGATGTCCGGATCCAAGACGGCCGCCGTGTTGATGCTCACCTTCTCCGCTCCGGCCCTAACGAGTTCCGCCACGTCCTCGATCGTCCGAATCCCGCCGCCGACCGTGAACGGCATGAAACAGCGCTCCGCCACGCGGCGCACCATGTCCAGCATGATCCCCCGCCCCTCGTGGCTGGCGTTGATGTCCAGAAACACTAGCTCGTCGGCACCCTGTGCGTCGTACGCCGCGGCCACCTCCACCGGGTCGCCCGCGTCGCGGATATCGACAAAGTTCACGCCCTTGACGACACGGCCTTCTTTCACATCCAGACACGGGATCACACGGTGCGTGAGCATCCTTTAAATCTACCCGCCGACGCTCAATCACACGTCGTCGAAACCTGCATTGGAATATTCGCGAAGCCGCCGAGGTTCTGTCTTGCCGTGACCGAAGCTTGTCCGCGGGCCGCTACACTGCAGAAACGGTGGCGACCGCCGCAATTCTCGAGACACCCCGCGTCACACTACGACGCCCATCAAGGAGCCCACCATGGCCAGCGAAACCGTGACCGAATTCACCGATGCCAACTTTGAAGCCGAAGTCGTCAGCGCCGACACCCCCGTGCTCGTCGATTTCTGGGCCGAATGGTGCATGCCCTGCCGCATGCTCGCCCCCACGATCGACGAAGTCGCGCAGCAGTTCGAGGGTAAGGTCAAGGTCGGTAAGGTCGACACCGATGCCAATCGCGAGGTCTCGACCAAATACGGCATCCAAGCGATCCCGACGGTGCTGGTTTTCAAAGGCGGCGAAGTCGTCAAGAAGTTTGTAGGCGTTACGGGCAAGCCCGAGTTCGAGGCAGCGCTGAACGAACTGGCGGACTGATCCGCATCAATCCAAACACGCAAAACCCACGGATGTCGTCCGTGGGTTTTTTATGCGCTTCAATCACTTCAGGGTGTCGGCTTGATGAACCCGTCGATCTCCAGCCCGTATCCCGAGAGCGCCGTCGGAGTGAACGGATGCGCCGTAATAAGTCGCAGCCGACGGATCCCTAAGTCGCGCAGGATCTGGCAGCCGATGCCGTAGTCGGCCTTGTTTGTCGCGGGTGCGGTGCCGGGCGTTTCGTGTTGGCTGCCCAGCTTGATGCGTTCATCGTTGGGGTCGGCGCCTTCCGGGGGGGCTCCGGTCTGCAAGCGTTTGAGCAAGCCCTTGCCCATGCCTTCGTGACGCAGGTAGATCACGGCCCCCGAGCCTTGGCGTTGGATCATTCGCATCGCGTCGCGCAGTGTTTGGCCCGACGGCTGCGTCGCGTCGCCGAACACATCGCCCAAGAGGTTCTGGCTGTGCATCCGCACGAGCACCGGGTCGGTCGTGTCGATCGGTTCACCGAAATCGTCCCACCGTGCAAGTCCATCTCCGCACACCAGCGCGACATGCGGGAACGGATCGACCGCGCTGCGATACGCCACCAATCGCCAATCTCCCAGTTCGTTGGTGAAAGGCACGACGTCCATACGTTCGATCAACCGGTCGCGCTCGAGGCGGTGCTGGATCACGTCGGCGACAGTGGTGACTTTGAGGCTGAACTTCTTGGCAAGTTGATCGATCTGAGGCCGACGCGCCATCGTGCCGTCGTCGTTCATCACCTCGATGCCCACGGCACAGGGGTGCAGACCCGCGAGCCGCATCAGATCGATCAAGCCCTCGGTGTGCCCGGCCCGAACGAGCGTCCCGCCATCGCGTGCCCGGAGCGGCTGCACGTGTCCGGGCCGATCAAAGTCCAACGGTGAAGCGTCCGGATCCGCGAGCTTCTGAATCGTGGTGGAACGGTCCTGCGCCGAGACGCCGGTCGTCACGCCGAGCCGCGCCGTGGCGTCTACGGTGAGGGTGTACGCCGTGCCGCGCTGCGTGGTGTTGACGCTGTGCTGTGGCGGGAGTTGAAGCCGATCGCAAGCCTCGCCGGTGAGCGAAACGAACAGCATGCCTCGGCCTTCACGCAGCATGAAATTCACGACCTCGGGCGTCGCAAACTCGCTGGCGCACACGAGATCGCCTTCGTCTTCACGGCCTTCGTCGTCGAGCAGCACGATGACCTTGCCCGCCCGTAGGTCTTTCAAAATGTCGGCGATGGAATCCACGCGCGACTCCTTCAAGACGCCGGCTGCTGACGCAGGATGGTTTTCGGGGAAAGCGGGAAGGCCGCGAGCAGCGACGCGACGTCGTTGGGAGTCACCGCTTGCAACGCCGCGAGTTCCTGTTCCAGCGAACGGTACGCGCCGTGATACAACCAACGTGAACCCAGGCCGTGCATCCGGCCCGATGGGCGTTCGCCCTGCAGGGTCGCCAACGTCGCAAGCTTGTTCACGGCCCGCTCAACTTCGTCGGCGGTGATGGGTTCCTTCGACACGGCGGCGTCGATCGTCTGAAGCAGCGTGGCTTCGACTTCATCGGCCCGGGCGGGATCGCAGGTCGCATAGCCCATGAACGCGCCGCTGTGGTCCTGTGGCATCGACGAGAAATCGGCTTCATCCGCGAGGCCCGGGTCGATCAGTGACCAGTACAAACGCGAGCCGTCTGCGTCGCCGAGGATGTCCGAAAGCACCTTCGCGGCATAACGGTGGCCGTCTTGTGCGGACGGGCCGGGTGCGAGAAAGGCGAGATACGTTCGACTGATGCGTGGGTCGTCGACGACTAGCCGTTTGCCATCGGGTTCGGTGGTGCCGTGCTGGCGCTCTGCCCGTGTGGCTTCCCAACCGCCGCAACGTACTTCGAGATCACGACAAAGTTGATCGAAGTCCACTTGACCCGCGGCGGCCACCACCAAATTGTCGGGGCTGTATCGGCCGTCGAAGTAGTCGCGCATCTGCTGGGGCGTCAAAGCGGTGACGGTGTCGGTCGTCCCAAGGACCCGAAACCCCAGCGGGTGCGAGCCGAAGAATTCTTCGAGCAGTTTGTCTTGGAGCCGCCACTCGGGCCGATCGTCGTACATTCCGATCTCTTCGAGGATGACCTTCTTTTCCATGTCGAAGTCGTCTTGCCGCAGCGACGGCCGGAGCATGTCCGCGAGTAAATCGGCCGCGCGGGGCAGGAATTCGGGCAACACGTGGGCGTAGTAAACCGTCTGCTCGTGGCTGGTAAACGCGTTGTAGTCGGCTCCGATCTCGTCGAACTCGCGGTTCACATCGTCGGCACTGCGGCGTGGCGTGCCCTTGAACATCATGTGTTCAAGGAAATGCGAAACCCCCATGTAGGCCGGGTCTTCGTCGCGAGCGCCGGTTTTGACGAAAAAACCGATCGCGGCCGTGTGAGCGTCGGGGTCGGTCTCGGCGAGGATCGTCAGGCCGTTGGGCAGCGTGTGGTGCTGAAAGGTGATGGGCATGGCGGAAAGCATAAGCCCGACGACTTTGGCCGCCGCGCTAATAGGTTTGATGGCGTGCTCAAAATTAGCCGGGCCGTTGATATCGACCCAGCAGGTTCACGATCTGCGGCTGCTGCGGTCGGATGCGGAGGCTGGTCCGCCAGGCGTTGAGCGCTTCTTCGAGTTGGGCGCGGTTCTTGCGTTCGCCCTGGATGTAATAAGTCACGAGCACGGCCCCGATGCCGTTATGGGCGGCGGTTTCTTTGGGGTTCAGCTCGACGGCCTGGCGGTAGTGCTGCAGCGAGGTGCGGAAGTCGCGACGTTTGAACTCGGCGTAACCCAGACGTTCGTAAGCGGTAGACGTGGGCCGAGCGCGGATGACCGATTCGAGCGTGTTGGCGGCACGTTGGAAGTTGCCGAGCTTGAGGTGCGTGTCGGCCAAACCCAACAACACGGGGTCGTCCAACGGGCCCAGCTCGGTCGCCAAACGGTAGGACCGCAACGCCTCGTTGTACTGCCCGAGCAGGTTGTACACCGCCGCGAGGTTGCACCAAGCCGCCTGGTCGTCGGGGTTGAGTTCGGTGGCTTTCTTGGCGTACGCGATGGCGTAGTCGGGCCGGCCCGCCTGGACGTAGGCCGTGCCCAGGTCGCGGTTGGCTTCCGTGGCGGTGGGGTCGAGGACGAGGGATTGCAGGTAGGCCCGGATCGCGTCGTTGACCTGACCGAGGACCTGGCTCATCAGTCCGACTTTGTAGTGGGCCTCGGCGTTTTGGTCGTCGACGTCCACGGCCTGCTTGAACAGCCGCAGCGCGATATCCGGCTGGCCGCGCTGTCGGTAGATGTCGCCCATGCCCAAGTGGGCTTCGATCAGATCAGGATTGTCTTCGAGCGCGAGGCCGAATTCGGCCAGCGCGGCATCGAGTCGCCCCTGTTCCATCAGCCTTTCGGCGACCTGCACCCGTTCGTCGGCGCGGTCTTGTCGGGCCTGCGCCCGGGCGGCCGAAGGATTCAACAACCCGCCCGCACCGGAGTCGGCGATGCAGCCGGTCAGCAATGAGGTCGCCGCCAGTGGCAAGGTCAGCGTCAGGGCAAGCAGGCGGCGGGGCGGTCGGCGGTCGGTCATACGGACATCATCCGGGAAAAGGCTGGCAAAGGACGGCCGGACAGTTTACAGGGCCGCAAGAACCGCCCGCCGGCGTGACCATCCACACGCACGCGGCGCTCATCAGGTTCGTTGTTTCCCCATCGACGCGGAGGAATCCTGCCGTCCAGCCCAAGGGACGAATCTTTCCTGCGTCCGAGAACTGCGACACGACACCCCTTCCGTCCACCCGAAAGATCCAGGCCACAGCGACCTGCTTAAAGTTCGTATGCCTTGTCCATTTGCTGGAGTGTTCCGCTGTGGATGTGCGTGCCGATCGCCCAGTCGCCGAGTTTGGCCCCCAACGCCAGTAGTGCCAACGCCATAAGCAAACAACACGCTTTTTGAATCGGGTTGCCGACCCGCCAGCCGTAATACACCACGCCCAGCCCCACGCCGATCACCGCAAATGCCGGAAGGAACTCCCACCACGGCCGATCCGGAATCAGCTTGATCAACGCCGGCACCGCCAACCACAGCAACCCGCCCACCCACAACTGCCACCAACCCCGCCCATCCAGCAGATGCGTATCGCCCTCGTACGGCGCATCGTCCAGCCCGCGCAGGCTGCCGACGGTTCGGCGACGCGACGGCCGATGCAACGCTTCCCATCGCTCGCGATCCGGGCCGACGCCGCCCATCGGCATCGACTCCACACGCGCCGAAGCCACGTTGCTCTCTAAACCGGCATGGGTCATGGCTTGCGACATCGCCGCGTCTCTCCATCTCCACGGAACCAGACGCCAAGCCGTTTAGATGCTTCGCGTGCCCTCCGAGGTATTGACCGTCAGCTCCAGGCCGAAGCTGTTCCACCCACGATTTTCCCCAATCCCCAGAATAACACCGCGCAGAGCGATCGCATCCGGAACAACCCGCAAAGCCACAAAAAATTCACAATCGCAAACGAATCGGGAACCCTCGACCCTACCCGAACGTCCAAGGCCGTAGCCTGAACGCGTCCGACTTTCCCAGCTTCACACCGATCCGGAGACCGCCCGCCATGACGCATCGCACCCCGTCTCGCCGCACGCTGCCCGCCGTTTTGGTTTCCTTCTCGGTGTTCGCCGGCGCTCAAGTTGCCCGGGCCGACCAAGCCAATAACGACGCCTTGCCGCTCCAACGCGTCACGCTCTACTCCTCGGGTGTCGGCTACTTCGAGCACGCCGGGCCCATTACCGCCAACGCCGCCCCCACGTTCGCGTTCACCGACGCCCAGCTCAACGACGTGCTCAAGTCCCTGCTCGTCCGCGGCGCGACCGGTTCCGTCGCCGTCGCCTATCCCGGCCAAGAACCCGTCGCCCAACGCCTCGCCGGCTTCGGCATCGATTTGTCCAACGCGACGTCGCTCGAGCAGGTCGTCGCCCAACTCCGCGGCGTCGAACTATCCCTCACCCTCTCAGGCAATCAATCCGTCACCGGCCAACTCATCGGCGTCAACGCCCGCACCCGCGTCGATGCCGACGTCCAAACCACCGAGCACCTGATCACCCTTGCCACCGAAGCCGGCCTCCAACGCATCCCGCTCGACCAAGTCGACGCCGTCGCCATCAACGACGACGCCCTCAACGCCGAATTGCAAAAAGCGTTGGCCCTGCTCGGCTCCACCCGGCAGCGCGACGCCAAGCCGCTCACGCTCAACTTCGCCGACGCCAGCGAACAGGTCGCCGTTTCCTACTTGCTCGAAACCCCGCTGTGGAAACTCTCGTACCGCCTCGACCTCAGCCAAGAAGAACCGCTCCTCCAAGCGTGGGCGATCGTCGACAACACCACCGACACCGACTGGGACGAGATCAACATCTCGCTCGTGTCCGGCCGACCCGTCAGTTTCGTTCAAAATCTTTATGCGCCGGAATACCTGTCTCGCCCCGTGGTCCAACCCGAACGCTTCGCCGGCCTTCGGCCACAGGAACACGCCGCGGGCTTCACGATGACCGAATCGTCGGCCTCGGCACCGGTCCACTATTTCGCCGAGGCCGCTGACGCTTCCGGCATCGCCCCGCAAAGCGCGATGCAACTCCAACG
Source organism: Planctomycetota bacterium (assembly GCA_039030755.1). GTDB lineage: Bacteria > Planctomycetota > Phycisphaerae > Phycisphaerales > Phycisphaeraceae > CAZIXN01. The sequence goes on along the minus strand of JBCCDN010000093.1, from coordinate 2,968 downwards.
CCGATCCGGGATGGCGGGTTCACCGGCCAGTCTCCCTGTCCCCGCCATGGCGAACGCCTTCGACTCCCTCGGCTCCGAAGTCGAATCCGCCGCGGCCGCGGCCGACCTCGGCTCGCTCTTCGCCTATCACCTCGACCAGCCCGTCACCCTCGCCCGCGGCGAGTCCGCCATGCTGCCCATCCTCAGCGAAGCCATCAAGGTCGGCCCCGTCTCGGTCTACAACCCACAAACCCAACGCAAGCACCCGATGCTCGGTGCCTCCGTCCGCAACTCCACCGACCTCAAACTCGACGCCGGCCCGGTCACCGTGCTCGACGACGGGGCCTACGCCGGCGACGCGCAGCTCGGCTTCCTCGCGCCCGGCGACGCCCGCCTCATCACCTACGGCCTGGACCTCGAAGTCACCGTCGACGCCACACAAAAAAACAAGACCGAACTCGTGACCGCCAAGGTGTCGAAGGGCGTTCTCGAACTCACCCACGCCACGCAATACACCCACACCTACGACGCCCGCAACGCCGCTGGCGACGAACGCCAATTGCTCGTCGAACACCCCCGCGTCAACGGCCGGGATCTCATCGAGCCCAAACCCGTCGCCAAGCTCGGCGACGTTCCGGAAGGCCACCGCGACATCAAAAAAACCGATACGCATTGGCGTTTCCCCCTCGCCGTCCCCGCCGGCGAGACCGCACAACTCACCGTGGTCGAGCGTCAGCCGCGCGTCCATCAAGTCCGTTTGCTGCAACAAAACGCCGATCAACTGGCCGTGTACGTCCGCCATGGCGAAATGCCTCAGGAAGTTCGGCAGGCGTTGGCCGAAGCCGTCCGCATGCAGCGTGCTTTGGAAGACACCAACCGCCGGATCGAGGAGCAGGAAAAACAGGTCGCCGACATCACCCGCGAGCAAGACCGCATCCGCGACAACATGGCCCGCCTCGACCGCAACAACGCCTTGTACAAGCGTTACGTCGAAAAGCTCGACGCACAAGAAACGCAGCTCGAAACCATTGGCAACTTGGCCGAGGACTTACGCGAAAAGCGTGAACGTCAACAAAGCGAACTCACCCAATATCTCGAATCGATCGAGATCGGCTGAGCGGTTTCACTTGCGGTCCCAAAGCAAGTCGCCGTAGTTGTCGGGGTCGGCGTCCCATTCCCGCCAGTCGGTGAGCTCGTCTTTGCCCCAGATGTTTTCGGGGTCCTTGACCTGGATATTCGAGGCGTGTCCATCGGCCCAGGCGATGTTGATCGACTTGGCGTGGCGGGCGTCGGCGTGGCCGTACGCGCGGTTCGGCGGGTCCGCCGCGGGGAAGATGTAGTCCGAGCCCGCGGTTTCGCCGCTGTCGTAACCCGTGGTGGCGCTGAGGGCCGGCGAGCCGGTCTGCATCGCGAGGTTGAGGCTGTCCATGAAGTACAGCGTCGTGGACGGGCTGCGAACTTGGTCGGTCCGCGGTGTGTTGATCATGTCGGGGTCGGGCTTGAAGGGCGTAAAACTCGTGTCCGGCGTGAGCTTGTCGGGGCCGAGCAGACTGGCCAAGAACGCGTAGTTGATGCCGTAATGCACCTTGCCCCAAGACAGGTATTCCGGGTCCCCGGCGTCGTTGGCGTCGATGTCCTGGATGACGCCCGGATTGGTCGGCTCAAACGTCGGGCAGACATAAACGCCGTTGCCGCCGAGGTAATCGTCCATCACCAATCGTCGCGCCCAAGGGACGGAGTCGTAATCCCCGAAGCCGCGGGTCATGTTTCCGCTGTAAAGCGGCGAGTTGAAGACGGTGCGGTACGGCACGTAGTAGTCCTGTTGATCGGTGGCGTAGGCATAAGCCGCGATCCCGATTTGCCGCACGTTGCTCAGGCAGGCGGCCCGCTGCCCAGCAGCGCGGGCGGCGCTCAGGGCGGGCAGGAGGATGCCGATCAACAACGCAATGATCGAAATCACGACCAGCAGTTCAATCAACGTAAAACCGTCATTGGACTTGCGTCCCATCGGCGACTCGCTTCCTCAAAACTTGGATCGAATGGCAAGTTGGACCGCAACCGGCCGTTAGAAGAATGCAATTTTATAATTATAGCACTTATAGCCGTAAACGAAAAACACGGTATGAGTTGCCAGCCAGAAAGCTCAGAGCGGCGCGTCGGCCCGGACTGGCTGCTGCTTCGCGGGGCTTTTGTCATCGCCCACCAGCGCCGCGTTGCTCTCGAAGCGTTCGAGCGCCTTGAGCAGCTGCTCGACCTGCATCACGGGCTGCATGTTCATCAGCCGGCGACGCAGGGCGGTGACGGTGTCCAGCTCGGTCTTGGGCATGAGCAGGTGCTCGTTGCGGGTGCCCGACGCGGCGAGATCGATCGCGGGGAAGACGCGCTGCTCGGCGATTTTGCGGTCGAGGATGACCTCCATGTTGCCGGTGCCCTTGAACTCTTCGAAGATCACTTGGTCGCCGCGGCTGCCGGTGTCGACCAGGGCGGAGGCGATGATCGTGAGGCTGCCGCCTTCTTCGAGTTTGCGGGCGGCGCCGAAGATCTGCTTCGGGATCGACAACGCCCCGGCGTCGAGGCCACCGGTCAACGTACGGCCCGTCTGACTCATGCCCGGGGCGGTGTTGAACGCCCGGCCCAGCCGTGTCAGCGAGTCCATCAGCACGATCACGTCCTTGCCGGACTCGGCCCACCGCTTGCACCGCTCGGACGCGAGCATCGCCAGGCCGCAGTGGCGTTCCGGCGCGTGGTCGTTGGAAGACGCCCAGACGATGCACGGCACGTTGCGGCGGAAGTCGGTGACTTCTTCCGGGCGTTCGTCGATGAGCAGGGCGACGACGATCGCGTCGGGGTGGTTCTGCTTCAGCGCGAAGGCGATGTTCTGGAGCAGCGTGGTCTTGCCGGCCTTGGGGGGCGAGACGATCATGCCGCGGGTGCCGTAGCCGATGGGGCAAAACAGGTCCATCAGGCGACACGCGGGCGGGCAGTCGGG
>JBCCDN010000092.1:0-11756 GCA_039030755.1 Planctomycetota bacterium | reverse complement strand
GGGGCTGTTGAGGTATTTCGGTTCGTCTTCGTCACGCAGCTTTCGGCCGCCGAACGCGACGGGTCGGCCGAGCTGGTCGTGGATGGGGAAGATCAAGCGGTGGCGGAGCAGGTCATAGCAGTCGGCGGGCTCGGGCGTGAGTTTGGGCATGGTGCCGGGCTCAACGAGCGTGCCTTCCGGCGGCGCGGCAGGCGTACCCTTACGGGGTTTGATCAGGCCGATGGACACGAACGCGGCGACGTCCCAATGTTTGTGGCCGACCATGGTGGCCAGGCCGTCCCAACGATCGGGCGCGACGCCGATACCGAACGCCTGAATCATGTCTTTTGTGACGCCCCGGCGTTTGAGGTAGTCGCGGGCTTCTTGGCCGTGCTCGTCGTGGTCGAGCAGCGCACTGAAGAACCCAAGCGCCTGGGCGTTGGCTTCGCTCTGGCGTTCGCGGTCGCTGGGGCCGTCCTTTTTCTCCGCGACGCCCTTCCGCGGTTTCCAGGGCGTCAAGGCGATACCCGCTCGGTCCGCGAGATAATTCATCGCTTCAGGGAACGTGAGTTTGTGATAACGCATCACAAAATCGAACACCGACCCGCCCGCCCCGCACGCGAAACACTTGAAAATCTGCTTCTGAGGCGAGACATACATCGACGGCTTCGTATCGTCGTGGAAGCAGCAGATCGCCGCGAACTCTCGCCCCTTGGCACGGAGTTGCACATGTTCGCCGACCACCTCGACGATGTCCGAGGCGGCGAGCACTTTGTCGCGGTCGGCGTTGCGGTCGGCCATGGGGGATTCAGGTGGCAGTGGCGTTCGGCCACACGTGACGATGCGAAGCAAAGGCGACGGTTACGCAAAAAGCACGCCCTAAGGCGTGCGTTGATGGATCCCTCATCTCGTCATCTCGACTCGGCGTCCCTGCCGAATGCTCCACCCTGCCCCGGACCTGAGCCGATCTCCCGATTCAGTGGGACTTGGCTTCGGCGTTGTGGGTGTAGGCGTACTTCCGTTTGAGCGGCTTGGTGATCAGGCCGTTTTTGATCGCGGCGGTGGACGCCTTGACGCGAACCGTCGCACCGTTTTCGTCGACGGTTTTGACGGTTTGGATGTTCGGCTTGAACGTCCGCTTGGTCTTGCCGGTGATCTTGGTACCGACGCCGCCGAGATACTTCTTCTTCCCGCGAAGGGTGTAAGAGAATCCGGTGGTGGTTCGTTTGCCGGTGAAATCGCAGACGCGGGGCATGGGAAACTCGGGGTTGGAGGCAGGTCGGGTTGGGTTAGCCGGACGCAGGCGGATCGAAGATAGTAGGGATTCCGAGCCTCTTTCGCAACGGCCACGGCGCCCGAATTCACGGCGAACGCGGCGGCCGGGGCGACATCCCAAAGTTTTTGAGCGATGTTTCGTCCGCGTTGGCCTGCTGCCGCCAATACGGCTCCCGACTCACGCCCACCAGCGTCAGCGTGTAGCCGTCGTTTCGGCCGATTTGGATCACACGGTGCGGTGCGGCCGCTTCGACCGTGAAAATGTATTTCGCCAGCTCGTCGCCGCCCGCCCGGTCGATCGTGGCGTGCATCGTGAAGACTTCGACATCGCCGATGGCTTCGCTGCGGACGCGGCTGGTGCCTTCAGGGCGGGTCAGCACGGCCGAATCCCAGGCGACGCCGGCGTGGTTGAGCCGGGTGACGGCGGCCGAGCGATAAAGCGGGACGTCCACGGATGCGCCAGGCTCCAGCGTCGGGCCGGCGAGGCCGCGGGCCCAGAGCATCAGCGCATCCTCGGCCAAAAACGCCGCGTATCCCGGGAGTTTCTGGTTGTCGTCCGCGGCGTTTTCGAAGTAGCTGCGGTGTTCGTGTTCGACGCCGTCGGGGTTGAACACGGCCTGCTGCCACACCTGCCCGCACCATTCTTGGCTCGAAAACGTCATTTTCACGGGCACCCCCGGAAGTAGCCCATCGGAATCCGGAGCCGGCTCGGTCGCCACGAACGTCGAAGTCATCACGTTGTAGTCGTACACACCCGTGGGAAAATCTTCGCTGAGATTGAGCTTCACCACGCCAAAGCTGTTGTCGGGCGTGTCGGCCTTGACCCGGGGCGACCAGCGGAAGGGCTCGGTGACCGTGACCGCTACCGCGGTGCCCTTCCGCATTTCGCCGTAACGCGGATAGATCAGGTCATATGCCGCGATTTCGGCCTTGCCGTCGTGCCAATGCTCGAAAAACGCGTCGTCGTACGCGGGCCCCGCCCAATCCGCGGCGGGCGGCGGCGTCTGGCCACAGGCGGCAAGCATCAAGAGGCTAGAAAAGAGGGAAGCAGCGGCGAGTTGGGCAGGGGCACGTGAGATCATGAGATTGCAACCATAGGACGTGCGCTGCCGAGGTTTCCCGGCAAAAAAGCCAAATTGCACAAAAGTGGATGCAACAGGGTTGCATAAAGATGACACCGGTGTTAAAATAAGACCGGTATCAAATTTCATATCGCCACAAATCTTTTGATCTTCCGATTTAAACCGTAAGTCACTCACGTGACGCCACCTCAGTCTTGTCCATGGATTCTCCGTCCGTCAATTCGAAAGTCACGATCTACGAGATCGCCCAAAAGGCGGGTGTCTCGAGTTCCACAGTCGCGCGCGTCCTACGTGGTGAGACGAAAGAAACTTGGAAAAGCACCGCACGCCGTGCAGATCGCATCCGCAAGTTGGCCAAAGACATGGGCTACCGAACCAATTGGCGGGCCCGGTCCTTTTCCGAAAAACGCACGTGGACGATTGGCCTGTTGCACACCGAATCCATTCGGATTCTTCACGGCGTGCACACCGAATTCGTCAACGGATTCAATGACACGCTCAGCAATCGCGGTTACCACCTGGTGCTGCTCAAAGTTGAGAGCGATCAGTTCGACGACATGGTGCTGGGTTCCCGTCTGGATGGCTGCGCGATGTTTGAGTTTTTGCCCGAGAAAGCTCGGGCTGTCCTCCGCGAAAGCCAGCTACCCGCGGTCTTGCTCAACAGCGACGCAGACCCGACGCTCGAGCGGATCATCGTGGACGACGTGGGCGGGGGTTATCAGGCCGCGCGGCATTTGATCGAGTTGGGTCATCGCCGACTCGGCTACTACGTCAACGAAGATGCCCAAGCCCACTACAGCATCGCCGATCGGCAGCGCGGGATTGATCAAGCTTTGAGCGAAGCCGGCCTCCCCAAATTGGCATCTCACCATGTGTCGCACGAAGCCATGGTCGAACGGTTAGCCGACCCCCACGAACGCCCGACCGGGCTGATCTGTTATTCGCATCACGAAGCCTTCCCCATGCTCTCGGCGTTGCAGACGCTGAACCTTCGTGTGCCCAAGCAGGTCAGCGTCGTGGGCTTCAATGATGTCTACCCCTGCGACAAACTATCGCCGGCGTTGACCACCATCGCCGTGAACGCCCGCCGGCTTGGAAAGGTGGGGGCCCAACTCCTGCTGCGTCGAATCCAACATCCGCAAGCAACCGCCTTGCCGGCCCACGCATACACCTTGAAACATCATCTCACGATCCGTGATTCGACCGGCCCCGCGCCCTCAAGTTGATCTCGCCTTTGTCCGCCCTCCCGATCACCGCGGAGAGCATTCGGGACTTGACCCGTCTTATTTTTTCGTGTGTTTACTTAGGAGGAAACTAGCATGAAGACTAAAATCACTAAATTTGCCACCGCTGGCATATTCGCCTTCTCGGGATTGTTCTCGCCGGCTACATCCGCAGCGAATATCGATCTATACCAGGCAGATGGCACGTTCTTCACGGGGGCCCCCGCCGGGTTCGCGTATGGGGCATTCAGCGGCAACGTGGTTGAAACCGCTTCTTCGCTAACGATCGACGCGTCGGCCTTCGGAGGCCTCGGACGAAACTTCACGCTCACGGATTTCGATCCCAACCAGTACCAGCTTCGCATTGTCTATCGCCTCTTGGACGGAAACGTCGCCGACGATTTCCGCATCATCCTCCGCGACAACGACGGTGATGACACCGCCCCCAACCAAGGCACCGAAGACCATCAGATTTTCATTGACACCAGCTTCGCCTCCCCGCTGAACGACGGCAGCGGCTTCAGCGAACAATTTTCGCCGCTCAACTCCGTCTTCACGCAAACGTCTTCCGGATTCACCAACGGCGGCGACGGCGTGTTCAATCCGGGTCTGGATCAATGGCAGATTCAAAGCCCCTTCGGTGAAACCGATCGCTTCTACATCGAAGTGAAATCGATCGAACTGGTCCCCGAACCCTCCTCGGCTGCGCTGCTGGGCGTGGGCTTGACCGCCTTTGCGCTTCGTCGCCGTCCGTAACTTCACCCGCTCGCATTTCAGGTTTCACCACGCCTTTTCCAGTCTTTTCAAGTCTCAGGAGAACACCATGTTTCGTACCAAGCAACTCATCGCGTCATTCGGGCTGGCCACGGCTGGTTCGTTCACCCTCGCCGCCTCTGCGGCCGATCTCGCCACGTACAACGCCGACCAGCACGACACCAACGGTTTCACGTTCGGCGACTTTTCGGAACCCGGCGCCTTCAGCACTGCCGGCGGCCTGCTGAACGTTGACATCGCCACCGACGGCGACGGCGCCAATGGCCTGTTCGGCGGGGCCGGCTCGGACGTGTTCGTGGATTTCGACTCGGTGGGCAAGACGCTCGAAGTCACGCTCCGCGTTGATCCGCTCAACGCCGCGACCGACTTCCGCGTGATCTTGGGCGATTCTGACGGACCGATCAACGGCGACGAATTCCAGTTCTTCGTGGACCTCACCGGCATCACGCCCGGCACGGAATTCGTCACCGTCTCGCAAGACCTGCTCAATCCCGGCCCGGTGTTTACGCAAGCTCAAGACGGCAAGCTCGCCGGCGATGGCCTCCAGAACTTCGGCCTCACGCAGATGCAGATCCAGTCCGCGTTTGGCGGCACCGACCGCCTCAAGATCGACGTCGAAAGCGTCAAGATCGTCGACCCGGACAATCCAGTCATCGCTGCGCTCACCCCCGCGACGTTCGCCAGCGCCAGCCAACCCTTTACGTTCGGCACGTTCACCGACGGCGCGGACGCCACCGGCACCAACTTCGTCATCGACGCCGACCCCACCTCCACCGAAGGACCCGGCGGCGGCATCGGCTTCAACGGACTCAATATCGATTTTGACGCGGATGCCACCGCACTCGAAGTCGTGGCCAAGCTGCTTCCCGGTAACACCGCCGAAGACTTCGTCGTCCTGCTGGGCGACAACGACGGCGACGACTCGGGCCCGGGCCTGGGCAGCGAGGACTACATCTTCGGCATCGGCACGGACAACTTCAACGCCGACGACTTCACCACGTTGACCATCCCTCTGGGCTCGGGCAGCGAATCTGAATTCGTCACCACGTTCGGCTTCACCAACGGCGGCGACGGTCTGCAGAACTTCGACCTCAGCCAAATCCAAATCCAAGCCGGTGACGACGTCGGCGTGCTCAATCTCGAAATCGCCAGCGTCGCGATCATCGAAGCCGCGATCGCTGGCATCGTCGGCGACTACGACGACTCGGGCTCGGTCGAGCAAGGCGACCTCAACCTTGTCCTCAACAACTGGGGCCAGGACGCGCCCTTCGAGCCCAACGGCGACCCGTTCGCCAGCCTCGCCGTGGACCAGGAAGAGCTCAACCGCGTCCTGAATAACTGGGGCAACACCGAGAACCCGCCCAGCTTCGAAGGCTCCGCGGTGCCCGAGCCCGCGTTGGCCGGTGCGGTCGCCGCGGCGGGCCTGCTGCTGCGTCGCCGTCGTCTGGCGTGAGTCCCGTTTGAACGAAGTGTTCGTTTCCCGCGGCGGGGTTCACCGACGCCGCCGCGGCTTGGCCTGATCCACCCGATTCTTCCGTTGCTCTCTTCGAAAGGTAGCCATGCCACGCACAACCTCTCTCCGTCTTTCAGGCTTCACGCTGATCGAACTGCTCGTGGTGATCTCCATTATCGCGCTGCTCATCGGCCTGCTCCTGCCCGCGCTGGGCTCAGCGCGCAAAGCCGCCCAAGCCTTGGCGTGTTCTTCAAACCTCAAACAGGCCGGCGTCGCGCTCTACGTCTACGCCAACGACAACAACGACTCGCTGCCCTGGGGGTTGCTGTTCGGAGACACTCCCGGGGACTACGAATCCGGAAGCAATACCGATTGGTCCCTGCTGTCCCTGAACGCCATGGGCCGAGGAGAGAAAACCTGGGCCGAAGAAGGCGCGGCGGAAGTTCAAGACCAAGGCATCGCCAACCTCTACGCCTGCCCGTCGGCGCTCAAGCAGGGAGGCGACGACCGACTCCGGCAGTACGCCGCCCACCCCCGGCTGATGCCCGAATCCGACATCATCGTGGATTGGTACGGCATCCAGGTGCAGGGCAAATCGCCCGGCTCGCTAATCCCCGCTCGAACCGAAACCGTTCGCAACATCAGCACCCTCATCGCCGTGGCCGACGTGACCCAAAATCCCGACAACGACAACAACGGTTCCGCCGTGCTGAACCCCCGGGAATTCGCCACCGGCCTCGTCACGGCGGGCCAAAGCCCGTGGCTGGTCGATGACGTTAACGGCTTCGACTACACCGCCAAGGCCAATTTAGGCAGCAACGAGGACGCCGCGAACAACCAAGGCCAAATCCGCTTCCGCCACAACGGCGACACCGCCAACTTCCTCTTCCTCGACGGCCACGGCGGCGCGCTCGGCTACAAGGGTCCGACCGCGCACGACCTCGAATCCGAAAACATTTACGTCGATTACTGATCCTATTCCCGATCGCGTCCGGATCGGCCACGCGGCTCATGCCATGCCGCGATGTATCGGCTCTGGACAGACCGCCCGTCTTCCCACGCTCGACACCGACGAGGTTCTCCGATGGATATCGCTTTGCTCGCACCCCGTGTTTCCGATTGGCTCCTCGCCGCGTTGATGGTGACGCTTTGCCTTGGGTTGTCGCTCAACGTTCAGGCCGACGATTCTCCGGCCCTGCCGACCGGTGGCCGTGATCTGCTCATGTCGCAAGGCTACGACGACGTGACGTTGGATTCGCAGGGCCTAGCGACGGTCGAAACCGTATCGGCCGATCACCCCGACTTCCAAGAAGCCGCGCGGATCGTCGTCGAACGCCGACCGACCGCGACCTGGTCGATCCAGGCCAACTGGTTCAACACCGAGCCGATCCGTAAGGGTGAGGTGATGCACTTGGGCTTCTACGCCCGCTGTCTCGAGTCGATGACCGGCGAAGGTTTTGCGGACGTAAAGTTCGAACTCAACGGCTCGCCTTGGCCGCAATCGATGGACCGCCAAATCAGTTACGCGGGCGATTGGAAGCGTTACGACTTTCCGTTTGTCGCCGAGCGTGACTACGCCCCAAACGAAGGCAAGCTCAGTTTTCAGCTTGGCTACGACGCGCAAGTCATGGAGATCGGCGGCCTCAAGCTGCAGAGTTTTGGCCAGGACTTGGATCTCGACACGCTGCCGCAGACCAAGCTGACTTACGACGGACGAGAAGCCGACGCGCCGTGGCGGGCCGAAGCCCAAGAACGCATTGAAGAACTCCGCATGGCCGATTTGGCCGTGACCGTCACGGACGCCGACGGCCAGCCCGTGCCCGACGCGAAGGTTCACGTGCAGATGCAGCGGCACGCGTTCCGGTTCGGCTCGGCAGTGGTCGCGAAAACCCTCGCCGGCCCGGAAGCCGACGCGACGTACGCCAAGCTGGTTGAAGAGCACTTCAACGAAGTCGTCTTTGAGAATGACATGAAGTGGGTTTCGCATGGCTTCGGCGAAGCCCACGATATGGCCGCCGCGATGGCGTGGTTGCAAGAACGCGACATCACCGTCCGCGGCCATGTGCTGGTCTGGCCGGGTTGGCAGTGGCTGCCCAAAGACCTGCCCGCGCTGGAAAGTCAGCCCGACGTCCTACGTCAGCGCGTCGCCGACCGCGTCACGACCATGGCCAGCAAATACGCCGGCCAGATCACGGACTGGGACGTGCTCAATGAGCCGTTCAATAACACCGACCTGATGGACATCCTCGGGTACGAGGTGATGGACGAATGGTTCCACCTCGCCAAAGCCGCCGATCCGAAGGCGATGCGTTACATCAACGACTGGGGCATTCTCACCAACGGCGGCTACGACCAGAACCACCAAGACGTCTACTACAACATCATTCGTGACCTAATCGACCGCGGCGCCCCAATCCAAGGCATCGGCATGCAGGGGCACTTCGGCTCGACGATCACGAAGCCGACCCGTCTGCTCGAGATCATGGACCGTTTCGCCGCGACCGGTCTTCGCTTGAAGATCACCGAGCTCGACATCGTCATGCTCGACGAGGAGGTCCGGGCGGACTACATGCGTGATGTGATGACCGCCGCGTTCAGCCACCCCTCGATGGACGGCATCATCCTCTGGGGCTTCTGGGCCGACCGTCATTGGAAGCCCTCGGCCGCGCTGTGGGATTCGGCTTGGAACCTCAAACCACACGGCCAGGCCTGGCTCGACCTCGTCAAAGACGCTTGGTGGACCGACGAGCAAGCCTCCACCGATGCCCAAGGCTCGATGCAATTGAGAGGGTTCTTGGGTGAATATGTCGTGACGGTCGAGCACGACGGGCAAACCATCGAACAGGCCTTCATGCTTGAGCCCACCGGGCAAACGCTGACACTACAACTACCCTGAAGTCCAAGCCTTAAGTATGCCGCCCACGATTCAGAATCCCGTCCTCACCGGCTTCAACCCCGACCCGTCCATCCTCCGCGACGGCGAGGACTACTACATCGCCACGTCCACGTTTGAGTGGTTCCCCGGCGTGCAGATTCACCACAGCCGAGACTTGGTGAACTGGCGACTCCTAACCCGCCCGCTCAACCGGGTAAGCCAGCTGGACATGCGGGGCGTGGGCGACTCTTGCGGCATCTGGGCCCCGTGCCTGAGCCAGGCCCCCGACACCGGCGTCTTCCATCTGATTTACACGATCGTGCGTAGCCGAGGACACTTCAAAGACACGCCCAACTTCCTCGTCACCGCCGAGTCGATCGACGGGCCGTGGTCCGAGCCGATCTACCTCAACGCGTCGGGCTTTGATCCATCGCTGTATCACGACGACGACGGCCGGAAGTGGCTGATCAACATGGTGTGGGACGCGCGGAAACACAAGAACCCGTTCGCCGGCATCCTGCTTCAGGAATACGACCCGCAACAACGCAAACTCGTTGGCCCCGTCAAAAACATATTCGAGGGCACAAGCCTCGGACTGGTCGAAGGACCGCACCTCTATAAGCGCGGCGATTGGTACTACCTGCTCACCGCCGAGGGCGGCACGATGCACGAGCACGCCGTCACCCTCGCCCGCAGTCGTCAGCTCGACGGGCCTTATGAGGTCCACCCCGACAACCCGGTACTGACCGCAGACGGCCACGACGAACTGCCGCTCCGAAAAGCCGGCCACGCCTCGCTGGTTCAAACACCCGACGGCCGCTGGTTCCTCGCGCACCTGTGCGGGCGACCGGTGCCGCCGACGGGCCGATGCATCCTGGGCCGGGAAACCGCGATCCAGGAAGTCCGCTGGGACCTCGACGGATGGCTGCGTCTTGTTCAGGGCGGCAACACACCTGCGCTACACGTTCCCGGCCCGGCCCGGCCGCCCCACCCTTTTCCGCCAACGTCTGCCCGCGACGACTTCGACACCCATACGCTCGGCCTCGACTTCCAAACCCCGCGCATCCCGCTCGCCGAAGAGGTTTGCAACCTCACGGAACGTGCCGGGCATCTCCGTCTTCGGGGCGGGGAATCGCTCTGCTCGGTTCACGAGCAATCCCACGTCGCCCGCCGCCTCCAGCACCACGTCTGCACCGTCGACACCTGCGTGGATGTTCAACCCCAGCACTTCCAACACGCCGCCGGTCTCACCGCGTATTACGACACGCGATCGTTCTACTTCTTGGCCATCACCCATGACCAGAACGCCGGCCGCTGCCTCACGCTCTACGGCATGAACGCCGGGGAATACGACGAATTCCACGGCGAACCGATCGCGCTGCCCGACCAAAGGCCTTGTCACTTGCGGTTGCAACTCGACGGAAGCGACCTACGTTTTTCCTACAGCCTGGACGGCCAAACGTGGAAACGCGTTGGCCCGGACCTCGACGCGAGCATTCTCTCTGACGAATATGCGCAGGAACTCGGCTTCACCGGTGCTTTTGCGGGCATGGCCTGCCTCGACTTGGCCGGCACCCGGTTGCACGCCGACTTCGACTACTTCACGTATCAACCGATGACCACGGTCGTTCCGACCGCCTCGCAAGCCACACCCGCTCGCACGTTGAACCCCGCATGAATGCTCGCCTCCCCATGTCGTGTCTCGTCGTCGCGCTGTCCGCCTCCGCACACGGGCTGGTCGTCTCCGACTTCAATAACACCGCGTTTGACTACACGTTCTCGGGGTTCAACCAAACCCCTGGTTCCGCACTGGTTCGGCTCAACGACCCCAACGACGGCTGGGGCGGCGCGGGGTTCAACTACGAATCGCCGCTGGACCTCACCGGCGTGTTGAACGAATACTTGGAGATCGATTACACCGTTCAGCCCGGGCACGGCACCGGGCTGCTCGGCCTGGAGTTCTATGACACCGCCGACCGCAGCGTAAAGTTCAGCGTACCCACGCCCACCGCCGGTGCCGGCACCGCCCGTTCGTACACCGTCCGCAATGCGTTCTCGTCCCCGACCGACGGCGTCGGCGACTTCGCCAACTTCGACTACGCCAACGTCGCAAGATTCAATGTGCTCGGCGACTTCGGCAGCCCCAACCCGTTTGACGTCTCGATCGATCGGATCGCCTTCACGCCCGTTGCCCCCGAGGCCTACGGGGGACGATCGGCCGACGCCGCGTGGCGCACCGTGGCCGACCAACAAATCGACCAGCTACGCAAAGCTGATTTACGCATCGAACTCACGCGTCCCGACGGCACGCCGATCGAAAACGCGCAGGTGAGCGTGCTTCAACAGGAACACGAATTCCGCTTTGGCTCTGCCGTGGTCGGCAACAAACTCGCGGGTAACCCTTCGAGCAGCGACGCGACCTACCGGCAAGTCGTCCAGCAACTGTTCAACACCGTCACGCTGGAGAACACGCTCAAATGGCCGGCGCTCGAGGGTGAATTCGGCAACAACTTCAGCGAGGCCATCGCGCTCGACGCGTTGCAGTGGGCACAAGACCAAGGCCTCGATGCGCGCGGCCACGTCATGGTCTGGCCCGGCAACAACAATCTACCGCAATCGATCGTTGATCTCGCGAACGACCCCGCGGCGCAGCGTCAAGCCGTCCTCGATCACGTCACCGACCTAGCGAGCAAGACACAAGGCCTGATCCGCGATTGGGACGTCGTCAACGAAACCCGTACCAACAACGACCTGCTCAATCAGTTCGGCGAGTCGGTGATGGACGAATGGTTCGCCGCCGCCCGCGCGAACAACGATGCACAACTCTTCCTCAACGAGTTCGGCATCATCACCGGCAACGAAGGCAACGACGCCAACCGCGCGCTCTACCTGCAAACCATCCAAGACCTTCAACAGCGCGGCGCTCCGATCGATGCCATCGGCATCCAGGGGCACTTCAGCCCCGGCGACCTCACCGACATCGAACGCGTCTGGACCATCCTCGACCAGTTTCACGACGCGACCGGCCTGCCGATCTCGATCACCGAGTTCGATATGAACACGACCGACCGTCAGCTCCAGGCCGACTACCTCCG
>JBCCDN010000091.1:0-11801 GCA_039030755.1 Planctomycetota bacterium | reverse complement strand
CGCGTATTGCTGACGCACGCCCACGTCGATCACATTGCGGGGTTGGCCAACGTCCGCCGACGGCATCCCGAGGTCCAAGTCCTGGTCCACGAAGCCGAGGCCGACTTCCTCACGGACGCGTCGCTCAATCTCTCCGCTTATCTGGCCGAACCGATCGTCACCGACCCCGCCGATGCTTTTTTGGCCTCCAGTGAGTCGGTCGATATCGCCGGAGTTGCCTGGGAGACCCGGCATACTCCGGGCCACAGCCCCGGCGGCATCACGCTCTACGAACCCACGCAAGGAATCGCCATCGTCGGCGACACGCTGTTTGCCAATGGCGTCGGCAGAACCGATTTTCCCACCTCGGACCCGCCGCAACTCATGCGGAGCATCCGCGATCAATTGCTCACACTTCCCGACGACACCCGTGTTCTCCCTGGCCACGGCCCCGAAACCACGGTCGCCCATGAACGCGCCACCAACCCATGGCTGCGTGATTGAAGCAGGCGGCTCAATCGTTCACGCGGAACGTCGCAACCACGGGGAAGTGGTCTGATCCTGTCGTTAGCTTCTCGTCGGAGATGACCTTGGCGGAACCGCGCTGGACCCGCTTGCTCATCGCCGGCGAAGCGAGGATGAAGTCAAACGTGGCCGGGGGGTAAAAGTTGTTTCCCGGCAAAGTTGCCCGCCGGTTGCGTGGCAAGTCGCGGTGCACATCCATCAACACCCGCGACCCGTCGGCCTCGCGGGCTTGCAGATACCCCATGGCCGGCCACTTTCGGTCGCGGTCGGGCGTCTCCATGTAGTCCGAGTTGAAATCGCCAACGGCCAATAGCCAAGCGTCGGGATCGTCCGCCAGCTTTTCGCGTACCGCGTCTTTCACCCGCTTGGCCTCGGCGGTCCGCCACATCATCGAGTTCGGGTCGCCGGTACTGTCCCGGTTGCTCTTGAGGTGGAGGTTCAGAACGGTCAGCTTTCTGCCACCGCCTAAGTCCAGAACGACTTCCTGCATGTCGCGAGCGAAATAGAACGTTTCGGCGTTAGGTCCGGGGGCTTCGGGGTGAAAGAACGGCTGCCAGCGGTGGCTCGTGATGGACACGATCGGGACCCGGGACAACACGCCCAGATTGATCCCCCGGTTCGAGTTGGTCGGCGTCACCACCGCGTGCGTGTAACCGCTTTCGGGTAGCTGCTCGGCAACCATCGCGATCAGCCCGGCCTCGCTTTCGATCTCTTGGAAGAACACAACATCTGGATCGCCGTGTTCGATCGCGTCGGCGATCGCCGTGATCTCGTTGCGCGACTTGACAGACGTTCCTTCGTCGCCGGTGTACGGGCTATCGAAGACATCGAAAAAATTCTCGACGTTGTAGGTCATGACCGTCAGCTCGCCATCGTCCCACGCGTCTTGCGCGGTCATCGGGAGGCAAGCCAGCATCAACAGCAGGGCGGTCGCACCGCGAAGCAGAGTGTTCATGAGCACATCGTACGTTGCCAGAGCATGGTTCGGTCCGTGCTAGGCCGCGCGGTGACGTACGGGCGGGATCCCTGGTGATCCCAGCCAGTCCAGCCAGAGGGAAAGCTGCAATAACGCGAACAGGCGGTGTGTATGGTCGCGCTTCTGAACCTGATGCTCATCAAACAGTCGCTGGGCCGCACCCGGGACCACGCCGACCGCCGCAAGCTTGGGGCCTTCGAGAACCGCACGCAATTCGTCACGTAACGACGTGCGGAACCACGCGCCGATGGGCACGGCGAAACCCCGCTTGGGCCGTGTCACGATTTCGTGCGGCAGCCAGTCCTCTGCCAGATCGCGCAGCAAGCCTTTGGGCCGTCCGCCCGGCATCAGCAGCCGCGGCGGGATATGCCCAGCCAAATCCGCAACGGACGTATCCAAGAGCGGACACCGCACCTCGATCGCCACCGCCATCGACGCACGGTCCACCTTCCGCAACACCTCGTGCGGCAGATAGTGATTCAAGTCCCAACGCATCGCGGCGTGGACGACATCGGGCTCGTCTTCCCAGCCCGGCAGCGGTGCGATGCCGTCTTGTAGCCGGCCTCCGAAACGATCCGGCATGAGTTCGCGGATCGACGGGTCGTCGAACAGGTGCACCATCTGGTGATACCGCCGGCCGTCGTGCTGCGGTTGTCGCGCGGACCGAACGAGGCGCGCGAGCCGAGCACGGCGTCCGCGTGGCCGGGCGTCGTCGAGCCACTCGGCAGGCAGCTTGCCTATTAAGCCCGCGAATCGACCCGACGACTTTGCAAGCCAGCGCAGCGCCCGATACCGATCGTAGCCGCCGAACATCTCGTCCCCGCCGTCGCCCGAGAGCGCCACCTTGACGTGTCCCCGGGCGGCTTTACAGAGCCAGTGCGTTGGCAGTAGCGAACTGTCGGCCGTGGGCTCGCCGGTCACATCCATCAGCCGGCGTAAGTCGGCCATGGCGTCGCCGACCTGGGTCTCCAACACCGTGTGGGATGCGCCGATGTGCTCGGCGACTTTGCGCGCGAAGTGCGATTCGTCGTAATCCAGATCGGGCATCGCGACGCTGTACGTTCGCAGCGGCCCGGCGTCGGCGGCGGTGAGCTGCTTCTGCGCAATCGCGGCAATCAGCGACGAATCGATCCCGCCGGACAAGAAGCAACCCAAAGGCACGTCCGCCTCGAGGCGACGCGTGACCGACTCGGTAATCACTTCCTCCATCGCGCTACGCAGGCCCAGCGAGGTGCTCGTCTTGCTGATCGGCGGGGGACGCCAATACCGCTCCAGCTTGAAGTCGCCCGACGCATCGATCCGGAGCCAGTGTGCCGCGGGTATTTCTTCGATGCCACAGACCATCGAATTCTCGAACGGGTAACCCAAGCGCAGGTAATTCAGCAGTGCGTCGTCGTCGATACACGCTCGATGCTCCTTGGGCATCCCGGCAACCACGGTGGCGACCAGCGAGCCGAACACGACTTCCCGGCCATCGGGCGATCGCCAGACGTAGAGCGGCTTCTTACCCGCCCGGTCTCGACACAGCAGCAGCGCCCGCTCACGCTCATCCCACACCGCAAATGCGAACATGCCGTGCAAGTGCTTAGGCAAGGAAAGGCCCCATTGCCGGTAGCCGTAGAGCAGCGCCTCGGTGTCAGAATGGTCGGACTGAAACGTATGCCCACGCTTGACGAGCTTTTTGCGAAGCTGCCGGTGGTTGTAGATTTCGCCGTTGAATACGAGTCGAAGTTCGCCGCCTCCGGAAGCGATGGCCTCGGACTGGTCGGGACGTTGGTCTTTCTCCACGATCAATGGCTGGTGGCCCGACAGCACGTCGATGATGGACAAGCGGGCGTGCGCCAGGCCACAGCGGTCGTCGGTGTTACAGGAAATGCCCACGCTATCGGGGCCGCGGTGCTGGACCTGCGCGAGCATGTTGCCGAGCCGATCACGGTCAACCGGCCGATCGTCGAAGCGCAGGATTCCGGCGATGCCGCACATGGGTTATGTCATCGGGTGCCCGAACGGGCTTGGAACAGAAGTGACGCTCTGGCGGTTCCGCTCAGGCTTTGGGCGGCGCTGCGGGCTTGGGGACGACCCGGAGATTGAGCTCTTGGAGTTGGGCGTCGTCAACGGGAGAAGGGGCTTGGGTCATCAGGTCGGCACCGGCCTGGGTCTTGGGGAAGGCGATCACGTCACGAATGTTGGTCGTGCCGACCAGGTGCATGAGAATCCGGTCTAGGCCGAACGCGAGCCCACCGTGGGGCGGGGCACCGTAGTTGAGGGCATCGAGCAGGAATCCGAACTTTTCCCGCGCCGCGTCGCCGTCGATGCCCAACAGTGCAAAGACCTGCTTCTGTACCTCCGGAGCGTGGATACGGATCGAGCCGCCCCCAAGCTCCGAGCCGTTGAGCACGAGGTCGTAGGCCTTGGACTTAATGCCCGCGATCCGCTCGTGCTCGCCCGAAGCGAGCGCATCGAGCGCGTCGTCGTTCGGGGCGGTGAACGGGTGGTGGAGCGAATCCCACCGCTGGTTGTCCTCGTTCCACTCGACCATGGGGAAGTCGACGACCCAGAGCCATTCCCACTGGTCGGGTGAGATCATGCCCAGGTCGTGCCCCAGTTTCACGCGGAGCTCACCGAGCACGCGTGAGACGGTGGCGGGCTTGGCGTCGACGCCGAAGCAGATCAGGTCGCCGTCCTCGGCTTCGAGCCGAGCGACAAGATCACCTGCGATCTCGGCGACGAACTTGGCGATCCCGGTGGCGAGTGTGCCACCGTCCACTTTGCAGATCGGCAACCCACCGGCCCCGAACTGCTTGACCCACTCGGCCAACGCATCGGTTTCCTTGCGGGTCATCTCCGCC
This sequence comes from Planctomycetota bacterium, assembly GCA_039030755.1. Taxonomy (GTDB): domain Bacteria; phylum Planctomycetota; class Phycisphaerae; order Phycisphaerales; family Phycisphaeraceae; genus CAZIXN01. Next base: position 7,472 of record JBCCDN010000091.1, on the reverse strand, counting down.
CCGCCGGGCACGCGAATCGCTTTCACGCAGCCGCCGGCCGCGAGTGCGCCCTTGAACACTTTGAAGTCGGTCTTGTCCGCGAGGTCCGAGACGTCGATCAACTCCATCCCGAAACGCAGGTCGGGACGGTCGCTGCCAAAACGTGACATCGCTTCGTCGTACGGCATCTGCTTGATGTCAGGCACCTCGGCGTCGAGGACCGCCTTCCACACGGCTCGGATCATGCCCTCGGTCATCGCGATGACGTCGTCCTGATCCACGAAGCTCATCTCCATATCGAGTTGCGTGAATTCGGCCTGGCGATCCGCACGCGGGTCTTCATCCCGGAAGCAGCGCGCGATCTGGAAATATTTTTCGATCCCGCCAACCATCAGCACCTGCTTGAACAGCTGCGGACTCTGCGGCAGCGCGTAGAACTCGCCTTCTTGCAGACGGGAAGGTACGAGAAAGTCACGCGCGCCTTCCGGGGTGCTCCGACAAAGGAACGGCGTCTCAACTTCGTAGAAACCCTCCGAATCGAAGTAGTCGCGGATTGCCTTGGTCACTTGGTGGCGAGTGCGGACGATCTCCTGCATCCGCGGGCGGCGCATGTCGAGAAAACGAAATTTCAAACGCGTCTCTTCGCCAACCTTGTGCGCGTCTTCCGGCACGAAGGGCGGCGTCTCGGCCTTGTTTAGAATCGTAAGCTGCTTGGCGTCGAGTTCGATCTTGCCGGTAGCCAGCTTGTCGTTTTCCATGCCTTCGCGGACGAGAACCTCGCCGGTGACCTCGACCACGTCTTCATGCCTGAGCTTCTGAGCGAGGCCGTGGGCCTCGGCGGACTCGGGGTGGAACACGACTTGCGTGATCCCTTCACGGTCCCGCAGGTCGATGAAGCGGACGCCGCCGTGGTCGCGGTAGTTGTTGACCCAGCCGGCGAGGGTGACGGTTTGGCCGGCGTGAGAGTCGCGGAGCTGGGCGCAATGGTGGGTACGGGAAGGCATGGTTGGTCGTCTTGGTGTGAATGAGTTTCGAGCCGGGCAGATTACTCGAAAAAGGAAGCGACCCACCGGACCCGGGGCCATACGATCTGGAGATTCTCGGCGGCTTCGCCCGGTAGGCTCTAAACATGTTTACTGGACTTGTACAGCATGTGGGGACGATCGACGCCATTGAAGATTCGCCGGCCGGCAAGCGCTGGTGGGTCGTGATTCGAGATTGGTGGCCGTGTGGTCAACGCGGCATCGTCGAAGGTGATTCGATTTGCGTGTCGGGCGTGTGCTTGACGGTGGCCGCCATCGCGGGCGGGGCGGATTGCCGGCGGTTGGCGTTTGATGTGATTCCCGAAACCCTGGCGAAGTCGAGCCTGGGCGGACGCGGCGTGGGCGGGGCGGTAAATCTGGAGCCGGCCGTCACGGCGGACCAGCCGATGGGCGGGCACTTCATGCAGGGCCACGTCGATGGCGTCGGCGAGGTCATCGCGGTGCAGGACGATCCGGCCGACTGGCGGGTGAGCATCAAAGTGCCGGGCGGTTTTGAGGCTTGGCTGGTGCCCAAGGGCTCGATCGCGGTGGATGGCGTGAGTCTGACGTTGGCGGAGGTGAACGCCGACACATTTGAAATCGCGCTAATCCCAACGACGCTGGAACACACGACGCTTGATGAACTGGAAGTCGGCAGTCGCGTCAATCTCGAGGGAGACGTGGTGGTGAAATCGGTTGTCGCGAATCTCGCGCGGATCACCGGCGGAGAGAAAGCGAAAGGCGTGAGTGCGGCGACGCTGCTGGCCGCTGGATTTACCGGCTGACCAGCTAGATCGATTCCGTGGCTAAGCGGCAACCGCATCGCTGATCGCCGGTGCGTCGGGCACGGGCTGCAGCTTCGCGTCAGCCGGGGCGTGGACGCAGAGCAACGTGAGGTCGTCGCGCTGGTTCAGCGAGCCGCACTGGCCGTCCAAGTCTCGGCGGAACGCGTCGAACGCTTCGGACACGCTTTTGTCGCGCAGGCCTTCAAAGGCCTCGATGTATTTCTCGTTGGCGAGGTTCCGGGCGTCCCTCGCGTCTTCGGGGAACGCCATCTCAAAGCCGTCGCTGAACAGAAGAAGCCGGTCGCCGGGCTTGAAAATAAAGGTTTGCTGATTGAATTCGTCGGTATCGAACACGCCGAGCATCGGGCCGTCGCCGTCGAGCGGTTCGGTGGTGCCGTCGGCATGAAGCAAACGCGGAAGCGGATGGCCCGCACGGGCCAGAGTGCATTGGCCCGTGCGGGCATCGACGACGCCGTAGACCGCGGTGGCGAAACAGGTCGACCCGCCGTCCTGTTCCAGCAGCGCGCGGTTGAGAAAAGTCATGGTCTCGCGCGGTTCGAGTAGACGGTACCCGCGTTCGGCGTTGGCTTCGATCTTCTTGGTGCGGAGCGACTGCTTGATGTAGATCGTCATCAGCGCGGCGGGGACGCCGTGGCCCACCGCGTCGGCCATGAAGAATCCGAAATGATGCTCGTCCAAGCGCACAACGTCGTAGATATCGCCGCTGACATAACCCGCGGGTTGCCAGAGCACCTCGAAACCAAAGTCGCCGATATCGGGCATGGATTTGGGGAGGAACTCGCGTTGAATCTTCACGGCCATACGCAGCTCTTCGTCGATCCGCCCGATCTGCTCGGCCATGCCGCCGTGGTGGGCTCGGAGCAGTTCGTTCTCGCGTCCGAGATGGGCCAGCGTGATCGCGTGTGAGGCAAGCGTGCCGAGGACGGCCGAGGCGAGCGATCGATTTGCGTCCTCGGGCAGTGCGACCGAACCGTTGAGCGAAGGAAGCCCCGGATTTGCGTCTTGGGTATTCCGTTCCGCGAGGGCAAGCGGGACGTGCTGATCCTGAGCCTGCGCGGTGAGTTCAAAGCGGCGTGACGCCCCAAAGTCGCTTCCGATCGTGGCCCAGGCGACGCATCCGACAGGAAATTTTTCGAGGTCGTCGGCGAGCGATGCGGCGTCACGTTCCAGGATGTTCGACAGGCTGGGGTGTTCTGCAACCAATGGTTCGGCGACGGCCCTTAGTGCCGCAAGGGCTTCGTGCGAATCACCGATCAGCAGCAGCGGCACGGCAGTCATGACACAGAATCAGATGGGGCCGGCCGAATCACGCGACGCCGTCCAGAGCGTTCGCCTTTTCGAAGGCTATCGGCTTATTTCGCCCGCGCCTTCAGGTCTTCCAAAGGCAATTCGATGCGGTCGCCGGGCTGAAGGTCGAGCGTTTCCAGTGTGCCGCCGGCGAGTTCGATGGCGAACTGGGCCCGATATTGGCTGCCGTACCGACGGAGTTGGCGTTCGGGCCGGTCGTAAGGTTCGACGGTCATCGCATGGGATGCCGTAACCCGGCCGCCGGCGTCGAGGAAAATAATGTCGATGGGCACTAGGCAGCGGCGCATCACGAATTCGAGGTTACGCGGCCGCGGGAACACGAACAGCATCCCGCCGTCGGGCGCGAGGTAGGCCCGGTCGCTCAAACCTTGGAAACGGGTGTCGTTATCGAGCGCGAGTTCGAGCGTGAACGTCTGGTCGCCGAGGGTGACGGGAAGGGTGGAAACGGCAGCCGGCCTGTTATGCGCTTGCGTGCCAGCGTCCGCGGCGATTTCACCGGCCACCGAATCGTCAAGGTTCGCCGGCCTCTCGCGGTCCGGCGATGTGGGTTCACAGCCCGTCAGCACAAGCAGAGCGAGGCCAGCCGCGACCGTCGCCTTCATTGGTTGTTTTGTAAGAGCCACGCGAGGTCTCCTTGAGTAAACGCCACGGGTCGGCGTGACAGTTGGTTCAGACTAAAGCCTTCAGCGAATTGGGCGGCCGACATTTCGGGCGGGGCGTCGTCCCAGCCGGATAGCCGAGCGAGCAGAGACACCATGCGTTCGGTGCTTACGCCTTGTTCGCGTAGCGAGGCCAGCCGGGTGTCGCCGCGCCGCTTGGCCATCCGTCGGCCGTCTTCGTCGACGACCAGCGGCACGTGCCAATAGGTCGGCGTTGGCTCGATCCCCAGCAACCGTTGCAGCACGATCTGCCGCGCGGTCGAGCGGAGCAGATCGTCGCCGCGCACGATATCGGTGATGCCCTGGCGATGATCGTCCACGACGACCGCGAGTTGATACGCAGGCAGCCCGGTCTTGGTGGACAGCACGAAGTCGCCGACCTGCTGCTGCACGTCGTGCGTCTGCTCGCCGGCGAGGCGATCGACGAACGACACGTCGCCGTCGGGCACGATGACGCGCGTCGCGACCTCGGCGTCCGGATCGATCGGCGGGGCGACGGGGGGGCGATAGAGGCCGGGGTATCGCAACTCGTGGTCGTCGAGGTGGGGCGCTGACGCGGCGGCGACGATCTCGCGGCGTGTCGCGGGACAGGGATAGGTTTGGCCTGCATCCTTGAGTTGTTTCAGCGCGTTTTCGTACGGCGAAAGATCGTCCAGTTGAAAGCTCGGGCCTTCGTCCCAATCCAACCCCAGCCAACGCAGATCCTCGATCGCCTGCTCGGTCGCGCCCGGTCGATTGCGCGGCGTGTCGAGGTTTTCCACCCGCAGCACAATTTCCCAATCATGTTGTTTCGCCAACGCCCAATTGATGAGAAACGTGCGGGCGTTGCCGACATGCAGGGCTCCGGTCGGCGAGGGGGCCAAACGCGTCCGGCCGCGAGACCCTGAATCTGAAATCATTCCAGACATGGCGATTATCGTAGGTCCATGGCCGAGCCCACACCGCGCGCAACGATCTCGTGGCAATCTCCGACGTTGACGCGTCCCGTGAAGCTCGCGGTGCTCGTCAGCGGCGGCGGCACCACCTTGGCCAACGTCGCCAAGCGCATCGAAGACGGCCTGCTATTCGCGTCGGTCGAAACCGTCTTGGTCTCACGCAATGGGGTTGGCGGCTTGAGTGTCTGCGAACGGCACGGCCTGCCCTACACCGTGATCCCGCGGAAGCCGTACGGCAAAGACACGCAGCGTTTCTCCGATGATCTTTTCTCGAAGATCCGCGACGCCGATGCCGACCTGATCTGCCTCGCCGGGTTCCTTTGCCTCTTGAAAATTCCCGACGACTTTCGCCACCGCGTGCTCAACATCCATCCGTCGCTTTTGCCCAGCTTTGGTGGCCCGGGCATGTACGGCAAACGCGTCCACGAGGCCGTCCTTTCTCACGGCACGAAGCTCACCGGCTGCACCGTCCACTTTGCCGACGACACCTACGACACCGGACCAATCGTTGCCCAGCGTGCCTGCCCGGTTGCCTCCGACGATACCCCCGACACGCTCGCCGCTCGCGTGTTCGAGCAGGAATGCGAGGCGTTTCCCGAAGCCATCGCCGCCTGGGCAGAAGGGCGGATCACCGTCGAACACGGCATCGCCCAGGTCACCCCCAAACACTGACCGAATCATCACACGTGCTGCGCTCACAGGTTTACCGATTGCTCACGCTCTAGCGTGTGGAAGTTAAACCTACGATACGGCAGCACGCACGACATTGACCTCTACCGAACCCAAGCCATGCTTACCCTCGACCGCCGATCGTTTCTGCAATCTACCGCCGCCGCCGTCTCGGCCGCTTTTCTTGGCCTGCGCACATATGACGCCCGAGCCCAGGAATTTGCCGGCGAACTTATGGACCCCACACTCGGCTACGGCCCGCTGATCCCCGACCCCGAAGGCGTCTTCGATCTGCCCGCCGGCTTCAGATACCGCGTGATTTCCCAAGCCGGCCAACGCATGGACGACGGCTTATTCGTCCCGGGCATGGCAGACGGCATGGCCGCGTTCGACGGCCCCAACGGCACGGTCGTCCTGGTCCGCAACCACGAAAACCGGAACACGCCCGCCGGCAAAGGCCCGTTTGGCTGGTCCCGTGAGCTCGCCACCGATATCCCCAGTGAAAAAATGTTCGACGCCGGCGAAGACGGAGCGAATCGACCCGCGCTCGGCGGCACCACCAACGTCGTCTACGACCCCAAAAGCCAGCGTGTCGTCCGCGAATTCATGTCGCTGGCCGGCACGGAGCGCAACTGCGCCGGCGGGCCCACGCCGTGGAACACGTGGATCACCTGCGAAGAAACCGTCGGTAAGGCAGGACAGGACGGCCGCGGCTGCGACCACGGCTACAACTTCGAAGTCCCCGCGACCGCCGATCCCACCCTGTTCGATCCGATCCCACTGCGTGACATGGGCCGGTTCAACCACGAAGCCGTCGCCGTCGAGCCCGAGACCGGCATCGTCTACCAGACCGAAGACCGTCAAGACGGCATCTTCACCCGGTTCATTCCCAACGAGAAGGGTAACCTCGCGGCCGGAGGCAAACTCCAAGCCCTGGCGATCGTCGGAAAACCCTCGTTCGACACCCGGAACTGGATCGACAACGACGCAGAAGCCCAAACCGGCGGCGCGTTCCAGGAAGCCAACGACGATGAGACGGCTGGCAAAGCCACCATCAACATTACCCAGGGCACCGTGCTCGATGTCGCCTGGATCGACCTCGAAAACGTCGACGACCCCGAAGACACGCTCCGCTATCGCGGCTTCGACGCCGGCGCCGCCCGCTTCGCCCGCGGCGAAGGGATGTGGTACGGCCGGGACGCCGTGTTCTTCGCCTGCACCACCGGCGGCATGAACCGCAAGGGCCAGCTCTGGCGTTACGTCCCGTCTCGCTTCGAAGGCCAACCCGAAGAGCGCCGCTTCCCCGGCCGGCTCGAACTTTTCCTTGAACCCAACAACCACGAACTGGTCGAAAACGCCGACAACCTCTGCGTCGCGCCGTGGGGGGACCTGATCGTCTGCGAAGACGCCGGTCGTAAGAATCACCTCGTCGGCGTCACCCCTGACGGTCAGCTCTACCACTTCGGGCTCAACGCCTTCAGCAATTCCGAACTCGCCGGCTCGTGCTTTAGCCCCGACGGCCAGACCTTGTTCGTGAACATCCAGGGTGACGGCCTCACCCTCGCCGTCACCGGCCCGTGGGACAAACGTTCAGCCTGACCACCCCATGCCCCCGACAACCCGGTACGATTCGGCTCATGCCCGACACGCCAAGGATGTACGGCCGAACGCGCGACCTCTATCGCTACGGCCTCTACACGCTGATCCTCACGATCCTGGTCGTGTTTCTGCTGTGGCCCATCGGCCTGACAGTCGCGCAAGGCTTTCTCGACGAAGAGGGCGGTTTCACGCTCAAGTACTTCACCGGCGAGGGCGTCGGCGTCCTGCGCGATCCGCTATATCAAAAAGGATTGTGGAACGCGTTTCTCATCGCGGTGTTCACCACGGCGTTGTGTCTGATCGTCACCATGCCGATGGCGCTCATCGCGGCCAATTACAAATTCCCCGGTAAGACCGCGATCACGTCGCTCGTCCTCGTGCCGTTGATTCTGCCGCCATTTGTTGGGGCGATCGGTTTGCAAGCGTTGCTTGGACGATTCGGCGCAATCAACACACTATTGATGCATCTGGGGTTGCTCGATCCCGACGGCCCGG
>JBCCDN010000090.1:0-11931 GCA_039030755.1 Planctomycetota bacterium | reverse complement strand
GCCGAATAGCGGCGTGGCCTGGGCGCTTAAGCGACCAGGCCGAGAGGGAGTTCACTTGAATCGCACGAAGCAAGCGTGGTTGTTTATGGGGTTGACCGCGACGGTGCCAATCCTGGGCACGACGCTGTCGATGGTGTGGTTCCCGGGGGAGGCGTGGGCGAAGGTCGCATTCGGGTTGGCGAAGATTTGGATTCTGCTCGCGCCGCTTCTCTGGCTGTGGAAGGTGGAGCGGGTTCGGCTCCGCATCCCACGCTGGAGCAACCGAGGGATGGGTCTGGCCCACGGGACGGGTGTGCTGATCTTCGCGGTGATCGCGGGGACGTACTACGGCCTCGCCCACGCGTGGATCGATCCGGCGGTGATGCTCGAGAAGGTCCGCCAGTTCGGCCTAGATCGCCTTTCGCTGTACCTGCTCGGGGCGTTGTACTGGTGCACGATCAACTCGCTGCTGGAGGAATATTTCTGGCGGTGGTTCGTGTACGAGCGGCTGCGCGACGTGCTGCCGAGGTCGGCGGCGGGCATCGGGTCGGCGGTCGTGGCGTGCGGGCTGCTGTTCACGGCCCATCATGTCGTCGCGTTGTCGGTGTATTTCGATGCGCGGACAACCGCGCTCGCGTCGTTGGGTGTGTTCGTGGGCGGCGTGACGTGGTCGTGGCTGTACGCCAAGAGCGGAAACATCTATGCCGCTTACGTGAGTCATGTCTGGGCGGACATCATCATCTTCTGGATCGGTTGGCAACTGATCTTCGGGTGAGCTTGGCGATTCTGTGTTAGCGTTGTTGAATGGACACGGACTTCTCCTGTGGTGTCATTCCGATCGTTTTTGATGGGGCGGTGCGTCGATACTTGTTGGTGCAGCACCACGCGGGGCATTGGTCCTTCCCCAAAGGGCATCCCGAGAACGGCGAGACACCCGAGCAGGCGGCGCGGCGGGAGTTGGAAGAAGAGACGGGATTGCGCGAGGTGGAGTTGTTATTGACGCCAGCGTTCGACGAGCGTTATGTGTTCACGAAGCGCTCGGGCAAGGTGGTGGAGAAAGACGTGACGTATTTCCTGGGTCGCGTCGCTCGACCGGGCACCGTGGCGGTGCAGGAGAAAGAGTTAGCGGACTTCGCGTGGGGCGATGCGGCGGCGACAGCCGCGCGGATGACGTTCGACGAGGGGCGTGCGTTGTTGGCGGAGGTGGAACGATTTCTGGACGAGGGCAGTGGCCGGGCGATTGGTTTGTGACGGCTGCGTGACGGGTAGCGGTTCGGGTCGTGCGGGTCCGAAAACTCTGGCAATCTGTATCGGCGGGGTACCGGGACTTCTGTGATTCCGAAGGGATTGCGCTGGCGGGTGGGACGGTTGTATTCGTCATTGATTGTGCTTGGCATACGGCACATCGTGAGATGCGTCCGGAGCCGGTGAAAATTCTGCGTCGTGTGGATGGTCGGTCTTAAGTGGGTCGCCGGGTCGGACGATGCAGACTTTGGATCGTCGGATTGTGCCGGCACTCCGGCTGCGTGGAAGCGTTGCTCGGGGAAACCGAAACGACGGGTGTCGGCTTTGAGCGAGTTGCTCGGGGCACCGGCACAAGGCGACGAAACACCGGAGGCCGTGCACGTTGCCGGCAGCCAAGCGTGGTGAAAGGGTCCGCGTCGGACCCCACGCGAACGAAGAACGTCTCGGAAGGAGTTTTTGTTATGTCGGCACGTATGTATGCGAAGAAGGGCTTTACGCTCGTCGAAATCCTGATCGTCGTGGTGATCCTCGGCATCCTGGCGGCGATCGTGATCCCGCAGTTCACGCAGGCGTCGGAATCGGCCCGTGCGTCGAGCCTGAAGAGCCAGCTGCAAACCATCCGCTCGCAGTTGGAGCTGTACCAAGTGCAGCACCTCGGGGCATACCCCGATCTGGAAACGGACTGGACCCAGATGACCGAGTTGACCGACAAGGCCGGCGACACGGTGGCCATGGGTGCCGCCGCGGCGGACGTCGAGTTTGGCCCGTATCTGCAGAAGGCCCCGCAGAACCCATTCACGGTGGTGTCCAGCGACGCGACCAACGTGGGTGACCTCACCTCGGTCGTGGCCACCAACGGTTGGGCCTACGACGTGAATACCGGCACGATCAAGGCGATCATCGAGTACGACAAGGGCGTCGAGCTCGGCCTGATCGACGACGACGAGTACACCGCCGCCGGGACGACCCACCCGGACTTCAACAGCTTCTAAGCCAAAACCGGCTCAGCCTGAACGTAAATCTCACGCGACGCCGAGGCAATCCGCCTCGGCGTCGTTTTTTCTTGGCTCTTGATTCGGCGACCGCACGCAAGTTGGTCCCCGATTTCGTCGATGCCACCAACTGCGAAGCAATCACTATGCAAGGACACGATATGCGCAACCTCCGCTACCTCAATGGAATCCTGACCGTGCTCGCGGTGCTACTGGCCGTCAATACCTGGGTGCTGATCGCGGGCAGCCCGGCCGGTGCGTTGCTCAGCCCCACGAACGAAGCGCACGCGCAGGGCGTCGGCGGTAATGCTGAGCGTCAAGCTCAGATCGTTGCCGAGTTGAAGCAGGTCAATCGCGCCGTCGATGGCTTGAGCAAGCAACTGAATTCCGGCATCGATGTGAAAGTCACATCGATGCCCAAGAGCGACTGAGCCCATACGGCGATGTCGCGAAAGCGAATCACATGAATCGTCCGAAGCACCAACTCAAGTCTTCCCGGGGCTACACGCTCGTGGAAGTGCTGGTGGTTGTCGTGATCCTGGGGATCGCCAGCGCGGTCGTGGTTCCGCAACTGATGGCCGCGGGCACGCTGGGTATTCAAGCAGCCGCCCGCTTGGTGGTGGCCGACATTTTGTTCGCCCAGAACGAAGCCATCGCTGCACAGGAGAACCGTGAGGTGCTCTTTGACCCCGCGGGTAATGCGTATCGGCTGCAACGCTTCAACGCCGACACGGGTTTGGACGAAGTGCTGACCCAAGGCTGGAAGAACGGCCAAGTGAACAATTACGCCGTGGATTTTGAAGCTGACGAGCGTTTCGACGGCATCACGATTGAATCGGTTCAGGTCGGCGGATCCGACGCCACACGGTTGGAGTTTGACGATCTCGGTTCGCCGCTTTTGTCGGACGAGATGCAGATTGTCCTTGGGTTTAGGGACCAACGGTTGACGGTGAACGTTCAGCCGTTCACCGGGCGTGTGACGGTGGACTGATTGACAGCAAGTGCGTGAACGTGTCTGACCAGGGACCCGCGAGGGTTTGAGACACGACGCACAGGCCAGGAGGTAAACACGTGATCGGTTGGAATCTCGCCAGAAACACGCCACCCATCGGGGTGGACATCGGTCGGCAGAGCGTCAAGCTCGTGCAGCGTGACCGCTTGGGGCTGGACCGCTCGGGACGCATCGTTGCAACCAGTCGGCAACCCTTGCCCGCGGGCCTGTCGCCCAAGGACGAGGGCTATCACCAGTGGGTCGCTTCGGCCGTGAAGGCCGCGGTGGATCGCGGTAATTTTGTCGGTCGGCGCTGTGTATCGTCGCTCCCGGCTTCTTGCGTAACCGTCAAGAACCTGCGCCTCCCGGGGATGCCCGCCGACGAACTGCGCGAAGCGGTGAATTGGGAGATCCGCGACCGGCTCAAGACCGACCATGAAGTGTCGGTTCAGTTTCTCCGTGCCGGCGAAGTCCGGCAGGGGGAGGATGTCCGCGAAGAACTGATCGCGATGGCGACCGAAACCCCCTTCGTGGAAAGCCACGTGGAATCGCTTTGTGAAGCGGGCCTCGCCCCGTTGGCCGTGGAAGTCTCGGTGACGGCGCTAGCCCGGGCGTTCACGCGGGAATGCGAAGAGGGCGTCCACGTCCTTTTGGACATCGGATACGAGTCGAGCAAGCTGCTCATGGTTCGCGACGGCGTCGTGACGTTTTTCAAACGTATTGACGTCGGCGGCGAGCGTTTCGATACCGCGGTCGCCAACCACCTGGATATGTCGGCCCAGGACGCCACCAACCTCCGCAAGGAATTCGTGGTCGGCCCCTCCGGGATCGACCGGAACGATCCTTCGCAGCGGGCGCTGTACGAAGCGCTGCGTGGCCCGGTTGCAGACCTCGCTCAAGAAATCGAACTCTGCTTGCGTTACTTCGGCGTCACCTTCCGCGGTCCCCGTCCCGAACGGCTGGTCCTGGTGGGCGGCGAAGCGATCCAGTCTTGGTTGGGGGTGCTCCTCGCGGAACAGAGCGGATTTGAAGTGGAAATCGGAGACGTGAGTGAAGGACAGGCCGGCAATTCTGCGCCGGGCTGGGCGGTGGCGGCCGGGCTGGCGATGCGTCCGGAACGTGGTTGGGGCGATCGTCGCCAAGGCAAACAGCGAGAAAGGCGGGCCGCCGCGTGAGTGAGATCAACTTCCTCCCTCAGTCGTACCGAGACCGCCTTCGTCGCAGGGTCCGCCACCTGCGCGAAGGGATTGCGATCTTCATCACGGTGATTGGCCTCGGGGTTTGGTGGGCCTACGACGCCAACGAACTCATCGAGTTGCAGGGCGCTTCCCGCTTTGCGGAGGATCGACTCACCGCAGCGTTGTCGACCGAGCAGATGGTCGAACAACTTGAGAAACGCCGCAACAAGCTCATGGATCAGCGCCGCTTGCAACGCGAGATCCGCGTCCCCATTCGGCACCATCAGATCGTTCGCATTTTGGGTGGCCTCTTCCCCGATAGCGTCACGCTAACCCGTCTCGCGCTAATCAACGACCGCCCCGAACCCAAGCCGTACGTCGCACCGACGCAAGCGGCCGACCGACCCAACAAGCCCTCGTTCGGGTCACGTAACGCCGAGCCGCCTCGATTATCGACGGCTCCGGATCGCGTGATCGTCGAGTTGGAGGGTTTGGCTCCGGACGATATCGCCGTGGCCGAAGTCATTGCCGAACTCAGTGGCCACCCGCTTTTCGACGGCGTGAAACTGCACACCAGCAAGTTCCTAGAGACCCGGGGAGTCGCGGCGCGTTCGTTTCGCATCACCGGCCAGATCGATCTGAGCCGCAACATCGTGTGGGTCACGTCCGAGCCAACCGACCAGCCCGGGGAAGCCGAACCCTTGGCGACCGAGTTCGCCGAAGTCTCGACGGAGGATTCGCCATGAAGTTCAAAGCACCCCCCAAAGATCTCCTGATGGCCTCTGGCGTGATGGCCGGGTTGGTGTTGTTGTTCGTGGGCCTGGTGTGGTATCCGAACCACCGTGCGAAAGCATCCAACCTATCCCGTGCCGCCGACGCAACCGAACGCTTGGCCAGCATCGATGCGTCCGAAGCGCAGCGGATGCAACTCGAGCAGACGGTCCGCGATCTTGAGAGCGGCCTGGAAACCGATGAGCATTATGTGCCCACGTCTCCGCAGTTGTCGCTGATGCTTCGCGGCCTCACCGAATCGGCCCGTGAATCGGGCGTGTGGGAGCAAGAGCTCACCGCCGACGAATTCAAACGCTACGCCGATTTCTCGGTGATTCCTGCTTCGCTGGAATTCGAGTCGAGTTTTGGTTCGGCGATAGGCGTGCTTGAGTCCATCGAAAAGCAGCGTCGCTTGACCGCGGTGCAGCGGACTGAACTCGACCACAGCCGAAGTACGGACGACCAGGCCGGTCAAAGCCGCGTCAACCTCGAAGTCGAATTGGTGTCGTTTTTCGCACGTGAGCAGGAGGAACGGCCGTGAACCAGTTGATCCGTGATTACCTCACCGAACTCCGGGCCAGCCCCGTGAAGACAGGTGCCGTTGCCCTCCTGTTGGCCTTCGGGCTCCTGCTGTGGGGCCGATTGCTTTTGAAGGAAGTACCGCGGACCGCATCGGCCGACGATCCGGTCGCCGTTGCCAGTGCGGCCGGATTATCGGGAGCCAACCAGAGCGATTCTGCCAACACGCTGAAGCTCGCCGAGCCGCCGCCATTATCCCGAGATCTATTCGGATTGGACCCCACTCGTTACAGACGGACCGCCGATCAGGAAGAACGGGCGAGTGAGGCAAAGCTGCAGCCCGCCACGACCGAAGACTCGCTTCGAGTGGCCGTCGTTTCGGCCGCGCGGCAGTTGCGTATGACCAGTTTTATTGAAGGCGAGGAACCCGTGGTGATGATCAACAACCGTGCCCTACGGCGCGGCGACACCCTCCAAGGTTTCACCGTGATCGGCTTCCAAGGCCGATCCGTCGTCCTCGAAAAGCAGGGCATCAAAGTCCGTCTGTCCCTCTGACCCGTTGTCGGACGGGGTGACACGCCGTCCAAACTTGACCACCGGCCCGGTCCCGAGGCCAACACGAATCGGGCGTCGCCCCCGCGACCGCACCCAAGGAGCTTTTGCACGATGTCCAGCAAGCACCCCCGCCCCTGCACTCTGAGTTGGATTCTCGGGACGACCGCGGCGCTCATCGCGTCCCCGGCGTTCGGCCAGTCCGACGCGTTCGACGAGATCTACGACCTGGCCGAGAGCGGTGAAACGCCGGTCGGCCTATTCGACGTGGCCGAAGGTGACGCCGACGACGGCGCCGTCAACATGGACTCGTTCGGTAAGGTCGACCTGGCCGTAAAAGACCTCGAGATCGCCAAGGTGCTCCAACTCCTGTCGATCCAGAGCCAGAAGAACATCGTCACCAGCCGCAACGTCTCGGGCAGCGTATCTGCCGACCTCTACGGTGTGAGCTTCCACGAAGCGCTCGACGCGATCCTGGTGCCCAACGGCTTTGGCTACGAAGAAAAGGGCAACTTCATCTACGTCTATACGGCCGAAGAACTACAGGAACGTCAGGACGCCGCTCGCGAAACCGTCACCCGCGTGATGCAACTGAACTACCTCGACGGTGCCAGCGCGAAGCAGGTCGCCGAAGCGATGATCTCGGATGCGGGCTCGGTCACCTTCAGCACCGAGACCACCGCGGGTTTCATGCCCAGCGATACCGATGCCGGCGGCAACACGTTTGCGTTGCCCGACACGATCATCATTCGCGACTACGAAGAAAACGTCGCCGCGATCGAAGGCCTCATCGGCGAACTCGATGTACGGCCCAAACAGGTCCTCATCGAAGCCACCATCCTCCAGGCCCAGCTCACCGAGAGCAACGCCTTCGGCGTGGACTTCTCGATCTTCTCCAACCTCGACGCGTTTGACTTCGGGAACCCGCTGGGCCTCATCGACGACCTCATCGACGGCAGCGGCCCCGCGGGCGACTCCGGCGGCGGCGCCCAATCCACCGTCGGCAACACCGCCGGCCCCGGCGGCGTCAAGGTCGGCTACGTCGGCTCCGACGCCGCGGTGTTCGTCCGTGCTCTTGACACGGTCACCGACACCACCGTCGTCGCCAAACCCAACATCCTCGTGCTAAACCGTCAGAAGGCCGACCTGCTCGTCGGTCAGCGTCTCGGTTACCTCAGCACAACCGTGACCGATACATCCAACACGCAGACCGTCGAGTTCCTCGACGTCGGTACTCAACTGACCGTGCGTCCGTTCATCTCGAACGAAGGCACCGTCCGTCTCGAACTGCGCCCCGCGATCAGCGATGGTGCGGTGCGTGAGCAGGCCGGCTTCGTGATTCCCGACGAAACCACGCAGGAACTCATCACTAACATCATCGTCGACGACGGCCAGACCGTCGTGATCGGCGGCCTGTTCAAGGAAGACACGACCAACAGCCGCGACCAAGTGCCCGGCCTAGGTGACGTGCCCCTTATCGGCGGCGCCTTCCAAGGCCGCGACGATAGCACCGAACGAAGCGAAGTCATCTTCCTGATCAAAACCACGATTATGGAACCCGCCGCCCTGGCGCTCGGAGGCGATGCCGCCGAGGAAGCCATCCGCAACAAGCGGTTGGGGGCAAAGCAAGGTCTGCTGCCTTGGTCCACCGAGAAGCTGGTTAGCTCCAACCTCTTGACCGCCCGCAAGGCGATCGAAGACGGGGACAGCAAGAAGGCCCTGTGGCATACCAACCTTGCCCTGCACATCAGCCCGTTTGCGGCCGACGCTCTGCAGCTGAAGCAGGAAATCACCGGCGAAGAGATTCGCTACCAGGACCGCTCGCAGCTCAAAGGCATCATGGACTCGATGATCGACGCGGATGTCGAAGCCATGGCCCCGGCCGCCGAAGAAATCTCGGACGTGGAAGCCTCGCTGGGCGAAGCCGAAACCATCGAAACAACCAATCCCGCCACGGAAGCCACGGCAGCTGTAACCGAAGCCGAGGCCTCGCCCTCAAGCGAAACCAGCGTGGAAACCGCCATGGAATCGTTCCAGCCCGCGACCGATGAGCCGATCGCCGATCAGCAGCCCATCGATGTGGTGATCGGTGAGGTCATCATCCCGGACGAAGCCAAGGAAGCCAGCGAAACTGCGGAAGTAGCCGAGGTCACAGAAGTCGCGACCGACGAATCGTTTGATTTTGACTTCGAAGCCGAAACCGAATCGCCCGCCGTCGATCCGACGCCCGCCCCGGAAGCCACCGCCGAAGTCGAGCCGCTAAGCGACGCCGGCACGCCGGAAACCACCGAGGAGTTCGCGTTCGATTGGGCCGACGACTCCGCCGAGGATCCCGCCGCTGAGTTTGAAGGCACCGGTTTGTTCGAAGTGATTGAGGAACCCGCGACCACCAGTACGGACGCCAGTGATGACGAGTGGGCCTTCGAGTTCTCGGATGCCGAAAACACCGAGGTGACGGCTAACGCCGATTCGACCACCACGGCCGAACCCGTCGCTCTCGACGCGTCGTTTTTTGAGCCAACCGGAAGCGACGTCCCCGACTTCGCGACCGAACTCACGCAGGCCGAGCAGGAATCGCAGGCCACGCCCAGCCAGATCGAAGAAGCGGACCAAGACCCGGTCTTCAACTACTACGAGCAGTTGATGTCCGAAGTCGAAACCAGCAACCCGTAAATCAACCAACCGATCCCGGGTCGGCCTAACCGCCGACCCGGGATTTCTGAACCGCCGATAGCTCGCTATCGCACGAAGGAACCCAACATGCACCACGGCTCCGCTACCTACTTCCGCCACGTCTCGACCGCCGCGCTGCTGGCCGCCGCGCTGATGGGTGTCGGGGGCATCACCGGCTGCTCCGGAACCAGTCAGCACGAGAAGAACAAGGTCGCTGCCGAGTCGCGCTGGCAGGATCTGCGTTCGCACGTCATGCTCGAAACGGCTGAGAATCAGTTCAGTGCCGGGCAGCTCAAGCAGGCGGATAAGACCGTCCAAGACGCCGCCCGCGTCGATCCCGACAACCCCAAGCTGTTCACGCTCGCCGGCCGTATCGCGTTGGAAAAAGGTGAGCTTGAATACGCGTTCAAGTTGTTCTCACGTGCGATTCTTTTGCAAACACCGCCGACGGATGCCGAGTTGACGCCCGAGCAACGTGCGAAGTTCGCGGTCAAAGACCCGGCCCCTTACTACTACCAAGGTGTGGTGCTCCAGCGTTGGCAGAAGCACGAAGATGCCCTGGAACGCTATCAGGCCGCGCACCGCATCGAACCCGACAACGCGAGCCGCCTCTTAGCGGTCGCCGAGACTTATGTCACGCTCGGGCGATACGACGAAGCGATAGCCGCGCTCGAAGATCGCCTCGATTACTTCGACAGCAACGCCGCGATCCGCGTCACGCTCGGCCATATCCACAGCCTCAAGGGTCAGCCCGAGCAGGCGGTGGGGTACTACAAACACGCCGCCGTTCTGTCGCCGGACGACCCGATCGTGCGTGAAGAACTCGCCCGGATGCTGCTCGAAGCCGGCGACCCCGAAGCCGCCGCCGACGTGCTCGCCGAATTGCTCGATCAGCACGACCAGCAAAATCGTACCGACCTGATGCGTCGCTTGGCTTCCGCCCAGCTCGACGCCGGCCGTATCGCCGATGCACGACAGACGTATATCGAGATCACGAATCTGGAGCGCGATCGCACCAGCGATTGGATCAAGCTCGGCGAACTGTCCTGGCGGCTTGAAGATCTCGGTGGGGCCTTGATCGCCGCGAACAAGGTGATGGACCTGTCCCCGAATCGCCACGAGGGTTACCTCATGGCAGGCATGGTTTGGCAGAAGCGTGGCCGCCTCGCCGACGCATTACGGCTTTATGACCACGCC
Organism: Planctomycetota bacterium; assembly: GCA_039030755.1. Classification (GTDB taxonomy): domain Bacteria; phylum Planctomycetota; class Phycisphaerae; order Phycisphaerales; family Phycisphaeraceae; genus CAZIXN01. Next base: position 1,834 of record JBCCDN010000090.1, on the reverse strand, counting down.
GCGCGCCTGGTTCCCGGAGACACGACGCCGCTGCTCATGCGCGGTCTTGCGCTACAGAAGGCCGACAAACCCGCTGCGGCGATCCGTGCTTACGAACAGGCTCTCGAACGCGACCCGCAAGACTCGCGGGCGCAGCGTTTGTTGTCATCGCTTCAGGCGAACGAAGAGACGCAGGCCGGTGTGGATATGAACTAAGACCCATGAAGCTGGGGATCCGACGACGCGGGTGACCGCATCGCATGGCAGCGAGGCAAATGTGACGACGTACGGAAAAAACGCACTCATCCTGGGACTGACCACCTGCTTCGGGTCGGCTGGCTTGGCGGCCGGCGTCTCGGCGTGGTTTGCGCCACTCCCGCAGCCCGCGTGGTTCATGGTGGGCGGTGGTGCGGTCGCGCTAGGGGTGATCGCAGCTTCTTTTCCCATGGTGCTCGGGCGCAGTACCAAGCGGGATATCGATGCGTTGACCAACTTTGCGCGCACCGTTGCTCAGGCGGATTCCGAATCACAGACGGCACCGCCGCGAATGAACGGCAGCTTGAGCCAGGCCGCCCGCGCTATGTCGCAGACGGTTCGACAACTCACGCAGGAAATCAATGGCTTGCACCAAAACCGTCGAGAGCTCGAACTGACTTCACGGGTAAGCGAGGCCGAACGCCGAAATTTGGAAGCCATTCTTAACGCCATTTCCGATGGTGTCGTGGTGACGGACGCGTTCAACGAAGTCACCCTCGCGAACGGCGCTGCGGCGCGGGCCTTGGAATTTGAGCTGGAGCAGTCTCTCCGCCGTCCGCTTGAAGAGATCCTTGTGGATTCGCGATTGGTGAAGCTGATCAAAGATACCCGCGATGCCGGCCCCGCCATGAGGCGTAGCGTGGAACACAAGCTCCGCGAGAGCTCTACGTATCAAGTCACCACCACTTGTGTCGGTGGCGATGCTTCGGAAAAAGCGTCGGCAACCGGTGTGGTCACTGTGCTGCGTGACGTGACCAAAGACAAAGAAATCGCCGAGATGAAGTCCGACTTTGTCTCGAAGGTGTCCCACGAGCTTCGGACCCCGCTGAGTTCGATCAAGGCCTATATCGAGATGCTGATCGACGGCGAGGCGCACGACGAGGAAACGCGGGTCGAGTTCTATGACATCGTGCAGAACGAGACAAACCGTCTACAGCGATTGATCGACAATATTCTCTCGATCAGTCGGATCGAATCGGGCGTTGTGAAGGTCCACCGCGAACCGGTGTCCCTCCCGGCCCTGGTTGCAGAATGTGTCGAAGTCTTGCAACCCCAGGCCGTGGCCAAGTCGATCACGCTGACGGAGCAGCCTTATCCCGCGAGTTTTGAGGTGTTTGCCGACCGCGACATGATCTATCAGGCCACGATGAATCTAATTTCCAATGCGGTGAAGTACACCCCCGATGGCGGAGCCGTCGACGTTTGGATGGATGTCGATGAGCACGACCGTACGGTGTCGGTTTCGGTCAAGGACTCGGGCGTGGGGATTCCCGCGGACGATTTGCCGAACCTGTTTCAAAAGTTCTTCCGGGTGCAGTCCAATAACAAGGTCGCCAAGGGCACCGGATTGGGTCTGAATCTTGTGAAGCACGTGGTTGAAACCGTGCACGAAGGCAAGATTGATGTGAAAAGCGAAGTTGGTGTCGGTAGTACGTTCATCTACACCTTGCCGATTGCCGACAATTGATCTGGGGGAATGTCCTAGGCGCCGCTGCGGCGAGGAGTCCGAACGTGAACGATAAGCCGTTGATCCTGGTTTGCGATGATGAATCGCACATTGTCCATGTGGTTTCGCTGAAGCTCAGGAACGCGGGCTACG
>JBCCDN010000089.1:0-11951 GCA_039030755.1 Planctomycetota bacterium | reverse complement strand
CCGGCGCCGTGTTTGGGCTGGGCGCGGGCAAGCGCTGGGTCTTTATCTCGGTAAGCATCGTCGCGGTTTTCGTGCTGTCTTGGTTGTTCTGGTTTAGCCCGCGTGGGGCGTGGATTTATCACTTGTCGCTCGCGCTGGTCTTAGCGGGGGCGCTCGGAAACCTGTATGACCGCGTGCTCTACGGCGCGGTGCGGGACATGCTGCACATGCTGCCCGGCGTGGAGCTGCCCTTCGGGTTGCGTTGGCCGGGACAGGGCGGGATGCGCGGTTCTTCCGAGGTTTGGCCGTGGGTCTTCAACCTCGCGGACATGTCGCTGCTGGCGGGGGTGGCGGGCGTGATGATCGAGACGTGGCGGGGCGTGGGCATGCCCGAGTCGGCAAAGTCAGCGAAGCCGGCCTCTGTCGATGAGCCATCATCGCCGACCTAACACGCCTCAGCCCGCGTCTGGTTGGCTTCGAAATCGACATCGGTTGGCGTGATCAGCACGCGTACCGATGGAAATTCAAAGACGCGTTTTCGCCCCGACGGATCCATCGCCGCGCGGCGGATCGCTTTCAAGTGTGACGCCGAAAGCGCATCGGGACCTACCCCACGCTCGACCAATTCAGATCGCAAAGCACGCAGAAACACGGCCTCATTCGCTTGACGAATGCGATCTCGCTTCATCGGAAAAGTCAGCCGATCCGCGGCGTCGCGGAGCAATCTTCCAACGCTCGCGGCGTGCGTCGACCACTCGGCCAGACGCTCGGGTAGCGCCGGCGCTCGCCTTAGCAACTCGGGCGTAACGTGAGCTCGGAGCGCTGCACGAAGCCGTGTGGTGTCGGCGTTGGTTTCGTCTTCGCACCACGTTTGGTGGAGCCCCCGCAGGTAGCCGTGAAGCGTCGAGCGGTCGATCCGCAACAGCGGACGGATGAGCGTGACGTCCGGCGTAAGCGGACGCGTTGGCCGGATTCCCGCCATTGCTTCGACGGCCGAGCCACGCATCAACCGCATCAGCACCGTCTCGAGTTGATCGCCCGCGTGGTGGGCCGTCGCGACATGACGCAAACCGCGCGACTCGGCCACGTTGACAAACGCCTCAAGTCGAGCGCGCCGGGCACGGGCTTCGACGTTGTTTGAGCCGTCGGTCATGCCGTGTCTTAGGTCCACATCGACGCGGTGATGCTGGATGTCCAAGTCGCGGCACAGCTTGGCCACAAACGCCGCGTCGGCCTCGGCTGAGTTTCGCAAATGGTGCTGCACGTGAATCGCTTCGACGCGCAGCCGCCAACGCCGCTTGGGTGCAAGCGCCTGCAACGCCCGTAGCAGAGCCACCGAGTCGCCCCCCCCCGAACACGCGACCAACACGCCATCTCCCTCACGTAAACCCGCGTCGTTCCGCAGGCTCTCGGTCAACACGCGGAACAACCGCTGCGTTGTGATCGTGATTGTTTCTTGCGATTCCGATGTAGCCACGGGCTCACTGTAAAGCCAACACCAACATGCCTCGGTCATCAAGACCGGTACACTTGACCCGTGTCTGAGACTTGTTCGAAATCCGTATCGCCCACGCGGGTAACCGAGCTTTGTGTCAACCTCGACGACGCGACCGGTGAAGTCGTTGGCGACGCCTGCGAGAGGCTCCTTGCCGCCGGAGCGCTCGACGTGTGGGCCACGCCGATCCAGATGAAGAAGCATCGGCCCGGCGTGATGGTCAGCGTGCTCTGCGCTGATACCCCGGAAGACGCCGAGCGTTTCGCCAAACGCCTGATCCAACTGACCGGCAGCTTCGGCGTACGTAGGCGTGCGTGGGACCGCCTCGTGCTCGACCGAGAATTCGTCGAGGCGTCCACGGCCTTCGGCGACGTCACACTGAAGGTCGGCTCACTCAACGGCGAGCAGCTCGTGGTGCAACCCGAATTCGCCTCCGTTCAACGGCTCGCCGAACAGCACGGTGTCACCACCCGTGAGGCCATGGCCGCGGCGCAAGCGGCCGCGGCTACGTGGCAGCGGGATCACGCTTCGGGAGCAGAGGTCTGATGCTCGCGTTGCTCGTCCAAGTCGAAGCGCTCGCGGACCAGCCGCCGTACGTCGTGGCGCTGCTGGTGATGGGCGTGCTGCTCGTAACCGCGAGCATGTTCATCGGCCTCCGCAATCGCAAGAAGCGCGGTGCGCAACACGTCACCGCACGCGAGCAGGTTGAACGCGCCAAACAACGCGAAGGCCTCAAGCGCGACATCGAAGCGCTCGCGGTCGAGATCGAAGAGATGGCTCGGCGTATCGGGGCGCAACTCGACAACAAAGCCGCCCGTCTCGAGACATTGCTCGATCAGGCCGACGCCGCGGCCGACCGTCTCGAACACGCCCGGCTCGCGATGCTGAATCCCGCGACATCTCGTATGCCCACATCCCCTATCAACGCAGACCAATCCGACCCCTCAGCAACGAGCGGCGTGAAGAGTCCGGGCCACCCCGCCGGCAGCGGCGACCGGTTAACCGCCGACGTTCTCCAGCTGCACGGACAAGGCATGTCCGCCGCCGAGATCGCTCGGGCCGTCGGCGAGGATGCGGGCAAAATCGAGTTAATCCTCGCGTTGCAAAACGCCAGAAGCTGATCTGCTCTCGTGTATGCGGCAGGTCTTTCGCAAGACGACACGCCGCGCGGAAGTTTTTAGGCTGGCCTCAATGCCTACCTCCAAAAACACTTCGCCGATCCGCATCGCCGGCGCGTACACCGCGCTGGTCACGCCCTTCCGCGACGGCCAACTCGACGAATCTCGGCTCAAGCACAACGTCGCCGAGCAACTCGCCGCCGGCATGACCGGCGTCGTGCCCGTCGGCACGACCGGCGAATCTCCCACGCTCAGCCACGCCGAGCACGAACGCGTCATCGAAGTCACCATCGATGCCGTCCGCAACTCCCCACGACCGGACGCCCAAGTCATCGCCGGCACGGGTTCCAACGCCACGACCGAAGCGCTCAGCCTGACCCTAGCCGCCAAAAAAGCCGGGGCCGACGCCGCGCTGATGGTCAACCCGTACTACAACAAGCCGTCCCAAGAAGGCCTCTACCGCCACTTCATGACCGTAGCCGACGCGGTCGACCTGCCCATTGTGCTTTACAACATTCCGGGGCGGACCAACGTCACGATGTCCGCCGACACCGTCGCGCGGCTGGGCAAGCACCCGAACGTCATCGCGGTCAAGGAAGCCACCGGCTCGCTCGACCTCGCGTCCGAAATCCTTCAGCAAGCCGGCGACAACATCACCGTGATCTCCGGCGACGACTCGCTCACGCTCCCGCTCATGTCGATCGGCGGCACGGGCGTCATCAGCGTGCTCGGCAACCTGACGCCCGCGCGGGTGGTCGCGATGGTCGCCGCGGCATCAGCCGGCGATTACGACCAAGCCCGAAGCACACACCACGCGATCTTTCCGTTGTGTAAGGCCATGCTCACGCTCGCGGTCAACCCCGTTGTGGTCAAGACCGCGCTGAAACTACTCGATCGCGACACGGGCGAATTGCGTTTGCCGCTCTGCGAGATGCCGGCGGACGACGCGGCGGCGCTGCAATCGCTCCTGAGGCGAACCGATTTTGTTGGTGAAAATTCGTAATAATCGCGCTAAGCACTATCGTTCCCCGGGTCCATTCGATAGGTTCAGATTGGAGAACAACCTTTCCGTAGCCCCTTCATGCGTTGTAGCCTTAAGAGATTGATCGCCGCGTTGTTGGTTTCGACCTTCGGCGTATCCGCATTGGCGCAAGTCACAGGCTTTCATATCTGCCAAGTGCGAAAACCGGCCGACGTGCTGCCGGGCTTTCGTACCTTCGACCTTTCGATCGATTTTGTCGGCGAGTACAGCGGCTCGCAAATCCTCTTCGAGCTGTCTAGCGGAAGTTTCTACCAAGACCCAATTGGCAGTGATAGCCCGCCCAACGAGCGCTTTTTTGAATTCTTTCCCGACTTGGCCTACGACACGTTTTTCGCCCAAGGCGGGCCAACCGCAGGTACGACCGTCGGCACGCTCGGCGTCGGGGGAGGTGGCGGCCCGGTGGATATTGATCCTTCTTTAACCGACTTATTAGTGAATTCAACAAGACTTCAGGCGCAATTCAATCCGTCGGGGGCCGACTTCATTGCCGACCGCACAAACTTTCTGATCGCCCGCATCACGCTCAGTGACGATGCGAATGGAACCTTTACGTTTTTTAGTTCGGCCAATGGAGATATTCCGGACCTACTCGATTTTGCGTTCGTCGATGGAACGATTGGTGTCCGTTTCTGTTCTGACATCCCCGAACCGGCGGGTATGGCGTTGATGGCGACGCTCGGCTTGGGGCTGCTGCCTCTACGCCGAGTGCGTTGATTCGTGATTCGCTTGTTGCGCTTGAATCGTCTTAAGGTCCGACCGACTTTTCGTCGCGTTGATACACCCGCACGTAGTCCACCCGCATCCGCTGCGGGAACGTGGTGGTTTCGTCGGGGTATTGGGGCCAGTGGCCGCCGGTGGCGATGTTGAGGATGAGAAAGTGCGGGGCGTTGAAGACCCACGCGTGGCCGTTGAGTTGATCGGGTGTGAGCGTGTGGTAGAGCGTGTCATCGACGAACCAACGGATTTCGTTGGGCTCCCACTCGACGGCGAAGACGTGGAAGTCGTCGGCGAAACCTCCGGAGCGGTCGGCGTGAGGGAACGTGATGCTTTGGCCGATGCCGTCGGCGCCGGAATAGCCGGGTCCGTGCACGGTGCCGTGGATGCGGTGGCGTTCGTGGCCGATGAATTCCATGATGTCGATCTCGCCGCAGGCGGGCCAGCCGACGTCGGCAAACGAATCGCCGAGCATCCAGAACGCGGGCCAGATGCCCTGGCCTTGGGGGAGATGGAGTCGGGCTTCGAATCGGCCGTAGGCCTGCGAGAATCGGCCTTGGGTTTTGAGTCGGGCGGACGTGAAATCGGCGGCAATGCCGTCGGGTCCGGCGTGCTTTTCGCGGCGGGCTTCGAGGACGAGGTGGCCTTGGCCGTCGTAGAAGGCATTGAGGCCGGCGGGCGCGGGGTGTTCGGGCGAGGTGTAGGTCTGCGGCTCGGCGTTGCCCCAGCCGTGGCCACCGACGTCGTGGGTCCACTTGGCGGGATCCGGCGGAGCCCCGGCGTCGCCGACGCCTTCGTCGGACCAAGTGAGTTGCCAGGGTTGGTTTTCGGCGGCGTGGGTGGAAAGCATGGGCGAGAGACAAAGCGAAGCAAGAAACACGACGGGAGCGATCACGGATTGAGCGGCCATCGAGATGTCTCCGAGCGTGATGCGTAAACTGACAAGATGCAGGAGTTTAGGCGACAGTTCGACGTGGTGGTGGTCGGCGGGGGCCACGCGGGGGCCGAGGCGGCTTGGGCGGCGTGCAACCTGCTGCGCGAGCGTTTTGCGGATTCGGCGGGGCGAATCGGCCGAGTCGCGCTGGTCACGATGGACCCGATCAAGACCGGCGCGATGTCGTGCAACCCCGCGATCGGCGGGCTGGCCAAGGGGCAGATGGTCCGCGAGATCGACGCGCTCGGCGGCTTGATGGGGCTGGCGGCGGACGCGACGGGGATTCAGTTCCGGGTATTGAACGCGAGTAAGGGGCCGGCGGTGCGTGGGCCACGGAGCCAAAACGACAAGTACGCGTACGCGGCGGAAGTGCGTCGGCTGCTCGCAACGCGGGAGAACCTGACGCACGTGCGCGGGTTGGTGGATCGGTTGCTCATCGAAGACGGGCGATGTGTCGGCGTGTTCTGCCGCGGGTACGAGGGCGAGCACGGGCCGGCTTGTGTGACGGATGGATGTTGCGGCGAGTTCGGCGACATCGGCGAAGTCGAGAAAACGTTCACGCTGCGTGCCGACGCGGTGGTGTTGACCACGGGCACGTTCATGCGAGCGCTTATGCACACTGGGCCGCGAAAGGTGGAGGGCGGACGCGTCGGCGAGGGCACGGCCGTGGGCATTAGCGCGGAACTCAAGCGGCACGGCTTCGAGTTGGGACGCTTGAAGACGGGAACACCGCCGCGACTTGCGGCCGAGACGATCGACTTTTCGGGATTGGACGAGCAGCCGGGGGATGCGGAGCCGCAGCCGTTCAGTGATCTGACGGAACGGTCGCGGTTTCCCCAGAGCGAGCAGCGTGTCTGTTGGATGACCCACACGAACGAGGCGTCGCACGAACTCATCCGCGCGAACCTTGAGCACGCGCCGATGTACAATGGCGACATCGAGGCCGACGCCGGGCCACGCTACTGCCCGAGCATCGAGGACAAGGTTGTGCGCTTTGCAGATCGAGCATCGCATCACGTCTTCCTCGAACCCGAATCGCTGACCACGAACGAGATCTACTGCAACGGGATCAGTACGTCGCTGCCCCCGGACGTCCAGAACCAGATCGTTCGCGCGTTGCCGGGCTGTGAACACGCCGAGATTTTGAAGCACGGTTACGCCGTCGAATACGACATGGTGTGGCCGCACCAGATCGACGCGACGTGCATGACCAAGTTGGTGCCGGGTCTTTTGCTGGCCGGGCAGATCAACGGGACGAGCGGCTACGAAGAAGCGGCGGGACAGGGCCTGATCGCCGGCGTGAATGCGGTGCGTTGGGGCGAGGCTTGCCGAACAGCGGGGCCCTCGGGCGATCCCCGCGACCACTTCCGGGGCTGGCGTTTATCACGGGAGCAGGCGTACCTCGGGGTGATGCTGGACGACTTGGTCACCAAGACGCCGCGCGAGCCTTACCGGATGTTTACGAGCCGGGCCGAGCATCGCTTGCACTTGCGCAGCGATAACGCGGCGTGGCGGCTGACCCCGGAAGGGCGGACGCTCGGGCTGGTGGATCACGATCGCTGGGCACTGTTCGAGCGCAGACGAGCGCTTGCCGAAGCGCAAGACGAAGCCGATCCGTGCGTCGCGGCGTACCTCGAAGCCGAGCGTCTGTACGGCGGTTACATCGCTCGGCAGCAGCGCGAGCTCGCTCGCATGGCCGAACAGGAACACGAGGCATTGCCCCTTGAGGTCGACTACGGCGCGATCACGGGCTTACGCGCCGAGGCCGCGCAAACCCTCGCCAAGTTTCGCCCGACCACCCTGGGGCAGGCGTCACGCCTGGCGGGGGTGAACCCGGCAGACTTGATGCTGGTTTCGATCCATCTACGCAAACGCGCCGCTGCGGTGTAAGAACCGTCTTCTCCCCGCGCGTCTGGAATCGCCAACCCTGTACGGATTAGCATGCACCCATGCCCAGCGCCACCGATCCCATCAAGTGCCCCGACAACTGCCTGATCATCATTTTTGGTGCGTCGGGCGACCTGACGAAACGTAAGCTGATCCCGGCCCTGTACTACCTCTGGAAACAGGGCCAGGCTCCGAAGGACTTTTCGATTCTAGGCGTCTCCCGCAGCAAGTTCACCGATGCGAGCTACCGCGACGAGGTGTTTGAATTTTCGAAAGACCAATTCGAGAGCCGCGCGGATTTCGACAAGTTCGCCGAGGTGCTTCATTACGAGCCGACCGACGCAACCAAGAGCGACGGTTGGCCGTGCCTGATGGACCGTATCTGCGAAGTACAGAAGACCCACGAACTCGGCGCGAACGTGCTCTTTTACCTGTCGATGGCCCCGCAGTTCTTCGAGCCGATCATCGTGCAGATCGGCGCGCACGGCATGGTCACCGAAGGCCGGAAGTATTGCACGATCGACACGCACGAGCCGCCGTGGCAACGCATCGTCATCGAGAAGCCGTTCGGCTCGGACCCCAAGTCGGCCACGCAGCTCAACCGTGTGCTGGCCCAGGTCTTCGACGAGGACGAGATCTATCGCATCGATCACTATCTCGGCAAAGAACTGGTGCAGAACCTGATGGTGCTGCGGTTTGCGAACTCGATGTTTGAGCCGATCTGGAACCACCGGTACGTGGACCACGTGCAGATCACCGCCAGCGAAACCGTCGGCGTCGAGGGGCGCGGGGCCTATTACGACAGCCCCTCCGGCGGCGCGATGCGTGACATGGTGCAAAGCCATTTATTACAGGTTGCGTCGATCGTCGCGATGGAGCCGCCGATCACGATGGATGCGTCAGATGTGCGGACCGAGAAAATCAAAGTCTTCAAAGCGCTTCGTGTCCCGACCGAACGCGAGATTCCCCATATCGCGGTCCGCGGCCAGTACGGCGAGGGCGCGGTCAAGCACGAGAACGTCATCGGCTATCGCGACGAGGAGGGAACCGACCCCCAAAGCCAGACCGACACCTTCGCGGCGGTGAAATTCAATATCGACACGTGGCGTTGGGGCAACACGCCGTTCTATCTGCGCTCCGGTAAGGCGATGGCGCAAAAGAAAACCGAGATTGTCGTCTACCTCAAGCCCACGCCGCACAAGCTGTTTCGCGAGCAGGCCCGGCAATTCCGCCCGAACCAGATCCTGATTTCCGTGCAACCCAACCCGGGCATTCGCCTGCGTTTCGAGGGCAAGGTCCCCGGCACGGGCATGGGCATCAAAGACGTCGTGATGGACTTCGATTACGAAGACCAATGGAAGGTGCAGCCTCCGGATGGCTACGCCGTGCTGCTATACGACTGCCTGCGTGGCGACCAGACCAACTACAAGCACCGCGACGAAATCGAAAGCTCGTGGCACGCCTGCCAACCCATCCTCGATTACTGGGCCAACAACCCCGACGACCAATTGCCGAATTACAACGCCGGCACCTGGGGTCCCAGCGCCGCGGACGTGATGATGGCCAAGGATGGGCGGTATTGGCGGAACGATTGAGTTGCTCCCGTGTGATATCGGTCCGGCGACTTGCTAGGTTGCGGAGATGCTGAAGCTTCCCGGCCGAACTGTCGCTGCGCCCGACACCGAAACCCTTTTCGAGAAACTCGGCGAAGCGTTGATGTCCTCAGCGATCGAATCGATTGAGCGGCGAGACGTCTTCCATCTTGCGCTATCGGGCGGCGGCACGCCCGAACCTTTCTATGTGCGGCTCGTGACCGATCCCAAGTTCCGCGCGATCCCTTGGGCCAAAACGCACGTCTGGGTCGTCGACGAACGGCAAGTCCCGGAGGATCACAACAAGTCGAATTGGAAGATGCTTCGCGAATCGCTCGTGGATCACTTGCCCATTCCGGCGGAACAGTTGCACCCGATGCCGGTGATGGAGGACGACCCCGCGGGCAGGTACGAGGCGGCGATGGAAGCGGCGTTCGGAATGAAGGTCGCCGACGGAGCATGTCCGCGGCTGGACTTCGTGCTCCTGGGCATGGGCGGCGACTGCCACACCGCGTCGCTATTCCCCGAGTCGCCGGCGCTGTGTGTGGGTGACCGTTGGATCTGCGAGAACGACGGCGAGAAGGTCGTCCCTCCGCCACGCTTGACCATGACCTATCCACTCCTGAACGCTGCGTGGCAACTCGCCGTCCTCGTGGTCGGCAAGGGCAAGCACGCCGCGCTCGGACGGGTCCACGACCTGTACGAAGCCGAACACGTCGACGCCAAGAACGTCCCGATCTCCGGCCTCGAGCCCACGCACGGCACGCTCACGTGGTACGGCGACCACGCCGCGTTGGGTGCGGATTAAACCGGCGGCAAACCGCGCCTAACCGCGCTTAACCGCGACGGGTTGCCGTTTTGTCTTCGAGCCTACCGAGTCCAGGCAGGCCATCCAGGCTCACGCGGTTTTTCTTTTCTTGATACGCCCGCACACCATCGGGCCCCTTTTTTTCCGCCCACTCATTCAGTGCCTCGCGTTGTCCGTCGTAGGTATACAGCGGGACCGCGAAGCCGCAAGAATCGGCCACGCGTCCAATACGCACACGGATGATCGATCGCACGCCGGCCATCGGCGCGAAGTACTTACGCAACGTAGCGAACTCGGCATCGCCCGGCTCGACCGCGTCACCGATGCCGTGAATCCGCAAGATGTTCGGTTTTCCCTCAAATGCGCAGAACATCACGCAGATCCGTCCGTTTTCCCGCAAGTGTGCGATCGTCTCCACACCCGATCCTGTGAGGTCCAGGTACGCCACCGTCTGCGAGTCGATCGTCACAAACGTTCCATCCAAACCCTTGGGAGAGAGGTTGATCAATCCTTGATCGCTCTTGGGAGCCGTGGCCACAAAGAACATGTTTTGCCGTGCGATGAACGCGCGGTCGCGATCGTTCAAAAAATCTCGGTCGGGCATGTTGAACTTTCGTTGTACGGATTGAACCATCAAAGGTCGGCGTTACGCACGCCAATCTTCCGCTCCGGGCGTATCCAGCGTCGCGTTGATCGCATCGAGCCCAGCCTGAACGCCTTGCTCTGCTTCGGCCGTGACCGCTCGGACAACATGACGCAGCTTGCCACCCCCGGAAACCCGTTCACGCAAATCGATCGGCTCACCAAAACGCACCACCGCCAAGCGATCGCCCATCGGCTCGGGCATCTTGCCGAATACATCTTCTTCCAGTTTCTCGGCGGTCTCCGCGACGCGGTCCACGGTTGTCTTCTCAGCCAAGTAGGTACCGCGGTAGCTCATCAAACGTAAGGCCAAAATCGCCTCATCCGCCCATGTCGCTGCCGCCGCGTGGTCGGCTTCGCGACTCGGATCGACCCTGACGTCGTGGATCACCCGCCGACAAGCACGGACGCGCTCGGCTAACGCGTCGGGGTCACGCGGCGAAAGGTCCAGCTTCGCTTCGAGCCGATCGATAATCCCCGAGGCCGCGCAACGGATCAACCCCGGTAAATCCGCATGCTCATCGGCTTCATCGCCGAGCGTTTCCCACGGGCAGTCCAACCCGCGCAGTTTCAAATTCCGCTTCATCGCCGCCGTGCCCAGCCGCATCAGCGCCGAGCGCGGGTCGCTCGCGTCCGGCGTCGCGTCCAACCCCGGAACGCCGACCGCCTCGGCCAATCGCGTGAGCCGCTTGCGCACCTCCGGCCGAGCGTCCTCCACAAAGCTGGCCTTGATCGCGACCGGCACCGCCAGAATCCGACCCGCGTCGCCGAGCTTCTGCTGCGCTCGCAGCGACAGGAACGCCGCGCCTTCTTGGAACGGCCCGACATGGTCGTTCTCCAGGTACACGTTGCCCTCAGGAAAAATCGTCAGTGCAGACTTCCCCACCGACAGGACCTCCATCGCATGCTTGATCGGTCGCGGATCGGAAGCATCCCGGTCCACACTGAACGCCCCGAGCCGACGCATCAAAAATCGATCCAACCGACTCCGCAAGAACACGTCGTACGCCGCCATCAACTGCGACGATAAACCCAACTGCCGCAACGCCTCCATGAAAACCGCGGCGTCCGCGTGCGTCGGGTGATTCGGCAGCAGTACCAGCCGATCGCCCGATGCCAATCGCGATCGCAAGTCGTTTCCGCCTTCGACCCTCACTTCTACGATCCGTTTGACCTTCGGCAGAAACCGCCGAGCATTGTTCCACCGCATCAGCGGTCCGAGCACCGGGCTGGGCACCGGCTTGATCCACGCGTAAGGTTGGTCTGCGAAATCCAGCATGGGCGAGCGGCCAGACTACGGCAGTTTGTGTCGTCAGGCGTAAACGTCCAGTGGCTCACGTTCGCCGAGCGAAACGGCATCAGTGGCCGGATTCGCATCGTCGTTAGAAACCGCGACGCTTTCCGTACTCTCTAGCCTGGCCGCTTCGCTTTCCTGATCTGCTTCGACCTGCTGCTTTTCCTGCCTCGCTTGGGCAGCAATCTGCGAGGCCTGAGCCGCGACTTTGCGATCTTGCGACGAAGGCTCGGCCGGGGCCAACGCAGCGCGACGTACGACCTCCATCTTCTTGATCGTTGCCTCGGGCGTGTCTTCAGGCGACAGGTCGATCCCCACGCTCCCACCCACCGCGTACTTCTGCCCGTCCGGTCCGGTTTGATACGAGTACGTTGGGCCGGATGTCGCGTGCTGTCCCGCCGCGTTCTTGTGAGCCATCTCGTGCGTTCGCACCTCGCGGTCACGGG
>JBCCDN010000088.1:0-12107 GCA_039030755.1 Planctomycetota bacterium | reverse complement strand
GTGGGGTCGCCGTAGACCTCGGAGGTGGAGGCCTGGAGGATGCGGGCGCCGGTGCGTTTGGCCATGCCGAGCATGTTGATCGCGCCCATGACGCTGACCTTCATGGTTTTGATGGGGTTGTATTGGTAATGCACCGGCGACGCGGGGCAGGCCATGTTGTAGATCTGGTCGACCTCGAGGGTGATGGGTTCGGTGACGTCGTGGCGGACGAGCTCGAAGTTGGCGTGGTCGAGCAGGTGGGCGACGTTGGTTTTCTGACTCGTAAAGAAGTTGTCGAGGCAAATGACGTCGTGTCCCTGGGCGACGAGCCGGTCGCAGAGGTGGGAGCCGAGGAAGCCGGCACCGCCGGTGACGAGGACGCGTTGGAGGGAATCAGTCATGGGGCGAGCGGGGCTTGGGTGGGTCACGGATCGAGCGGGGCTTGGATGCCGCCGTTGTCGATCAGATCGGTCGAAAGCTTGCGCCGCGTTTGACGTCGAAGCTGACCATGTCGTGCAAGTGGAAATCGGCGACGGATTGGCGGTTATCGGTCAGGGAACAGGCGAGCGTCGCGGCCCCGGCTTTGACGAACAGCGTGTTCTCGGACGGGTTGCCGCCGACGATCGTGCCTTGCACGCGGCGCGGTCGTCCGACGCCGGGTTCGACGTAGCGGCCGCCGGCCGTGATGGTGTCGACGCGGAGGGCTTCGGCGTGGAGGGTGCCGGTGAGCTTGTCGCCGGGCTGCGGGTTCGTCGGAAGGTCGCCATCGAGGACCAGGTGCAGGACGTAATCGGTGTGCGGGATATCCAGGCGGAGCATTGGCGGGTCGGCCTGGGGCACCCTGCCCGCGAACGTGCCTGAGCTTGGCGGGCAGGCCGTGGCGATGGGCGAAGTGGGAGCGGTCGGGGTGCTGGGGGCGGGTTCGGTCATCAGAGAATTTCCTATTTCTCGGACATTGGGCGGGCGTTTTACCGCATTCGGCTGATTTCGCTGCAGCGTTGCCTTACGATAGGGGTTTGTCGCCACGGATGGCGTCCGCACGACGCACTCAAGAACGTGGCCATGCCCAACGTGATCGACCCTCAAACCAATTCTTCCCGGGCCGCCGGCTCGTCAGTGCCACCGGATTTGAACTCGCCGTCGACCCGCGCGATCAATAAGTCGTTTTGCACCGAGAAGCTCCGCGGGGACTATCCGCATGTTGGGCTTTACGACGTCTCGGATCGACGCATCTGGCTCGCGAAAAACAAGTGGGGCATGCCCGCCTCACGCGTCAGCCACGCCAAGCTGCTCAAGGGCGGCGGGCAGAACCATTCGGTGGCCGACAAGGATCGCTTCGTCTGCTACTGGTTCCACACGCCCGACACCGGCTCCGGCCCGCTTCAGGGCTACCCGATCGAGTGGAACGAAGGCCATCTGATTGTTCGGCTCGACCCGAACTGGTCGTACCAGACCTGTAGCTTTATCCCGCCGGCTGATGTGCGTCGTGTCGAGAAAAACATCGAGCAGCAGTATGACTGGGCCCGTCGGGTGTTCGAGGCGTACTGCGGATTGGGTTTGAAGTTCCCGCTGAGTTGGCACATGCTTGGGCCCCGCACGGCCGACTCGATGTTCTACGTCGAGCGGCACGAGCCGTGAGCACGGTGGGCTCATACGCCGGCTATGACCGCGTGCATCCATTGAAGATTTCAGGTCATCGCATCGAGCCGTTTCCGACGACGTACTGGTTGCGGGACGGCGATCTCCATCGCGCCGTGGCCGATTTGGAGCGGCAAGGTTGGATCAAACGTCTCGAGAAGCGCGTCGCGGGTGACGAAGGTTTTGCTGCGTTTCTCAAGGCGGATCACGCGCGTTACGCGGCGGCGCGTTGGGCGATGCTCGATCTGGAGCAGCGGACGCTCGTGACACGGCGGGGTTGGGTCGAAGCGTTACGCGACCGTGGCGTCGGGGGCGTGGCAGACTTTACGAAGGTCAAGTGTTTGCACGCTCACGTTGCACACGCGCTGGCGGACCGTGCGGCGGATTCGGAGGTGATCAACGTCACGGGCGCGTGGGCCCTGGAACGGATCGCTTAGTCCAAAGCGATCGGGATGAGATCCTCGGCATGCAGCGGCGTCTCGAAACGCTCGATCGGCAGCGCTTGTTCGAGTGTAAAGTCGCCGACGGCGGTGCGGCGAAGGCCGGTGAGGTACCCGCCCGTCCGCAGGGCTTTTCCGAGATCGCGCGCGAGGCTGCGGATGTACGTGCCTTTGCCGCAGGTGATGTCGAGCGTGAGATGGGGGAACGCGAAGGCGAGGACCTCGATCCAATCAACGCGGACGGGTCGAGGTTTGAGTTCGACATCGTGCCCATCGCGCACGAGCTGATAGGCCCGACGACCTTGGACGTGGATCGCCGAGTAGGCGGGCGGGGTTTGGAGGATGTCCCCCGTCAGCGTGCTTAGGGCGGCATCGAGGGCGACGCGGGTTGGCGGCGCCTCGATTGAGATACGCTCCACCCGGTCCACGCTCTCGGCGTCGTCGGTGGGCGTGAAGCCTTCGAGGTTGACGTCCGCGACATAACGTTTGGCCTGCCCCATGATGTTGGCCATGCGTTTGGTCGCCTTGCCGATGCCCACGACAAGCACGCCGGTGGCCAGCGGGTCGAGCGTGCCGGCGTGTCCACATTTGACACGTTTGATGTCGTGGCCGGCTTCTCGCATGCCGTCCCGGGCGGATCGGCGGACTTTTCGAATCACGTCCATGGAGGTCCAATGGACCGGTTTATCCACGACCAAGAGCCCATTCATCTCTAAAGAGTAGGCCCAGGACCCGCTTAACGGTTATCTGCGGATTCCAGACTCAAGTTTCCAAGAACGAAATCTCTAGACACCTTCAGAGACCTTCAGGTATGATATTTCGGTCATGCCCTTGCTCTACTCCACCACCTGTGCGTACGCGATCCGCGCGCTTTGCCGCCTCGCCGTGATTGCTGGAGACCGCTATGTACAGGTTGGCGATATCTGTCAGGGCACGGATCTGCCCGCCCCGTTCATCGCCAAAGTGCTCCGTGAGTTGGTTGAAGCCAAGCTACTGATTAGTGCGAAGGGGCGCGGCGGCGGCTACGCGTTGGCCAAGTCGGCCGAGAAGATTCGTCTGATGGACGTGGTCGAAGCGATCGATGGCAAGGAACACGTCAACCGCTGTGTGGTCGGCCTTGCCGCGTGCAACGACAAGCAGCCTTGTCCCCAACACGAAGACTTCAAGCCCGTGCGAAGTCAGATCAGCGACTACCTACGCGAAACCACGCTGCAAACCATGGCGACGGCATTGGAAACCAAGCTCGATCTGCTCGGCAAATCGGTGTCGGAGCCCGAGCGTGGTCGGCCGATGGTCAAACGAACCTAAATCGCACCCCGTGTGGCGACACGCGGTTCCCGCGTTATGCCGCGTTCAAACTGGTGTCGGGGAGCTCGTCCGGGTTATACACCTTGATCACGGCCAGTTCGTCGCGTACCGCGAGATCGATCTTCTTTTTGGTGGGCTGCCCCTGGGCGTCGAGCGTGACCAGAAACGGGCGGTCCGGATGTTCGGCCGGGCTTCGAAGCACCTGGGCCGAGATCGGGGCTTGATGTGATTTGGCCTCGCGATCGCGGACGTCCACCCGCAATCCTACGGGAAAGAGCCCGACGGTATCCACCAGCAGCTTGCCCACGGTCGGGTCGAGTTGGCCGGCCTTGACCCCCAGCAGAACGGCCTTGACCGCGTGGTGTGCCGACTGGGCGGGACGGTGGTGCCGAGGCTCCGACAGCGCCGCGTATGTATCCGCCACGGCCAGGAGCTTGGCAAGCGGGTGAAGGAAAAACCCCTTCCGGCCGTGGGGGTATCCCGAGCCGTCGATGCGCTCGTGATGTTGGTAAATCGCGATGCGGACATCCGTGGACACGCCCGCATGTTCAAGCAGGTCGGCCGAGTAAGCGGGGTGGCGATGGACGTCAATCCACTCGGTCGGTTTGAGCGGCCGGTTTGCTGAGATCAGGTATTCGGGAAGCCGAGCCATCCCGATGTCGGCGAGCATGCCGGTCACGCCGGCGTCAATGATGCGTTCGTTGGGGTAGCCGACTTGTTGGGCAAGGTGCATCGCAACCAGGGCGGTGCGGACACCGTGGGTCAGGATCGGCTGCCGAGCGGTTTTCGAGAGGCCGACCATGACCGCGGCGAGGTCCACGTCCAGTGCCATCACCGGGAGGACTTCATTCAGGAGTTCGGAGGCCGGTCCGGCGTCGAGGGAATGCCCCGGCGAAGGAGAACGCGTCGCTTCGAGCCAGGCGTGGCCCTGATCTTCCCAAGCGCCGAGAAGTTGCTCGGCGTGGGCGGCGGCTTGTTGGCTGGCGTGCTCGAACGCGTCCGGATCGAGACGGGTTTTCTCGGGCCGTGTCCGGTCGGTCAGAGAGAAAGCTTCCGGGTTGGCCGGCGTGTCGGTGTCCGCGAAGCGGTCGGTTCGGGATGAGCAGGCTGTATCGGATGCCGGCGTCTCCGCCGGGGATTCCGTCAGATCCTTTGGCGAGGGGTCCGGTTGTTGATCCGTCTGGACGCGCTCAATGCCTCGGCTGCGCAGCATCTCCAGGAAGTGGTCCGTGATCATCGTGCCCGACGCCAGCAACAACCGACCCTGCCCGTCGTACAGGCTATGAGCAAGCTGTTTGCCCGCTCGGAGCGCGGTGATATCCAGAGACGAACTCGCACCTGCCGCATCGCACATAGAAACTCCCCAAAGCCGTCACGCGTCGGCGTCGGCCACCCCCCGTGGCCGAAAACTACCTGCACCGTAAGCGTCGAATTGTGACTATCGGTCGTCGGCCCCGGACGTCTTCATGGGGAATTTACGTAATCTTCTCATGACTCATATGCGGGAAAGCCAGGTCACCGCCATCAGCACCGCGAGGCCATGCAAGCCGACCATGAGCCGCGCTTTCCAAATGTACGAGCGTTTCGCCGTTTTGTGCCGGAGGCGTCGTCGTGCCCAAAGAGAACCCGGCCAGCCACCGAGGATTTCCCACAAATGCAACGTTGCTTCGGGCACACGCCAGCGATCGCGGCGGGCTTGCCGTTTGTCCCAAGCAACTAGGGCGGCAGCGACCAGACTCGCGAAGGCAACCCAGCTCCCGTAACCCGCCGTGAGCCATAGCCATCCGGATGCGCTCACGTGTCCGCTCGGTGCGTCGCGACATCAACATGCTTGAACCGACGCAACCCGACCATGCGTGCCGCGAGTTTGTTGGGAAACGCGTCGCCTTGCGGCCAGAGCAACTCGCGTCGCACGCAAGGCCCGGCCGGTATGCCGCCTTGGCCGGCACTGCTAGCGTGTAGGAGCGTCGCCTCGCCGGTCGCGTCGTCGAGCGATTCGACAAAACCTACATGGTCGACTCGCTTGCCGCCCATCGCGAAGTAGGCGATGTCGCCCGGTTGTACGACGCTCGCCCAACGCGTGCGTGCCGCAGAACCCAGCGCGTCACGCCGTGCCGCGTCGCTTGCGTTGCCCGCGATGTCGTCGAGGCTTCGGTCTTCGCCGGCCGTTGCCAGCGCCGGCCAAGCTTCGCCGAATTGGCGGCGTGCCGAGTGCGGCAGCCAAAGCGCGTGCCCGTCGATCGAGGCGTCGGGCCGAATGGTTCCGGTTTGGTGTGGATGGCTCAGTCGCCATCGCGCGGCGTACGCCACCAGCCCCGAGCAGTCCATGCCGAAACCGTCGCTGCCGCCCCAGACGTATGGCCGACCGACGAACCTTCGAAGCTCATCGAGCAATGCCATGTCATGCGGGGTGACGTCGGCAGACTGAACCCAGGCGTCGCGGCCGCCGGGAGTCATGATGCGAAACCAGTCGCCGGCTTCCAACGGGTTGCGTTCGTCTTCGGCCGGGTCGCCGCCCATGAAATCTGCGACCCGCACCCAGGCGCCGCCGGGCAGTTCCAGCGTGGCCGGCCGACGCTTCCGCGTCGCTTCGTCGAAGCCCAGCGCCAACAACGCGGACACGCGCCGCCACGCTGCGTCGTCGTCGTTACCCCGCACGGTCCGGCTGGGGTCGGCCGGGTCGCACGGCACCAGATCCTCGGCCAGAACCCAACCGCGATCGCCACGTTCCGCCGAGCCGCCCGCCGCCAATGCGCCGCCGAAGATTTCGAACCAGCCGTTTTTCGAGCCGCCGGTGTGATAAACCCGTTCCCCGCCACGCAACCGGGTCACGACGCCGCGGGCGTCGGTCGGTTTCTCGAATACAAACGCGCCGTGCCCGTTCGCCACCAGCAAAGGGTCGTGTTGCACCATCGCTTCAGCCTACCGTCGTGGCGGTGTTTGCCGGTTTCTACAGCACGCCCGCCGAGCCGGTCGCGATCGGGGCGCTGACGAACTCGCGGGGGTCGGTGACGTGGCCGGTGAGCGCGGAAGCCGCGGCGGTCAGCGGCGACGCGAGCCAGACGCCGGCTTCCTTGTGGCCCATGCGGCCGGGGAAGTTTCGGTTGGTCGTGCTGATGCACTGCAGCGGCTCGTTGAGTCGGCCGAAGGTATCGGTCGGTCCGCCCAGGCACGCGGCGCAGGACGCGGGGCCCATTTCGCAGCCTGCGTTTTCGAGGGCCGCGTAGACCGCGGTCTTGGCTTTAGCGTCCGACGAGGATTCGTCCAGCGGTTCGCCGTAGAGGTTGAGCCGGAGCATGTCGCTGTGCACTTCGGTGGAGCCGGGCACGACGAAGGTGGGGATCGCGACCGACTTGCCCGCGTCGTGCAGGATGTTGGCGGCCATGATCATGTCGGTGATCTTGCCGCCGGTGCAGCTGCCGATGTACGCGCGGTCGAGCTTCTGGTCTTCGCACTCGCGGGCTAAGGCTTTGTTGTCCGGGCTGTGCGGCTTGGCGACCAATGGCTCGAGCGTGCCTAGGTCCCACGCGTGTTGGTAGCAATACTCCGCGCCGTCGTCTTCTTCGAGCACGTCCCAGTCGGGGCGGTTGGAGCGGGCGCGAACGTAAGCGAGCGTTTTTTCGTCGACATCGCAGATGCCGTTCTTCCCGCCGGCTTCGATGGCCATGTTGGTCAGCGTCATCCGGTCTTCGAGCGTGAGCGAGCCGATGCCTTCGCCGGTGAAGTACATCGCCTTGTAAGTGGCGCCCGAGAAGCCGATCTGCCCGATCACCGCGAGGATCAGATCCTTGGCCGTGAGGTACGCGGGGATGGTCCCGTGGAAATCGAATCGCATCGTCGGCGGCGTCTTCATCCACGTTTTGCCCGTGC
The DNA here is from genome assembly GCA_039030755.1 of Planctomycetota bacterium. Lineage (GTDB taxonomy): Bacteria > Planctomycetota > Phycisphaerae > Phycisphaerales > Phycisphaeraceae > CAZIXN01. The sequence goes on along the minus strand of JBCCDN010000088.1, from coordinate 4,872 downwards.
CGAGCGTGAAGGCCGCGTCGGTGTTGCCCACGCCCGTGGCGAACTGCCCGAACGCGCCGGCCGTGCAGGTGTGGCTGTCCGTGCCCAGCAGGATCTCGCCGGGTCGGCAGTGGCCTTCCTCGGGCAGGGCCTTGTGGCAGACGCCCTTGTAGTTGGTCTGGTTCGGATCGCGGTACGGGTTCGGGAAACCCGAGCCTTCATCCGTATCCAGGAAGTCGGGGTCGTAGTAGTACTTGAGGTTGTGCTGTTTGACGAAGTCCCGCAGGATCTGAATGTTGCGATGGGCTTTTCCGTCGGCAGTGAACACGTAGTGGTCCGGGATGATCGCGACGCGTTCCTTGTCCCAGGGTTCCGCGTTTTCGCCGAACTCTTTCTTAAAGATGCCGATCGTGCCCGGGCCGCAGACGTCGTGCGTCATGAGCACATCGACGTCGAGCCAGAGGTTGTCGCCGGGAGCGCAGTCGGCGCGGCCGGCGTGGCGGGCAAAGATCTTCTCGGTGAGGGTCATGTTGCGGGGCATAGTCAGTCCATCATAGATGCTGGTCATTTTTGACGGAAGCCACGGTTGGAGGATTTCCTTGGCAACTGGCCGGGTCGGCGATACGCAGGGGCATTAGATGGGAAGCAGATTTTTTGGGCTAGGGCGGTGTGGGTTGCAACTCCTGGATCGGCATTCGCGTCGGCCGCCTTGGGTTCGGTCCGAGACTTCACGGGCAACGGCACGGTCGAGCAGGGTGATCTCCATCTCGTGCTCAACAACTAGGGCGAGTCACGTGGCGTTTGGTCTAATTTGAGCAACTTCGCGGCGACCGGCGTGGATTAAGAAGAATTCAACGCGGTGCTGAGCAACTGGGGCAGTTGAAGCGCCCCAAACTTCGCGGATTTTTCGAGCATCGTTCCCGAGCCGGGGCTTGGGATGGTGGCCACACTCTCACGTGCAGCCGGTTGATGCTGCCGCCGGTGAAGCACTAGGGGAGGCGGATGGGCAGATTGACGGAGGGTTGAAGCCGTGGGGCGAGGTTTTCGAAAACGCTTGACGTTTCCGGCGCGCGGGGTTGCAATGCTGTTTTGCGAGCTTGCGTCATGGCGTAGCTAGGGAGGAGTCCGCGATGCAGGGATGGAAGATGGCGTGTGGATTGAGCGGTGTGTTGGCGGCGGGCTTGGCGGCTGGGTCGGCGGGCGCGGCCACGCTGACGTGGGACGGCGGCGGGGCGACCGATGCGCTGTCCGACCCGTTGAATTGGAACCCGGATCAGTCGCCGGGCGTGGCGGACGTGTTGATCTTCGGTCTTGCGGGGACGCCATTTGCGACGGCCGATCTGCGCGTGGCGAGCATCGACGCCGACCGGACGGGTTTACGCAACGCGCAGTCCGGAACGCTCAAGAACCCCACGACGGCGCACTCGCTCGAGACGCTCGCCGACGTCAACTTTCTGACCCAGAATAACTCGAATCAGAGCCTGCGGATCGACGGCGTCTCCGGTGCGGGCCCTGCGGCGACGCCGGGCTTGATCGTCGGCGGCGACCTGACTCTCGACAACACCAACGGCGGGACGGGCGATGCGGCCTTGCTGCTCAACTCGATCCTACCCACCGATGCCAACGGCGGACCCGGACCAAGAGACGCCTTGGTGCAGGTCAACGGGCGGACGCTGATCAATTCGGGCGGATCGATCGAAGGCTCGGGCGTGCTCCGGTTCGGTTCGGTGTCCAGCCCAACCGGGAACCCGGCGTTGATCAACGACGGCCGCATCCTTGCACGCTTCGCAGGACCGCTACCGATCCTGAACCCGCCGCCCCCGCCAAGCACGCAACTCTGGATTCTCGCCGACGACGCCGACCGGCCGGTCGATCTGGACGGCACCACAAACCTCGCCCAGGTGGAAGTCGATACGAACGCGACGCTGCGGGTTTCGCAGCCCTTGCTCGATCCGTTCGGCACCGCGATCCAACTCGGTGACGGCTCGACGTTATGGATGGAGCACGACTGGACGCTCGAAGGCGACATCCTCGTGCAAAGCGGTACGTCGGCGTTTGGCTCGATCGCCGACGTTGCGACGGTGCGCGGCGGGCAGGTCACCCTGCGCGACAATCCGGTGCCCGGCGGGTTTGCGCCCACGCTGTTTGTGCAGAACGGCAACCGGCTCGTGTTGGAAGCCGATGTCAACCTGATCGACGGCGAGGTTGTAGCCAACGGCGGTTCGATCGAGGTCGCGGGTGGTTTTGTGGCCGGAGCCGGTACGCAAGTGCAGGTCGCGGGGTTATTTGAGGTCCGCGGTGACGCGGTGTTCAACGACGGCTCGGCGCTGCTCCTCGATCCGCTGGGGCAGGGGGTTCGTGTGGCCGATGGCGGGCGGCTGGAACTTCGTCAAGGGTTTCAGGGCGGGGCGCTCGGTGGGGACGAGGGGCTCCTCGAGATCGCCGCGGGCGGCACGCTTCGGTTCGCCGAAGACCCGACCGGCGTCAGCAACGACGGGAGTCAGTACCTGGCTGAGATCACGAACGCGGGTCGGGTGGAAGTTGAAGGCTTGTTCGGTCAGACCACGCCGTTCGGCGCGTTGGAGGCGGAGGTCGGCGATTACACGCAGACCCACGCGGGCGCGCTCGTCTCGATCGCGAACTTCAACGGCGGCTCTCGTGACTTCGGCACGTTGCTCTATCAGGACCGGGCGGTCACGCTCGACGGCACCCTCGAGCTACGCCTCGACGCCGTCGCTGCGGCCGACCCCACGGTCTTGGATGGCCAAAGCTACTCGGTGCTGGTGGGTGTCGGGTCGCTCGGCGACCTAAGTTCGGCGTTCCTTTCTGGGACCTTTGATGCCGTGAACATCGTGAGCGATCTGACGGGCGAGGTGGTCGCCGGAATCACGGCCGACGTCGCATACAACCAACCGACGGGTGGCGGGGCGGTTGCGGCGGTCGTGACCTCCGTGACCTTCGCCATCCCCGGGGGCGTGTTCGGCGACTTCGACGATTCGGGGCAGGTCGAGCAAGGCGACCTGAATCTGGTGCTAAACAATTGGGGCGGGCTACGCGGCCTGTGGTCCAACACCGACGGATTGACGACCACACAAGTAGACCAAGAAGAACTCAACGCGGTGCTGAACAACTGGGGGGCGGTCGGTGCGCCTAGTTTCGCGAGTCACTCGGCGGTGGTGCCCGAGCCGGGAGCATTGGCCGCGCTGTTGTCACTGGTGCCGCTCACACAGCGTTGGCGTCGTGACTGATCGCATTCAAGTTTTTGTAAACGTCCGCATGGCCCGCAGCGTTTCTTCGCTGAGGTGGTGCTCGATGCCCTCGGCATCGATGGCGGCGGTGCGTTCATTCACGCCGAGCTTCAGCAGGAACGCGACCACCGCGGCGTGACGCTCGGCACACGCCTGGGCCAGCCGCTTCCCCTTTTGGGTCAGTCGCAGCGGCTTGTACGGCTCGGTCGCGATCAGCCCTTGCTCGGTCAGCCGCTGCGTGACGCGGATCACGGTGACGTGACTCACGCCCAGCCGCGTCGCCAAGTCTTTCACGCGGCAATGCCCGTTGTCGTCCGCGAGCTGCGCGATCGCTTCCACATAGTCCTCCGCCGTTTCGCCCGCGTGGTCTTGACGCGTCCGCCGGAAGCCCGCCGTCTGGGGTGGCAATGAAGAACCCTTCTTAGGGCCCCCCGAGTTTGATGCAGGTTTGGCCATGGGTTTTCCAACGCGAGGTGTCCCGCGCACTCAGAGGCCCGAGGCGTCACCGGTTGGGCGCGATCGGGATTGTGGCAAAAAGGGGAGTGAGGCGGGCGAACACGCGGTACACGATAATCATTCGTGATACGTGAAAAACAAAAGAAAACAAAGAAATTTCGTCAACTTTGCCTTGTGGATTCTTTTTTCAGAGAGTAGGCAAATACTTTACTAGAACGCGAAGACGATCGTTCCACGTCTTCGCCGTGTGGTGTACCCCAGTGATACCACAGCCATTTGAATGGGATGTGCCTCGTGCACGGGTCTTCACCCTGTTTCCTTCTTCCAGACACGAAGAAACCGTTCGCGCCCTAACGACCAACCCGCTTTGACCAACTCGGGGAGAATTCGTTCGCAGCAAAACCGCGGACGAGAGTCGACGATCCGACGTATCGCCGCAGTGAGCGGCCGATCTTTGCTCGGCTACTCGAGCCGAAGCGCGATGCCAACTCTCATGACCCCCTCCGGAAAGATTGATTTGATTTGAGTGAGAGAATCTTCTTGGCCTGCGGGCGGAAAGGATTCTCTGATGAAGAAGCGACATAGTCCGGAACCGATTGTGGCGACGCTGCGTCAGGCCGACGTGGAACTGGGCAAGGGTTTGGAGGTGCCTGAGGTCTGCCGCCAACTCGGCGCCAGCGAGCAGACGTACTACCGCTGGCGGATGAAGCACGGCGGGATGGACCCGGTGATGGCCAAGCAGCTCAAAGAGACGGAGAAGGAAAATGCCCGGCTCAAGAAGCTCGTGGCTGAGCAGGCGTTGGACACCCAGATATTGAGGGAGGCGACACGCCCATGGCTTCGACAGCGCTCGCGCTAAACTTGGGAACCCCGAGCGCCGGCGTCGCACCTTAGAAGCGATCCGTCGCCGTTTGGGGCACGATCACGTAAGTGAGCGCCGGGCGTGTCGGGCGTTGGCCCAGCCGAGGAGCACGCAGCGGTACCGGCTCAAGCGGCCGGCCACGGATCGGCCGTTGATCGAGGCGATGCGTCGGATCGTCGATGCCCGTCCACGGTTTGGATGTGAACGGGTGCCCCCCGAGTTGTTGAAGATCGGTGGGTCGACCGGCTTTGATCGTGTCCACCGCTTGTGGAAGCAGGAGCACATCCAGGTCCCCCGGACGCAATGTAAACGCAGGCGAATTCAGAG
>JBCCDN010000087.1:0-12490 GCA_039030755.1 Planctomycetota bacterium | reverse complement strand
GCCGACGCGCAGGTCATGGGCAAGGGGTCGGGGCGGGAGAATTTGAACGTGGGCGGTGCGAGCCGGTCGGACGTTCGCGGCAACAATTGGAACGGCGGCGAATATGCGACGTATCTGCGTTTCGATTTGAGCGACTTGAGTTTGCCGGTGATCGCCGACGCGACGCTTCAGTTGGTGGTGCAGAGCGACGCGACGCACACGCTGGACGTCTACGTGGTGCCCGACGGCTTTTCTGGACGTAACGATGGAAGCGGATCTGCTGAACTCAGCGAGACCGCGTGGTCGGAAGGCAGCAAGAACTGGTCCACAGCCTCGGGGAACGAACTGGACGGCGACAACGCGCCCGGCTTTGATGAAGTGGCCGGCGCTCCGAATACGAGCGTCCTTGACTTGGTCGGCTCGATCACGCTGAACGGGGCGTTACGCGAAGACAGCCTCGTCGAACTTTCGACCCAGAGTCTGATTGATGCGGTGGCCGCAGACACCAACAATCGGTTGACGCTGGCGATCTTTGCGCGGGATCAAAACGGCGCATCGACGTGGCTTCGGACTCAGGAAGCCGGGAATCAATATTCCCCGTCGCTCGAGGTCATCGCGAAGAGCGTTTCACCCACCGTGATCCCCGAGCCGAGCTCGGCTTTGACGGTTCTGGTGTTGGCGGTGACGCGGGTGCGTCGTCGGGTCGGTTAGAGCGCGACGAATTCGACTTCGCTGAGCGGAATATCTTCTTCGGTGGGGCGATGAACGTCCGAAGTGAACACGCCACCCCCCGGAAGTGCGCCGAGTTCTTCGCGGACACGGGCGGCGTCGAATTTCTCGGGGCGGGTTCCTTCGAGGCGGGCGAGCAGATCGGTGGCGATTTGGCCTTCGGGCTTGGCGAACCCGGAAGGTCCTTCGAGCACGGGAATCGCTTCGACGAAGGTCTGTAACCGGCCGTCGGCGTTCTCGAAGGTGCCGGCCTTTTCGAGCCACGTGGCCCCGGGGAGCACCACATCGGCGCCGCCGATGCCCGCGTCCACCAAGGCGTTCGGCAGTGTGTCGATGACCGCGACGAACTTGCCGTCCAAGGCCGACTTTAGCTCGTCGGTGATCCAGGCTTGCGGATAGTTGCCGGTGAGCACGACGGCGTGGATATTGGCGAAGTCCACGTCCGCGAAGTCAAGGACGCCGTCAAACACGCTTTCGAGCGCTCGCCGGACGCCGCGGGCGTTGGGCGCTTTCTCGGCCCGGACGGTGTACCCGCCGGGGAAGGTTTGATCTTCACCGTCGATCGGCACGGGCCCAACCGCGAGCAAGGCCTGCGGGTCGAGTTGCTTGGCGAGCTTGCCGAGCAGATATGCCTCTTCGCACGACAGCATGGGTGAGACGACGAACGCGAGCGAGCCTTCGCCCTTTTTGAGCTTGGCGACTTCGAGCTTTTCGAGCAGCGTGTCGTAGGCGGTATTGAAGTCGACGGGTTCGTGCGTGCCGTGGCGTTTCACGAGTGGGGTGGTGAGACGTTCGGGGGAATGGACGTGCTTCCAGCCGTAGCGGATTTCGTCGCTGGTCCACCACTGGTTGACGTCGAGGTTGGTGCGCGGCTTGAGGCGGTAGATCTTGCCGTCGTTGGTTTCGACCGACAGGTTGTCGCCGCTGGCCGTGATGCCGTCGATGCTCGGGGTTTTGGTGAGGTTCCAGACCCGCATGGACATCAAGAAATCTTTATCGAGCAGCGCACCGACCGGGCAGATGTCCACGACGTTGCCCGCGAGCGGGTTGTCGAGCGGTTTGCCGGGGAACACGTCGATCTGTTCTTCAGAGCCTCGGCCGAAGATGCCGAGTTCGTCGGTGCCGGTGACTTCGCGGGTGAAGCGGACACATCGCGAGCACATGATGCAGCGGTCGCTATACAGGAGCACGGCCCCGAGGTCCTTCTTGGGCTGCTTGATCTTGTCTTCCTGGAACCGCGACTGCGAGTTGCCGTAGCGATAGCTGTAGTCCTGCAAACTGCACTCGCCCGCCTGGTCGCACACCGGGCAATCCAGCGGGTGGTTGATGAGCAGGTACTCCATGACCGCTTTCTGGTTGCCGACGGTTTTGGGGCTTTGCAGGTGGATCACCGCGCCGTCAACGGCGGGCGTCTGGCAGGTGGGCACGAGCTTGGGGATGAGCTCGAGTTTGTTGTCGTTGCGCGGGTTGGGCTGTGAGACTTCCGCGAGGCAGATGCGACACGACGCGACGACGGACATGCCCGGGTGGTAGCAGTAGTGCGGGATTTCGATGCCGTTGTCGAGGGCAACCTGAAGGAGTGACGGCTTGGTCGCGGGGTCGAACTCGCAGCGTCGGCCTTCGACGGTGATGCTGGCGGACTTGGGAGCTTCATTTCCTGGGGTATCGGACATCGCAAGAGTTTAGCGGGCGGCACGAATGAAACGCAGAGCCGCAGAGGTGGAAATGAAAGGCAGCCAAAGCCCCACGGGTTGCGCGGAGCGACGCACGACGCCCGAGCACGCGCAACCCATGGGGCTGCGGCTACCGGCAGATATGATGTGACGATGCCGATCGAACTGACGCGACGGGATGTCATTCGGGCGGGATTGGCGGGAACCGTGGCCGGCGGGCTGTCCGGATGTGTTTATCCAAGTCATCACCCCGCGCCGGGCCCGTTGCATCAACCCGAGTTAGATCGCGTTTTGATCTTGAGTGACACGCACATCGCGGCCGACACAGCGACCTTAAGCCGGGCGAGAGTCAATATGGCTGAGCGCTTACGAGCTGTGCTGGCGGCGATGCACCGCCGTGACCAGCGGTGGACCAAGCACGTCGGTCGAGATCGCCTCGCGCCGGTTCCGAATCCGTTTGGTCTCCGCAAAATGACGACGTGGTCGGGGCAGGTGGACTACCGGTTTGGCCTGGTCTGTGGAGACACGACCTACGACATCGGAACGGCCGGCGACTACGCAACGCTTGTGGATGTGCTGGATCCTATGCGATGGATGGATATCCACCTCCTGCTGGGCAATCACGACGACCGGGTAAATTTTCGGGCGGTGTTGGATGATCCGCCGTCGGCGTTGACAGACAAGCACGTCCGAAAGCTCGGCGTCGATGATGGCTCGCGGTATTGCGATTGGTTGTTGTTGGATTCGTTGCGGAGGGTGGACGAGGTGCCGGGGGCGCTGGAGGCGAGGCAGTTGGCATGGTTGGAATCGACGTTGCACGAGGCGTCGGGAGCAACTTCTCTCGGCCCCTCTCGGGGGGAGGGGAGAAATCGGCCGGCCGTCATCGTCGTACACCATCCGCCGGTGCCCGACGACGATCCGCAGCGCCCTTTCAGTCTGCAGGATCACGAAGCGTTCTGGGCGATTGTTGCGAAGCATCCGAACGTGAAGGCGGTGCTGCACGGGCACACGCATCGTTGGCACCCCCGAAGGTGTTCGCTGGGCAATCGCGAGGTGGACTTGATCGGGTTGCCGCCGACGTCGTATGTGTTCGACGAAGCCAATCCTTGGGGCTATGTCGTGGCAGATATCGATGTGGGCGGTGCGACCTTCACGCTGCGGGCGATGGACGGGCACGCGGCGGACGGGGATTGGGTGCGGGTGGCGTTTTGAGCGTGGATTGGAGACGGGGCATTCCGGCTTATCGGCCCCGCGGCGTCCTGTAACCACGGCGGCCATGCGACGCGAGCCGATATTCTCCAACTGTGGACGATTTGCGCAACGAACTCGAGCTGCTGATGACGCGGCTGTCCGCGTATTTCCAGGGCGGCGTGGACGGCGGTTGGCCGTTTGTGTTGATCGAACTCGCGGTGATCTGGGTGGTCATCTACCTGATCCTGCGGTTCCTGCGCGGCACGCGTGGGGCCCGCGTGGTCAAGGGCGTGGCGCTGCTGCTGATCGCGGGCACGCTCATGGTGCAGGTGCTGGGCGGCGATGAGAAGCTTGCGAGATTGAATTTCCTGTACGCGAACTTCTTGGCGTTCGCGTCGATCATGCTGGTCATCGTGTTCCAGCCCGAGCTGCGTCGCGCGTTGGTGCGTTTGGGTGAAGCGCGATTGTTTCGGCAGGCCGGGCAACGCAAACAGCGCGTCGTCGAAGAGCTACTCGCGTCGATGGAATACCTCAGCAACATGAAAGTCGGCGCGTTGATTGCCATCGAACGACAGACCGGGTTACGCGGCATCATCGAGGCGGGCACACCGATCGATGCGGAGGTGTCGCGGCAGTTGCTCAACACGATTTTTTGGCCGGGTACGGCGTTGCATGATTTGGGCGTGGTGATCCGGGGCGACCGGATGGCGGCGGCGGGCGTACAGTTTCCGCTAGCGGATTTGTCCAACCTTCCGCAGGAATTGGGAAGTCGACACCGCGCGGCGATCGGTTTGAGTCAAGAAGCCGACGCGTTGATTCTGGTGGTCAGTGAAGAGACGGGCACGATCAGCGTGGCCGAACGGGGCGAGTTGACGCGGGGGTTGAGCATCGCGGAGCTTCGGACGATCTTAAGCAAGGGCATGACGCAGGTGCAGCTGACGCAGCGCGTTGAGGAGCCAATCGCGTCGAGCGCCGGCGACAAGAGCGACGGCGGGGGTGACGTTGACGAGGCGGGCGCGAGCGGTGATATGGGCGGCGAAGCACCGGGAGGCAAGGCGGTATGAAACGCACTTGGCTGGACAAAGTCGAGACGTGGATCGTGGTGACCTTGATCACGGTGCTGGTGTGGCTGTACGCCGAGGGCGCGATCGTGGAGCGTCACGCCAACGAGCGGGTGAATGTGCGGTTCACGGCGGCGGGCGGCGTGCCGATGGCGATCGAGCCGGACTTGGCGGAGGTCGTGGTGACGTTTCGTAGCAGCGGGCCGGTGTTCCAGCGTTTCCAGGCGTTGACGGCGAACCAGACGATCGATCTGGAAGTCGATGCGGGCGTGGGCGACGAGATCGGCGAGCCGCAGGCGATCGATGTGCGAGCCCGACTGGAAGCGGCGTTGTTCACGCCGTTGGGCGTGGCGATCGACGAGATCGAGCCGGCGCTGATGGATGTAACGGCGCGTCGGCTGGTGACGCGGACGGTGCCGGTGGTCGTGCGGGATGACGGGTTGGATCTGCGTGGTCCGGCGACGGTGGACCCGGCGGCGGTGACGGTGACGCTTCCCGAAGATCTGGCGATGCAACTCGATGCGCTAAACGCGGCGAGCCCGACGGCGGTGGCGGCACGGGTGGACCTGACGCGCTCGGTAGGCGAGAACCCGCCTCCGCCGGGCGTGGCGGATGTGGTGAAGGTGGCGATCGAGCCGCCGGTGATTGGGGGCGAAACGATGACGGCGCTGCGGATTCGCGAGGCGGACGTGAGTTACACGCTGGCCAACCGCGAAGGCACGTTAGTGCTTCCGTCGATTCCGCTGCGTCGGCTGACGCCGTTCCAGTTCCCCTACGAGATTCTGGTGAGTAATAACGCCAAGGTGTTGAACGACGTGCGGTTGACCGGGCCTATGGAGACGCTGGACGCGATCGAGCGGGGTGAGATTTCGGTTTGGGCCGAGTTGCATTTCTTCGACGCCACGCAATTGACCGCTGGGGAAGCGACGGTCGCGGTGGACTATCACCTACCGCCGGGCGTGAGCGCGCCGCTGGAGCAAGTGAACGTCGAACTGCGCGAGCGTTCGTCGTCCGCGGTCGGTGCTGCCGGAGAGTGAGCAAGTACACTTTTGTTTATGCACGCTCTCGAACGTCTCCGCGCCAACGTGCAGTCCTGCTTCTTCGGGAACCACTCGGCCATTGAACAGGTGTTGGTGTGTTTGCTGGCGCGTGGGCATGTGCTGATTGAGGATGTGCCGGGCGTGGGCAAGACAACGTTGGCGAACGCTCTGGCGAAAAGTCTGGACGCGAGCATGTCGCGGCTGCAACTGACGCCGGACATGATGCCTGCGGATATTTTGGGGGTGACCGTTTGGGATCATCGGCAAAGCGAGTTTGTCTTTAAGCCCGGGCCGATTTTCGCGAATGTGGTGTTGGCCGATGAAATCAACCGCACGACGCCGCGGACGCAGAGCGCGCTCTTGGAAGCGATGAGTGAAGGGCAAGTGTCGATCGACGGACAAACGCGCCGGCTGCTTGAGCCGTTTCTCGTCATCGCGACTCAGAATCCGTTCGAGTTTGAAGGCACGTATTTTTTGCCCGAGTCGCAGCTCGACAGGTTCTTGATGAAGCTGTCGCTGGGGTATCCCAGCCCGGCGGACGAGGCGCGGGTGCTCACGATCGATCCGCGGCGGTCGGCGTTGCAGACGCTGCAGCCGGTGATGACGGCCCAGGAATTGGTCGAGGTCCAGCGGAAAACCGAGGACATTCGGCTGGACCCGACACTGGTTGAATACATCGTGGCGCTGGCGACCGCGACGCGGGACAACGAGCAGTTGCAACTGGGCGTCTCGCCGCGCGGGACGTTGGCGATGGCGCGGGTCGCGCGGGCGTCGGCGTTTTTGGCGGGGCGGGATTACTGCGTGCCCGAAGACGTCACCCGGCACGCGGTCGCGGTGTTCGCCCACCGGTGCGTGGGACGGAGCTTCACGCACGACGCGGATGCGACGAACACGCAGCGGATCATCCGGCAGATTTTGGAGACGGTGCCCAGTCCGGTGTGACCTGCGTTTCTGTTTGCTTTACGCCAGCTCGCGCCACCTGTGACGATATTTCGTCACCGTGGACACGACCGTCGCGTGGCTCCAAGTCAGCGGCGAGACGGACAGCGGCGCGTTCGTGAGTGGGTGGACCTGCTCGGCCAGGACACCAGATGGGAGCGCTCGTTCCGCGACCCAGCGCAACGCCTCGCCGGCCTTGCGGAGTTCGTCTCGGTTTTTCGCCCGGGCGATGTCGTAGTCGGCGAGCCAGAGCGTACAGATGAACCACGGGTTGCCGGGGATCCGTTCGAGGTCGTCTGACACTTGGTGGTAGTAATCGTCGAGATACCGGGCGACGCCGCCGACCTTGGTTTTCACCGTAAGCCGCTCGCGGACCTGTTCCATGGTTTTCTCCACCTTCGGGTCGTCGGCGGGCAGCATGCCGAGCGCGAAGATCGCAAACATGGACGCGTCGATGTTGTCATCGGGCTCGTAGACGACGCGATCGTCGGCCGGGGCGGTGGGTGTTTGGCCGGCGAACAACTCGCCCATGACTCGGCCGTTGCGCTCGGGGTCTTCGGGCATGATCCGGCGGAGGAATCGCTGGTTGGTATCGCTCCAGAAGTGTTCGACGAACGACGCGGTGATCTCATCGGCGGCCGTGTTGTAGCGCTGGTGCGCTTGGGACTGATCGAAGCACTTGGCGAACTTCGCGGCGGCACGGAGACCGGCGACGACGGTCGCGACGGTGAACGTGTGCACCCCGTAGCGCTCTTCCCAGAGGTCGTAGCTAGGCAGGGGCAGTTGGGTGGTGGGGTCGCGGTACTGGACGAGAAAGTCGGCCGCGGGTTGGATGAGCGTCGACCACTTGCGGCGGACGAAACCGATCTCAGGGTGACGCTCGTAATGCCGCCAGAGTGCCCAGAGCACGAGCGCGGTTTCGTCTTCCTGGATGGGCATTTGCGGCCGACCCTGGCGGTCGACCCACGGGTGCCAGGATGAGGCGGGCGAGCCGTCGGGGTTGTATTTATGGAGGAACATGCCGCGGTGGTGCAGCCGACCGTCGCAGAACGTGAAGAAGCCCTGAGCGATTTCGGGGAAGCCGGCGGCGTCCATCGCGTCGGCGACGAACGCGCCGTCGCGTGGCCAGAGGTACGAGTACGTGTCGCGGGAGAACTGCAGGATGTCGGAGTCATTGGCGGCAAGGATCGCGCCGCGGGCGTCGCACTGGGTCTTGACCGTGAGCAGCGATCGGCGGTAGAGCTGGAGAACCGGCGCGGGCAGGGCGTCGGCCAGGTGGTCGCCCCACAAGCTTCCCGCGTCCGACACGCGATTGCCGCTATCCAGCCACAGCTTCCAATACCCGCGGGTGCGATCGATCACGCCTTGCGGGCCTTCGCGGTGTAGGAACTTGTGGAGCGTGTCTAGCTCGTCGTAAGTCTTGCCGGCACCGATGACTATGTAAACCGTGCGTGTGCCAGGCTGCTCGGCCGTGGAGGCGGGCACGATCACGCGCACCATCATCGTCGAGTCCACCGCACCTTGGCCGATGGGGTTGCCGCTGAGTTGGCCGTCCTCGGCGTCGCGGTATGTGCCCTCAGCGCCGCCGAATCCCGACGTGCCGGTGGCGTATTCGTCGGTCTGCTGGTCGCCGTCCTGATAGAAACAGGCCATTAGGTACCGGTTCTTGCGATAGTGGACGAGGCTGCGGATCTGTGGGTCGAAGTAGGCGGTGTCGCCGACCTTCGTGCCGTACATATGGAAGTCGTGGTGGTGGAAGAGCCGGACGGTACGGGCTGTGTCGGAGCCGGACGTGTCGGTCACGTCGATGCGGCGCACGAAGAGGTTGCGGTGAAAGTCGACGACGTCGGTGCAGTGCAGCTTGAGCTGGAGCAGCGGGTGCGCGAGCGTGACATCGGTGGCGAGCGTGTTGGGCTCGTAACGTAGCGACAGGTCCCAGCCGTCATCGGACCAGAACAGCCGGCGCTTACGGCGTTCGTCGGCGCGATGGGCGTCGCCGGGCACGTCCGCGAATGCGCCAAATCGGCAAGGGGCTGCGGCGTGGTTTTCCTGACCGACAAAGGGGAAATAAAGGTCGCGCAAGCGGTAGTGCGGGTCGAAGCAGACGAGCATCTGGCCGTTGCCGACGGGTAGGTCGCGGGGCATGATTAAATCGTACCCCCGTTCGAAAAGGCAGGACGCCAGCGCGTGCGTGCGGGCTATCGTGCGGGGATGATTCAAAGCGATCAAGCCGAGCGCCCCGCCACGATCGCCGGCCCTTGGGCGGTGGTCGCGACCTTGTCGTTGTTTGTGATCGTTCCGGCGGTGGTTTTTGTGGCGTGGCAACTGATGGAAGTAGACCTCGCGGACGTCGAGCCGCAGCCGTTGGTCTGGTCGGAGCGGGCGACGTGGGAGGTGTACGACGTCAAGGCCAAGCCGCTGGAGCACGGCGTGATGTCGCAGGCTCGAACGGGCAAGACGTACAAGGATTACGGTTTTCTTCCGAGCGACGAACTCTTGGCGTCGATCGCGCGATGTCGGGCGTTGGCGGAATCGGGCGAAGGCTTTTTCACCGGGGAAACGCATGACGCACTCGTGGCCGAGTGGGACGCTGTGGACGGTCAGTTTTACGCCGCGGCGCTTCTCGCGTTGTGGTACGACGACGCGGTCTCAGAGACCGGCGATACCCTCGGCGCCGAGGCGGCGGAGCAGTGGTGGACGCGGGCGTTCGAAGCGGCGCCGGCGGCGCTGGTTCAGACCGTGATTCGCGCTGAAGGCGCATCGTCCGAGGCGCTGAACGTGGGCACGGTCGCGGTCGCCTTTGACACCGTGGACCCGGAGGCAGACACGTTGGACACACGCTTGGTGTTGACTTACCCACGCGTGCGGGCGGGGGGCGACGGCGTGTGGGCGTTGCCGATTTTCAAAACGATCTTCCGTGTGATCGATCCGGCGTTGGGGCCGCCGGTGCCCAACGACCCGATGCAAAGCGTCTGGCTGACGCATGTTGGCAATGTGGGGCGGCTGCCCACGCTGACTCAGCCCTGAAGCACACCGAAGGCTTGGAGTTGCTCGCGCACGAAGGGAATAGCGTCGCCCCTCCTCGGGACGAGCACGGCCTGCCAGCCGCGGGCCTTTGCGGCTTCCACGTTGGCGGGCAGGTCGTCGAGGAACAGGATGCGTCGGCCGGAACTTTGGGTATGCGTCTCGAAAGCTTCGTAGCATGCGAGGTCGGGCTTGGCGTGGCCGAGCAGTTGCGACGCGAGCGGGAAGTCGAGGCGGTGGATCGGTAGGGCGGCGGGGTGCTTGGTGCTTCCGTCGAGATGTTCCCAATGTGCGGCGTTGGTGTTGGAGAGGCAAGCGGTGCGGAGTTGCGGGTTGCGCGTTTTGGCGGCGTCGAGTTCGTCGAGCAGCGCGTCGACTCTGGGCATGGGTTCGATCAGCCAGCCGTCGAACAGCCGGCGTGCTTCGGTGACAGTGAGTTGCAGCCGCGGTGCGGCGAACGCAAAGAACGCGTCGATGCTGAGCTGGCCGCGCTCGAATCGGCCGAACGCGGCTTCGAGTTCCGGGTCGGCCTGATCGTGGTCACGCGTGTGCGAAGCAGAAATGTCGCCGCCCAGCGCTCCCGGCAAGTCGATGCCCGATAACGCGGCACAGTGTTCCCAGTCTTCGGCGATGCGTAGAAGCACCCGGCCCAGGTCGAAGACGACCAGTTCGATCCCGTTGTTGTCTCGGTTCATGCCCGGAAGCTAAGGGATGTCGTCGCAAGCCTGCACCGGGAACCGCCCAGCTCGCAAGAAAATCAACAAAGGCCGCGGTGGGATTCGAACCCACGTCTGCTTGCGCAAACGGATTTGCAATCCGTCCCCTTGGTCCACTCGGGCACGCGGCCGACGAATCGGAGAGTGTAACACGCGGCGATCCAGGTTTGCGTCGGATTGGGCCTGATTCGAGCGGGGAATCGGGTCGATGACGTAAACACTAGAACTTACCGGCCGATGCGTTGTTGGACCGGCGTTGTCAGGCTACGGACCACGAGGAACGATCGAGCCGAATGTCGCTGCTTTGGGCCATGTTGATGCTGCTGGGGACCTGGCTGGTGGCCGGTTTAGCCGTGCTCTGCCTCGGCTCGGCGATGTGGCGTCTGCTGGGCTTGGAGCGGGGCAGCGGCGCGGGGATCGTGCCCGAGCCGACGGCGACGTCCGAGAACCACTTCGAGATGCCGGATCGGTTTCGTTCGGCCCACCCTTCGCCGCAGACGTTTGTCGGGCCTTTGGATGCGCTGCACCGCGCGGGCTTGAGTTTCGGGCTCGGGCTGGTCGCTTTGGTCGCGCTGGTGATGGCGTGGCACCTGGTGTTGCCAATGAACATTTTGGCGGTGGGTCTGGTGCTGATCGTGGCCGGGCTTTGTGGCGTGGTTGCGATGCCGGAGTTACGGAGCAGCGTCGCCGCGGTGATGAAGGCCGGGACGCCGGTGTGGTTCGCGTGGGCGTTGCTGGGTGTTTGGTTGAGCAATCGTGCGTCGGCCGGGGCCGAGCTGTCGGTGACGGGGTTGGCGTGGTATCCGATCGTGGGTTGGGCGGACGCGTACCCGGCCGTGCCCGGCGTGGGCAACGTGAACCCGGTGTATGGCTGGAACGCCGGGGGTCTGTTGGTGTCGGCACTCTTGAGCGAAGGCCCGTGGGTCGGACGCGTCGGGCAGGTGGCCAACGGTTGGCTGCTGTGGTGGGTGTCGCTGCCCGCGTTTGCGGCGTGCGCGAAGCTGCTGCAAACCAAAACCGAAAAGACCCGTTCGTACGTCGACACGCAGAGCCCGAACAAAAAGACGACTCTCGGCGATATCTACGACGCGGCGTGGCTCGCTCCGGTGGTGGTGCTGGCGATGGGCGCGGCGGTGACCGATCCGTTGCCGGGCGTCGGGGCGGGCGTGTTGCTCTGGTTGGCCGGCGGGGCGGTGCTGCGCATGAGCGGTCCCAATGAGCCGCATCGTGGACGTCGGATCGACGGGCTGATCGCGGCGCTGCTTTGTTGTGCGGGTGCGGCGGCGTGGGACCCGATGAGTGTGCCTGCAGCGCTGGCGCTCGGCGTGTTTGCGGCGTGGCGATTGATGAAGAGTGAGCGGGCGTGGGTGGAAGGTCGGCGGCCGACGCGGAGCATCGGGTTTGATCACGAAAAATTGCCGGGTCTGCAGCCGCGTGCCATGTCGGTGGTGGCGGTCGGGCTGGCGGCGGCGTGCGTTCTGGCTTTGTGGGCAACGCGAAACGTGATTCTGACTGGGACCCTGGCGTTCCCGTTGACCACGGCGGGAACGCTGCCGGTGGACTGGGCGGTGTCGGCACGCGAGGCTTCATTAAATGGTTGGTTGCCTAGGCCCGAGCCGGTGGATGCGGCGATCGGGGGCGCGGCGTTGATATTGCTGCCGGCGTTGTTGGGTGGCGTCTTGATGTTGGCGTGGTTGGGAAGAGGTGGCGCGGAAGGGCGATGGAAGCAATGTGCCGGGGCGGGATTTGCGTTGGTGCTCGCGGGCTTGGCGTGGTTCTTGACCGGCCGTGGTGTGAGTGGTTTTGGCGCGGCGTGGGGCGCGTTGGCCGCGGGCGTCGCGCTGAATGCACGGGCGGTGGTCCAGCGTGGTCGGCCGGCGAAAGGGCCGTCGGGCGTCGCGTTGCTGAGCGGATTGGCGGCGGCAGCGGTCGCCTTGGCGGCGGGCCATGTGTTGACGGCTGGCGGCGCGACGCTGTGGCCGATGGGCAAGCAGGCACAAGCCGCCCTCGCGCTTGATGACGAGCCAGCCGACGCGGAACCGATCACCACGGACCTGGCCAAGCTGATCCCGATTCGGCTACCGCAGCTCGGCGACGCGGGCTTGGCGCAGCGCATCACGCCCGACCTGCAGCCATGG
>JBCCDN010000086.1:0-12499 GCA_039030755.1 Planctomycetota bacterium | reverse complement strand
CGAAGGGGCGGGGCGAGCCGGGGCGATGCTTGACCTCGTGGGCCTTGGCGTCGAGCTGGTCGTAGGTGAACGGGTCGGGCAGCTCACCAAGGACGATGCGAGCGGCGTCGGCGTAGGCGCCCATCTCGATGAGCTTGAGGAAGAACAGGTGCTTGTCGAATTTTTGGTCGGCATCGACGCGCATCTTGGCGACGTACTGCGACGAGTGTTCGAAGCTGACGCTGCCATTGACGTCGACGACGCCGGTGCGGAAGACGATGGACGAGACATGGCCCTCGCCGGTCGCTCGGAGCGACATGATGAAACGCAACGCGCCGTTGGCTAGGTTCGTCTGGTCGGGGTGAGGGACGACGGAGGGGTTGAACAGCGCGGCGGACTCGATCGTGTACTCCATGGTGAAGTACGCGCCGATGAGACGCCGGCGGTTTTCCGGCAGTTCGGCGAGCTGCGGGACTTTGCGGAGGAGATAGCCGAAGTGCCGGTCGAAGGCGAGTTCGACGCGGCGGTGCCGGGGGCGGAAGTCGTCGTAGACCTCGGCGAGGAGTTGTTCGACGTCGGCGTCGCTGAGCGTGTGCACCCGGTCGAGGATTTTCTGCATCCGTGCGTCACCGCCAACGCCGAAAAACCGGGGGATGACCCGGCGGTCGTTGGCCTCAAAACGGATCGGGTGTCGGGTGACGGCGATGGGGGCGGGGGTGGGCAAAGTGCAGATTCCGCGAGTAGCGTGACAGCGGGCGGCGCGGCGTACAGGCCACAGTCATTGACAATTATTGGGATCGGCGAATTGGCGAAGATTCGGCGAATGAATTCGCCATTGAGGTCGATTGAGTTAGTCGGCGGATTCACCGAACAGGCCGCGGCCCACGCGAACGAGGTTGGCGCCTTCTTCGATCGCGACTTCGTAGTCGTTGGACATGCCCATCGACAGGACGTTGAACGAATCGTCAACCCATTCGGATTCCTTGGCTTCTTCGAAGAGTTCACGGAGGCGAACGAATACGGGGCGACATTCTTCGGGGTTGTCGAAGTGGGGTGCCATGGTCATTAAGCCGCGGCAACGCAGGTGCATCATCGAATCAATCTGCTCGAGCAGGTGGATCACGGCCGGAGGCGCGATGCCGCCTTTGCTGGTTTCGCCGGAAACATTGATTTGTAAGAGGCAGTCGATGTCGACGTCTTGCTTAGCGCCGAAGCCGTGAAGTTCTTCGGCGAGGCGGAGCGAATCGACGGAGTGGACGAGGTTGACCAGGGGGACGACCTGCTTGACCTTGTTGCGTTGGAGGTGGCCGATCATGTGCCAACGGACCCGGTCGGGCGGGGTGTCGGCCCGGGTGGAGCTGCCGAGGCTGCGCTTGCGGGCGAGATATTCCTCGAGTTGGGGGACGCGCTGCTGGATCTGCTGGACCTGGTTTTCGCCGAAGTCCATGTGCCCCAAGTCGGCGAGCTGTCGGACTTGATCCATCGCGGCGTATTTGGTGACGGCGACGAGGACGATCTGGTCGGCGGTTCGGCCGGACTTGGCGGCGGCTTCGCCGATTCGCTTTTGAAGTGCGTCGTACGCGGCGCGCAGCTGTTTCGGATTTTGGGCGGTGGGTGGGGTGGGGGACACAGACATCGGGTGATGTTACGCCGAGGGGCGTCCCACGGCTAGAAGCCACGACCCTCACTCGGTTTCGATCACGTACTGGAGGGCTTGGGCCTGGGTGGCGATGCGCCCTTCGAGCTGCGCGTTGTAGGCGGCGTCGAGTTTGGTCTTAAAGTCCGGCCCGGGGCGGTGGCCGGCGGCGACGAGGTGGTCGCCGGTGAGCAAGGGCGGGGGGGCTAAGCCGATGCCGTCGTCGGTGAGATGGTCACGGTCTTCGGCGAGGGCGTTGGCTTGCGATGCGGAAGGGCTTGCAACGCGGAAGATGTTCAGGGCATCGGAAAACCGGGTGTGTGTGTAGCGTCGCTTGCGCGAGGCGATGGGTTGATCGAGCAGCGCGGGGAAAGCGTTCAGCAGTTCGCGGAGGTCTCGGATCGCGTCGGTTTGGCCGTTGGAGAGGCACAGCGAACGGCGGAGCTGCTTGGGCGTGAGCGTAGGAAGCCAGGCGACCAGACGCGTGGGATGGTCGGCGTTTTCGGGTAGGGCCGCGAGCGAGTTGGGGGTCGCGGCATCGCAAAGAGATCGTCCGAAAAGTGGAGCATCGAGACCAAGACTGGCAAGGAGGGTGGCCGCACGGGCGGCACGTTTACACGTCGGACCGGCAAGCATGCGATGGACTTCGTCACCGATGCGTTCGCGGGCAGTCCCCGTGAGCTTGTCTGCGTGTTTGCGGATGGCTTGTTCGGTGTATGGGTCGAATTTGAAATGAAAGCGGGCGGCGAAACGGACGGCGCGGAGCATCCGCAAATAGTCCTCTGCAAAGCGTTGATCGGGATTACCGATCGCGCGGAGGATGCCGGCCTGAAGATCGGGCCGGCCGCCGACGTAATCGATCAGGCGTTCGTTATCGTTGGCCAGCGGATCGAGAAACAGGCCGTTGATGGTGAAGTCGCGGCGTTGGGCGTCTTGCTTTGCGTCGGTGAACGTGACGTCGTCGGGGCGGCGGCCATCGGAGTAGTTCCCGTCGTTACGGAAGGTGGCCACTTCAGTCGCGACGCGTCCGCCGGGAGCCGAGCCGTGGCCGGTGTAGACCAGGACAACGCCAAACGCCGCCCCCACGGCATTGGAACGTGGAAACAGCGCACGGACGGCGTCGGGCGGGGCGGACGTGGCGACGTCGTAATCCTTGGGTGTGAGCCCGAGCAGTTGGTCACGGACGCATCCGCCGGCGAAATAGGCGGTGTGGCCGTGGTCACGGAGGACGCGGACGATGTGGAGTGCGGCGTCACGCGGAGTCGTGGGCGTTTCGCTGCGATGAGCCGAAGACATCTGGCGAGTGTAAGGCTTCACGGCTTAGTCAAAGGTCCAGCTGGTCGTTCGGCGGAGGCTCGTTGCGAAGACGATCGGGGCGATTGTCTCGCGGCCCACCGGGACGGTCGGGTCGGTCCATGCCCGGTCCGCGTGATTGGGGGCCACGGGTTTCGCCGGAGAGGAGTTCCTCGATGGTGCGCTCAATGATCTGTCGTTCGTTGCGGTCGCGCTGCTTGAGATGCTCGCGCAGTTCTTCGAGCTTTTGCTCCCGGCGTTCGATTTCGAGTTCTTCCGCTGCCTGCTCGGCTTGGAAATGTTCCTCGGCGACATCTTCGAGATCGTCGCGGAGCTCGTCGACATCGAGCGCGGCCGCCTGACCTTGTTCGTCTTGTCGTTGAGCGACGCGGATCTGCCGGGCGAGCCCACGCATCTGCTGGTATAGCACCAACTGACGGACACGGAGTTGGTACATGTCTTCGTCGTGCTGACGGAGGCGGGCGAGGCGAAGCACCTCGGGGAAGCGGCGTTCGAGCATGGCCAGTTGCAGGCCCGGCCGAGGATTTTCAGCGCTTCGGAATCGCTCGGCGATGCTGGGGTCGATGTCTTCGAGCACCTCTAGCACCTCGGCGTGTTGCTCGGCGAGTTGCTCATCGTTGAGCTCTCGATTCTGCGATCGGCCCTCGGCAAAGCGTTCGCGGCGTTGTTGGAGTCGATCACGGATCGAGCCTTCGCCACGCGGTGCCTGGGCGCGTTGATCGTTGCGCAGCTGCGGTCGGTCCGGTCGGGCCGGATGTTCGGGCCGTTGGGTTTGCGGATTGTCTTCCGGTGCTTGGCCAAGGGCATGACGTGCGACGCCGGGTAACAGCAGCAGCGTGAACAAGAGCCCGAACGCAGGAAGGCAGACGGAGAGAGGTGGGGTGCGGCGGAGCATGACAGGATTGTGACGGATGCCCGTGGCGGACGCGAGCCGTGAGCCCGGCGTTTCAGAAGACCAAGTCGGGGCCGCTTTGGAGGCTGTCGAGTTGCTGGCGAAGGGCGTCGGGGTCCAGCGTGTTGCTGTAAGTATCGGCCGTTGGATCGGTGTCCCACCAGTCGGCAGACGTTGCGGAAGCGCTGGCGAGCGCGGCATCGGAGGTAAATCGGGCGTCCAGGCCCGTGCCGCGGGCGGCGGCAGACCATGCGTCTAATTGAGCGGCGAGCTCTTCATCCAGCGTCACTTCCGCGTCGTTATGGATCGGCGTATCCAACGCGAGCGCGTCACGGGTAGTCGGCGTTTGGGAATCGGTATTGCTGTCATGGGTTGGTGGCTTGGTCTGGTTTGGCGTGGCGTCAACGATCGTGTCGGGGCTGGGCGTCGTAACGCCTGCGGGACCGCTCATCAGCGTGACAGCCACCACGGCGCCGACCAAAACGAACACAGCCGCAGCGGCTAAACCAGCGGCCCAACGCAGGCCCGTGACAGCGGGTCCGATCCTGCCGGCCACCCCGGACGAGGGCGAAGATGCCTGGTGCGGCGGCACAGCGTCCAGCATGGCGGCCAGGGTTTGGTCGCGAGCCGATCGGGACCATTCGCCAAGTGCGTTTGGGGCCAGCGCGCGATCGAGCAGTTCGTCCATCGCGGGATCGGCTTGATTCGGCGAAATTGGGCCGGAGTCCGGATTTGAGGGCGGGGGGGTGGCCATGGTGCGGTTGGGGTGAGGTCGGTGAGTCCGGAGCTGAGATTTCTAAGGGACAACGCGGGACGGGGCTTGGCTATTGCAAATCAGGTGGGAAAGGTTTGAGGTCACGACATCTCTACGGCGTTGCGTCGCTTGGTTGCATCATGGATCGCAGCTTTTTCACTGCCCGGTGCCCCCGGGCCAGCACGGTGCCCAGCGGTTGGTCGAGCATTTCGGCAATCTGGGCGAAGCTAAGCCCCGCGGTGTGCCGAAGTTCCAGTATCTCGCGGTCGGCCTCGGGCAGCTCGGCAATACACCGGCGGAGCTGCTCGATTTGCTCGGCGTGCTGCATCGCGTCCAGCGGCGCGGGCTTAGGCGTGGACACTCCGGACACCACCCGTGTCTGCTGCTCCGCCCAACCGCTGGCCCGCTCGGCCGACCCGCTCGCCGCCGCGGGGCTCATATCGGTGGGCGTGGCCTGCCGTTTTCGGCGACGCATCTCATCCCGGAGGCCGTTGACGGCGACGCGGAAGAGCCAGGCTTCGAATTTGCCACGCTCTTGGTAGGTTGCGCCGCGCTCGGGATCGCGCAGCGTCTCGACGAGTTTGACAAACGTTCGTTGCGTGAGTTCTTCCGCTAAGTCGCGGTCGGCGCACTTCCCCAAAAGCAAACCAAAAACGCGACGGCCGTAGGCATCCAGCAGCTCAGCCCATGCCGTATCGTCCCCCGCCCGTGCCCGTCGGAGCACAGCCTGGATGGCGTCGGCGGTCGGGGATTGAGGCATGAACGTCGAGTCCAAGGATCACAAATCAGTCCAGCAGCGACGCTTGTATCGGGACAAACGCACCACCCCACTCATTATTGCTTACCCGTGCGAGTTGCGCGGGCCGCCCGTCTTTCCTCACGCTGGCGGTACACTTTTCGACCGATGTCTGCTCATTCCTCTCCCGATCACCACGACGCTTCCCACGCTCAAGAGGCCTTCGACCCCTCAGAAGCCCCGCATCCGATTGCGTCGGACGCAGAAGAGCTGAACTACGACCCGGCGAAGCTCGACGCCGCGCTCGACCTGGCGGACGCGGCTTCGGTCGTGGCGTACGTGAACCGTTGTGCGGAACGGTGTCGCGATCAATCGAGCCGTCGGGGCAGCTCGATTCATTTGGGCGATTCGGGTCGGCTCGTGGTCACCGGCGACCTCCACGACAACGGGCCAAACCTCCAGCGCATCGTGCACCTTGCAAAGCTGGCGGAAAGCCCCGACCACCACCTGATCCTGCATGAAGTGATCCACGGTGAGAACCTGCTGCACGACGCCGACCTTTCCATACGCACGCTGGCTCGGGTCGCCGAGTTGAAAGTGAAGTATCCCGCCCAAGTCCACTTGCTGCAAAGCAACCACGAACTCGCCCAGCGTCTCGGCGAGAGCATCCTCAAAGACGGCATCTCCAGCGTCGATGCCTTCACCACCGGCTTGGACTATCTCTATAACGACCACGCCGGCGACGTTGCCGACGCGGTCAACGCCTACGTCGATGCGCTCGCGCTCTGCGTCCGCTGTTCAAACGGCGTGTTGATCGCGCACTCGCTTCCCGCGCCACGCCGCATCGAAGACTTTGATAAAGGCGTGATCGACCGGACGCTCACCGAAGAAGATCTCCGGCCCCGCGGCTCGGCCTACGACATGGTGTGGGGCCGATACCACAACCGCAAAATCACCCAAGAACTCGCCGAGGCCTGGGGTGCATCGGCGTTTCTGCTCGGGCACCAACCCGCGGACATGGGCTACGAGCCGCTGGCGGACAACGCGCTGATCCTCGCCTCCGATCACGGACACGGTCAGGCATGCGTCATCGATCTCGCCGAGTCGTATAGCCGCGACCAACTCATCGAACGCTTGGTACCGCTCAACAGCATCCGTTTTTGAAAGCACCTCTTCGACAAGAGTTCGCTTAGATCATCGCAGAGATCGGACGACGCTCCGCCACGCTTTCATCCTGCTCGTGGAAGAAACGCACGCCTTCCTCGCCAGGCTGCCACGACAGCAGCAGGGTCCGGTCCTTATGGTCGCAGGGGAACGCGATTAGCCCACGCTCGAAATCGCGCAGTTCCACGCCGACGGCATGCAACTCATCCACGAGTTCGCCCAGCCGATCCATCGCCACTTCGTAGGCCGCTTCGCCTCCCGTCGCCCCGGGCGTATCGGCATCCACGGTCGATTCGTTAATGGATTGGCGTAATTCCAGGATCTGTTCGTACTGCGCCTGCACATCCTGAACGACCGGCCCGACATACGCGAGACTCCGATTGGCCTGCTCGCGTGTGAACCGCTTACGGCCAACCGTTGCGAAGGAAATCTCGGCCGACGGAGTCGACTCCGCGGATTGCCGAAATTCGGGGGATTCAGGAGGTTCCGGGCGGGCGGCGGGCATGAAAAACCTTCGCATACACGGGTGAACGAGCAAATCCGGGGAAGTCACACCCCGCCCAACTGATATCGGCCTGCCGCCTGCTTGGTCTGAAATGTTGATCCGTTGACGCCGTCTGCGTGTTACCCGGGGCGGCGTGCAGCCGTACACCCTCAGACTGATGCGGGAAGCCTAGCTCCGGCTTTGTCTTGATCGTTTTGGGGCAAACGATCGCCCAGTTCTTCTGCCGGGAGGACCTGCATCACCAGCGAGAGCAGCAGCGGCACCAGCACCAGCGTGAACACCGTGGACACGACCAGCCCGCCCACCACAACCGCACCCAATCCGCGATACAGTTCCGATCCCGAGCCGGGCGTGAGCACCAGCGGCAGCATCCCCGCCACCGAGGTGGCCGTGGTCATGAAGATCGGGCGGACCCGCGTCTGGACCGATAACGCGATCGCGTCGGGCATCGGCATCTTCACGCCTATCGAGTTGCCCGTGTCTCCCAGACCCCGCATGAAGTTGAGGCTCTGATGCACCAGCAGGATCGCGTTGTTGACCACCACCCCGATCAGGATCACGAAGCCAAGCATCGTCAACGTGTCGAGGAGTTGCGTCGGGTTTGAAGCGTGCACGATCGACAAGCCAACAAACCCGCCGACCGCCGCCAGCGGCACCGAGAACAAGATCACCAGCGGATAGACGAAACTTTCAAACAGCGCCGCCATCAGCAGGTACGTCACCAGCAGTGCCAGAAGCAAGCGGGACGCGCCGATCGACGCGAGCGACTGCATCGAAACGCCCGTCCACGCCCCGACCATCTGCTCGCGGACGTCTTCGAGTTTGCTCGCCGAGCCCGCGAGATCGACTTCCACGGTCGGCGCGATCGCGCCAGACAAACGCATGCCCGCGATGATCCCGCCGATGTCGGCGGTCGCGGTTTCGAGCGGGACTTCGTCGGGCGGTGTGACCGCGAGCGTCACCGCACGGCGTTCTTCGATGCGGCGGATCTCCTGCGGCGCAACGGTCCTTTGGATGTTCGCCACCGCCGACAGCGGGACGACACCCGTCTCGCCCGCGCTGTTGCGGAACGCCAGCGGTACCTGCGCAAGCTGCTCGGGCTCGGGACGATCCCCCTCGGCCGTGCGCTGCCGCGCGAGGATGTCGATCGCTTCACCGGACAAGCGAAAATCGCCGACGCGGACCCCGTCCACCATCGCCGCCACCGCGTTGCCCAAGGCGGTCATGTCCAGGCCCAACTCGGTCGCCTTCACCCGGTCCAGTTGGAGCCGGACCTCGCGGGCCTGCTTGTCGAAATTGGTCGGCGTGGGCTGAACCCCGCCGAAGCCATACAGCCCCCGCATCGCGCCCAGCAGCGCCGTGCCTGCGTCGCGCACTTCGTCCAGGT
This sequence comes from Planctomycetota bacterium, assembly GCA_039030755.1. Taxonomy (GTDB): domain Bacteria; phylum Planctomycetota; class Phycisphaerae; order Phycisphaerales; family Phycisphaeraceae; genus CAZIXN01. The sequence continues at coordinate 4,132 of JBCCDN010000086.1, read as the reverse complement.
CGCTGCCCGACAGTTCGATGTCGATTTGCCGACTGCCTGCCGAGCCTCGCCCGAAAAGCGACGACTGTGCTGCAAACCCGAAGCCCCACGGCCCGGTGGTCGAGGAACCCAGCAAAGCTTCGATCGGCTTGACGTTGTTTTTGTCGATGCTCGTCGCGCCGTTGAACACCAGTCCGTTGAATCCCACAAAGAAATAGTTGTCCAGCGGGGGCACGTCGGGCACTTCCTCGCCCGTGAAAAAGTTCATCACCGGCGGCAGACCCGCGAGGTCTTCCTGCGTTTCCGCTTCCCAATAAGGGCGGATCTTATCTTCGACGCGAAGCCCGATGTCCTCGGCCTGCTCGACGGCGTAACCCGGCGGCGTGAGCAAAATGCCGAACACTAAATTCTTATTCCCACGCGGGAGGTAGTCGGTGGGCGGCATCAACAGCCACGCTCCACCCAAGGCCGCGATCGTCAAGAGTGCGACGATGGCCAGACGGGCCGAGACGCCCGCGAACGTAGGCGCAATCATGCGACGGACGAAACGAGCGAAGGCGTTGAGTTGTAAATCGCCGGAGACCGCCACCGGGTTTTCCGCGTCTTGGGTGTGCCTTGTACGCGGCCGGAGGATTCTCGCCGACAGCGAAGGGATCACCGTGATCGATACCAGAAGCGACAGCGAGACCGCCGCGCAGATCGCCAGCGCGATGTCCCGGAAGAGTTGTCCCGCTTCTTCCTGAATCGTCAGCACCGGCACGAACACCGCGAGCGTCGTCAGCGTCGAGGCGAGCACCGCGCCCCAGACTTCGCGGGCGCCGTCGTACGCGGCCTTGGCCGGGGGCTTGCCCATGTTGGTGTGCCGATCGATGTTCTCGAGGACCACGATCGCGTTGTCCACGACCATGCCCACGGCAAACGCCAAGCCCGCCAACGAGATCACGTTGAGGTTCCGACCGAACGCGATCATGACGACGAACGTGCCGATCACGGAGATCGGAATGGCCGCGGCGATCACCAGCGTCGGCCTGGCGATCCAAAGTACGACGATCAGCGCGATCGCCAACAACGCCGCGGCGAGGTATGTGGCGGTCCCCCCGGGCGTCAGCCGTACGGCGATCATCAGCCCAAGCAGCACGGGGATGCCGATCACCACCAGCCAAGGCCGACGCCGCAATTCGAGAAACGCCAGCAGCGCGATCACCGCCAGCACGCCGCCGACCACAAGGTTCGCCTGGACCAGTCCGATCGCGTCATAGATGTAGCCCGTTTCGTCGTAAACCTGTCGTAGATAGAGTTCGGGTGCCGCGTCGAGTCCGCGTGTGCGCTGGATTTCGATCGCGATCGCGGGTAACTCGCTGGCGTTGATTTCTTCGATGCGCTGACGCACTTCTTCCATCACCGCGATGACGTTCGAGCCACTTTCTTTGTAGACGGGCATCGCCAACGCGAGCGTTCCGCGCGACCGGACAAAGCTCCGCCGCTTCTCAAACCCCAGCGAGACCTCGGCCAAATCGCCGATACGGATCGGGCCGCCCGCGTCGTCGTAGGCCACGACGGTGCGCCTTATCTGTTCCAAGTCGTCGTACTGCCCGACCGTGCGGATACGCGTCTGGTATCGACCTTCGTCGAGTTCGCCGGCCGAGATGTTGGCGTTCTCTCGCCGTAGCGCCGCGGCGAGTTGCTCTACGGTGATCCGGCGTTGAGCCACGGCGAAGGGATCGAAGTCGATATGGACTTCGCGCTCGCGTCCGCCGTACAGCCGTACTTCAGAGACGCCCGGGGCTCGTTCGAGGTACGGCTTGATGCGGTCCTCGGCGGCGTCACCGAGCGTCTGTACATCGAAGCCTTCGGTTTCCGTGGTCAGCAGCAGCCACGCGACGGGTGAGCCGGGGCCCGACTCTCCGGTGACGATGACGGGCTCGTCCGCGTCTTCGGGATACTCCGGCACTTCCCGCAGCGCGTCGGACACTTCGACACGGGCGGATTCGAGGGGCGTCCCGGTGGTGAATTCGAGTTCAACGGTGGCTTCGTTTTGCGCCGCGGTCGCGACCATCTTCACGAGGTTACGGACGTTTTTGAGGACGTCTTCCTGTTCCTCGACGATCTCGCGTTCGATCTCTTCGGGGGACGCGCCGGTCCACTGGGTCGTGACGGTAACGATGGTGGGATCGACATCGGGCGTCAGTTGGACGGGCAGGCTGCGTAGCGCGAGCAGGCCGAACAGCACCATCAGGATGACGCCGACTGCGACCTTGACGCGGTTTTGGATCGCGAACGAAATCGGGTCCATAGGGCAGGGTCTTTGTCTGGAATTAGGCGGGGTCGTCGCCGTTGGGTTGGTGCGCGGTGGCGTCCGGTTCGGCAACTTCCGAACTTTCGAGGGAGGTTGGATCGAACATCAACGGGCGCGTCGGGAACAACGACTCGCCGCCTTCGACGACGACAGTGGCACCCGGGAACAGCGGGCCGTCGAGAACTTCAATGGCGAAGCGGTCGCCTTGGCCGTAGAGCACGCGGACCGAGGCAGGCAGGGCCATGGGCAGTCCCATAGAAGCTGGCGGCGTGTCGGACGCCACGTCTGGATCGGATGGCTCGCTTCTCGGAGGCGGTCCAGGATCCATACTGACCCAGACCTGCGGGGTCAGCGTGCTAAACAGCACGGCGTCGCGGGGCACGGTGAGCGTCGGCTTGGGGGAGCCAAGCGGAAACCGGGCGGTGACGGACATGCCGGGTTTAAGCGTACCGTCCAGGTCGTCGAGGCGGACCTTGACGGGAAAGGTGCGTGATGCAGACGAGCCGTCGGGTGTTACGGCAGTGACGGTGCCGGCGACTTCCTGGCCGAGAGCGTCCAGCAAAACAGGGATGGGCACGTCGTCGGCCGCGAGCCGAGCCATTGCGCCGATCGCTCGTTCGGGCACATCCACTTCCGCATCGATCTGCCCCATCGAAATCAGATCGACCACGCCGTCACCGGGTTCGACCCATTGGCCGACCTCGGCGTTTTTCGCGGTGATTACGCCGTCGAACGGCGCGACGATCGCGAGGCGTTCCTGCTCGACCTTTGCTCGTGAAAGCTCGGCTTCGGACGCTGCGAGTCGAGCCAGGTCCGCGGCGGCGGCGGTGCGGGCGTCGTCGACTTCTTTCTGCTTGGCGGTGCCCTGGGCACGGAGGCGTTCGAGCTGTGCGAGGTCGTTTTCGCTTTGGTCGAGGTTCGCGCGGGCTTCGTTGAGGTTGGCTTCGGCGGACTGAACTCGCAGGTCGCTCCACGTCGGATCGATCCGGGCCAGCACGGTCTGCCCGCCGGTCACACGATCTCCCTGCTCTACGTTGAGTTCGATGAGTTTGCCGGCGACTTCGGCGGTGGCGGTGACCCGACGAATCTCCCGCAGTCGCCCGGTGACGGCAAGGCGCTCTTCGAGGGGCTGCATCAACGCGGTGTCGACCTTGACCATCGCCGGCGGCGGTCCGCCACCACCGGGCGGTCCACCGGCCTGTTCCTCGGGCGTGGCGGGGGCCACGGCGATCGCGATACCCAACCCAGCCGCCACACCCAGCAGCAAACCAAGGCAACCGGCGGCGACCGCCCAGAGCGGAGCTTGCGAAGATGGATTGGCCATAGCGGGCGTCTCGAGGCAGACAGATATCGGTTGCGATCTTTCTGAGGCGCCAAGCTTACGCCGTTTGCCCGATGCGTTTTGGAGAATTTTCGGCGAATGCCGCATCTGCGCCAGCCATCGCCGCGAATCGACTTTTGTGAACACGCAACCCGCTGTTTAGGAGCCTGCTATGCCTCGTTGGAATGCCATCCGTCCTTTCCGTTTCTCTCGTTTCTTGACTCGGCCCCGCATCGCGTTGGTCGCTACCGTCTGCTCGATCGGGGCCGTGACGCTTGTCGGCAACACCCACTCGCAAGCCTGGGCAGATCATCATGCTCAATCCGCAACCAGCCCCGGCGACCTGATCGATGTCGGCTCTTCGGCAGGCGACTTCAAAACGCTCGCCGCGGCGCTCGAAGCGGCCGGCTTGATCGATGCGTTGCGGGGTGACGGCCCATTCACCGTGCTCGCGCCAACCGACGCGGCGTTCGAAGCGCTGCCCGAAAGAGTGGTGGCGACCCTTTTGGAGCCGGAAAACAAAGAGTTGCTCACCT
>JBCCDN010000085.1:0-12753 GCA_039030755.1 Planctomycetota bacterium | reverse complement strand
TCATCGCCCACCGCGGCGCGTCTTACGACGCGCCAGAAAACACGATCGCGGCGTTTGCATTGGCGATGCAGCGCGGGGCCGACGGTTTCGAGTGCGACGTGTGGGCGACCGGCGATGGGCAGATTCTTTGCCTACACGATGCCGACACCGGCCGAGTCGGCGACGGCGGCGGCAAGAAGGGGTCCGGGTTACCGGTCCGGACGTCCACGCTCGAGGCCCTGCAGGCGATCGATGTGGGACGTTGGAAAGATGCCTCGTTTGCGGGGCAGGTTCCGCCGACTTTGGCCGAAGCGTTGGCGTGGGTTGAGCCAGGCAAGCGCGTCTTCGTCGAGATCAAAAGTCAAGGCGGGTCAGGGGTTGCCGCCGTGCCTGAGGTCTTGAAGGTGATTGACGCCAGCGGACTCGACGCGTCGCAAATCACCGTGATCAGCTTCGACGCGGACGTGGTGAAGCGTGTCAAACACCAGCGGCCTGACTTCACCGTTAACTGGCTGACCAGTTTCAAACGCACGGCCAACGCCGGGCCCTGGCAACCAAACATCGACGAAGTGCTCAACACCCTGAACGCCATCGGGGCGGACGGCCTGGGCTGCAAGGCCGTCATGCAACACGTCGATCACACCTTCGTCGCGGCACTCCGCGAGCGCGGTTATGGCTTTCATCTATGGACGGTCAACGACCCCGACATCGCCCGTCGCGCGATCGAGCTCGGCGTCGACAGCCTGACCACCGATCGGCCCGGCTATCTCCGAGAGCAACTGCTCTTCGGTTCCACTTCGCAGCCCGGGGAATCGCCAGCCACCGTTCCGCCCAGCTGACGGACTGGACGAAAGCCACGCCCGGTACAGTGAAGCTTTTCTTGGGAAACCGCCTCATCGTCGGGAGTCTCGCCGTGGCCGAAAACATCGTCATCCCCCCCGCCGCCCCGCCCGCCAAGGACGCCGCCGCCCGACCGACGAAATCCCCCAAGCCGCCGCCCGAATCGGTCGTGTTCCATTCCTATCCCAAGCTGCTCTACGCTTGGCCGCTCATCGTGTGCGGCTTGCTGTTCTACGTGTTGCCGCAAAGCTGGGCGGGCTTCCTCGGATGGACCTACCTTTTCATCACGCTCGTCACGCTGACGACCTTGTCCATCGACCTCGAACGCAATTTCGCGTTTGTCTGGACACTCATCTTCGCGCTGCTCTTCATCGGCGGGCTCTGGCTTGGTGAATCGTCCGGCATCCCGCTGCTGGGTTGGCTCGTCGATCTGTTCCATGGCCTGGGCGCAAAATACGATCCCGGCTACGGCCTCGCGTTGTCGCTGCTGCTTATTCCGCTTTATGCCGTGATGCTCGTCTGGGTCCGCATGAATCACCGCTGGCGGATCACGCACAACGAGTTCGAGCATTACGCCTGGGGCCGGGCCGACGACTCGCTGGCCCGTGGCGCGAAGCGAGTCCGATCGACGTATCCGGACTTGCTTGAACTGCTGCTCTGCGGAGCGGGCACGCTCATTGTGTATTCGGCGACCGGCCGAACCGAATTGCGTCGGATCCCCAACGTGCCGCTGTTGTTCCTGGTTCGTCAACGCATCAACCAACTGCTCGAGAGCCAACAGGTCACGCTCCGCGACGCCCGCACCAACGAAGCCCTCGCCGAGGCCGAAGCCGAGATGGAAGAGGAAGAAACCTCCGGCCCGGGCTTCGAAGAAAACGGCCGATCCGGCGACCCGCCAGGCCAAACCGACGCGGGCATCGGCGGAAAAGACCCTTTGTAAACCCATAATCCACCGCCCGGGTTGCGAATTTTCCGGTCAAGGTCCTATACTTGTCCTTAAGTCGGCCGTATGTAAAGCCGACATCCCTTGAGCGAGCGGGCTGCCGCGGCGTCGAATCCGACGCCAGCCTGAACCGGACGCCCGGCCGATCGACCCATTGGAGTTTTGTCCGCACGGCCGTGCTTTCGCGGTGCGAGCGGATCGTTTGGATATGTCCCGCAAGGGGAAATGGGGTCCGCAGCCGATCGCCGTTAAGAACGGTCATCGAGGCGAACATCGAACCCAACCCGACCGAATCCCACCCGGCCGACCCTTGTTTCTTGTTTCAAATCCCGCCCGGGCCGTAGTCCCGGAGCGCTTCCCGCGCGATCGATAATTCGGATCGCGTCCGTGCCTAAGCACTTTTTCCTTTCCGCAGCCGAGAGTTTCATGCCGACCATCACGCACTTCGAAAAAGGCGACCGCGTCCAACATCCCAAACGTCCCGAGTGGGGCTCGGGCACCGTCCGCGACACCCAAGCCATCACCCACGAAGGCCAGGCCGCCCAACGTGTCACCGTCGACTTCGTTGGCAAGGGGCGAGTCGTCATCAACGCCGCCATCGCGCCCTTGGAAAAAACCGGCGAAGCGCCGCCCGCGAAAAGCAAACCCGACAAGGACTACGACGGCTCCGCCGCGCAGCTCTGGGCCGGCACTCCCACGCCAGCCAAGACCGTCGGCGAAGACGGCACGACGACCCTCAAGACCAGCAGCCACAACGGCACCCCCGCGAGCAAAGACAACTGGCTCGACGAACTCGAAACCGCCGGTGGCAAGAAGCACGAGCTCTGGGAACTGCCCGACGATCTGAACAACCCGTTCGCCACGCCCGAGCAACGCCTCAAGGCCACGCTCGACACGTACAAGTTCTCCACCGAGCCCCGCGCCCTCATCGAATGGGCCCGCGTCCAGACCGGCCTCGACGACCCGCTCACCCGCTACACCCGGCCCGAACTCGAACAGGCCTTCCCCCGCTTTGCCCGCGACCGCGATGCCCACCTGCGCTCCATCGTCCGCGACCTCAAGCGTGCCAACGACATGGCCACGATCAAGGCCAGCATGAAGGGCGGCCTTATCCCCGCTGCGCAGTCCGCGATCGACCGCGCGATCCGCGCGTAAATGGGTTTTGAATCCCGGACTTGCTCCCGAGACAACCACCTCCTGCTTCACTTGCCAAAGAACGCGGGCGGACCCGGCCAATCGAAGTCCGGCGGGGGCGCCCTGCCCCAGGCCCATCACGCGAGCATCCCGCTGCGCTTCTGCTTCGATCCGACGCGCCGTTTCCCGGGTGATTCTTCACACCTCCCCGGGCTGCTCCACCACGCCGTCGGCCTCTGAGCCGCCGTCCGAGCTGCATTCTTGTTGGCCTCGCCGATTCACCTCACGTTCTTGCGCACACAAGATTCGCAAAATCCTCCAACTCCGGTACACTCCTTGGTCCTCCGGAAAGCGGCGCTATCCGCACCCGAAGGCCATGACCGTGATTTGGTTGGTTTCCCTTGGGCGGCGTGCTCAACCCAACTCGATCACCGGTGTCCCCCCGGAAACCTCCGGAAAGAACCTCACGCTATGTCCATTACTGCCGCGAAGAAGCAAGAACTCATTGAACAATACCGCCGGGATGACAAGGATTCGGGTAGCCCCCAGATCCAAGTCGCGATCCTCACGCACCGCATCAAGGAGCTCACCGAGCACCTCAAGCAGCACAAGCACGACTACGCCAGTCAGCGCGGCCTGCTGCAAATGGTCAGCAAGCGTAAGCGACACCTCGCCTACCTCATGAAGGTCGACCGCCCGGGTTACCAGGATCTGATCCAGAAGCTCGGCCTGCGCCGCTAAACGCAATCCCATCCCAGGCCGTCGCCCAACCGCGACGGCTTGTTTTTTCGATACCCGTCGCCGGTGTGCGGCGGGTCCGCCCGACGGCGGCTGGGACGCGAGAGCAAGAATCCTCCACCCCAAGCAAGCCCGACGCTTGCCCACGATCCATCGGTGGTGCATTCCTGCTCTTTCGAAGCTCCGGCCACCGCGGAAACCCCTCGGGCGGTCGCTCCTTAATGATTCCGCGTCGGGCTTGGAAGCAAGCCCGGGAAGGCTGTGACTCATGCCCGTGCATCGCGTTGAACTCGAAATCGGCGGACGGACCCTTTCCATCGAAACCGGCAAGCTGGCCAAGCAATGCAGCTCCGTCGTTGTGCAATACGGCGAGACCGTCGTGCTCGGTACGGCCGTGAATTCCGACCCGCGTCCGGGCTTGGACTTCTTCCCGCTCACCGTGGACTACCGCGAAAAGGTCTCCGCGGCCGGCAAGTTCCCCGGCGGCTTCCGCAAGCGCGAAGGCGCGCCCAACCAAAAAGAAATCCTCACCATGCGGAACATCGACCGGCCCATCCGGCCGCTGTTCCCCCACGGCTACATCGATGAAGTCCAGATCCAGTGCTGGGTCCTCGCTTACGACGGCCAAAACGAGCCCGATGTCCTCGCCGGCATCGCCGCCGCCGCCGCGCTCTCGCTCAGCCCCGCGCCGTTCCAAGGCCCGATCGGCAACGTCCGCGTCGGCCGGGTCGACGGCAAGCCCGTCATCATGCCCACGAAGGCTCAAGAGGCGTACAGCGATCTGGACCTGCTGCTCTGCGGCCACGCCGACGGCCTGAACATGATCGAAGTCGGGGCCTACGAAATCCCCGAAGCCGAAATGCTCGAATGCATCCGCTTCGGCTTCGACCATGTCAAAAAAGTCACCGCGCTGATCCAAGAACTCCAAGACAAGGCCGGCCAACCCAAAGAAGTCTTCGAGCAGCACATGCCCGAAGAGGTCAAGACCAAGGTCGCCGCGTTTGGCCCGGAACTCCGCAAGGCCAAGACCGCCGAAGGCACGAAGCTCGACCGCCAGGTCGCCGTCAAGAACGCCAAGAGCGATTTCAAGAAGTCGCACTTCCCCGAGCCCGGGGCCGAAGCCGGCGTCGGCGAGTGGAACGATTACAAGGCCACGATGAAGGCCGTCGGCGTCGCGCTGCACGACCTGGAAGAAGACATCACCCGCGAGATCATCCAAAGCGGTTCCCGCACCGACGGCCGAAAGTTCGACGAACTCCGCAACATCGAGTGCGAAGTGAAGCTTCTGCCCAAGGTGCACGGCAGCGGCCTATTCCAACGCGGCGAAACGCAAGCGCTGGTCACCGCCGTCCTCGGCACGGGGAAGGATGAACAAATGGTGGACGGCCTCGACGAGGAATACGCCGAGAAGTTCTACCTGCACTACAACTTCCCGCCCTTCTCGGTCGGCGAAGCCAAACGCATCACCGGGCCCGGCCGCCGCGAAATCGGCCACGGCATGCTCGCCCAACGCGCGCTCGCCCCAGTCTTGCCCGACGTCGACAAGTTCCCCTACACCGTCCGCCTGGTGTCCGACATCCTCGAATCCAACGGCTCGTCGTCCATGGCCTCGGCCTGCGGCGGCACGCTCGCCCTCATGGACGCCGGCGTGCCCATCAAGGCCCCCGTCGCCGGCATCTCGATCGGCATGATCACCGCCAGCAACGGCAGGGACGACTGCTACCTCACCGACATCCAGGGCGAAGAAGACCACTTCGGCGACATGGATTTCAAGGTCACCGGCACCCGCAACGGCATCACCGCGATCCAGCTCGACCTCAAGACCCGTGGCCTGACCATGGACCAGATCGAGAAGACCTTTGAGCTTGCCAAGAAAAACCGCATCGAAATCATCGAGCAGATCGAAGCCGCCATCCCCGAGCCGCGCAAGCAGATCGCCGACAGCGCCCCGCGCATGCTCGTCACGACGATCAACCCCGACAAGATCGGCAAGCTCATCGGCCCCGGCGGCAAGAACATCCGCGCCATTCAGGACAGCACCGGTGCCAAGATCGACATCGAGGAAGACGGCACGATCTTCATCTCCGCCGTCGGCGTCGGCAAGGCCGAGAAGGCGCTCGAGGAAGTCGAAAAAGTCTCTGCCGAGGTGAAGGTCGGCCAGATCTACACCGGCCGCGTCACCAGCGTCAAAGACTTCGGCGCGTTCGTCGAAGTCATCCCCGGCCAAGACGGCCTCTGCCACGTCTCCGAACTCTCCAACGAGTTCGTCAAGAACGTCGGCGACGTCGTGAAGGTCGGCGACGAACTCCGCGTCAAGGTTATCCTTGTGGACGACCAAGGCCGGGTGAAGCTCAGCCGCAAGAAGGCGATGGAAGAAGAAAACGCCGACGCATAAACGGCAACTCTTAACGCCCCGTTGAGAAATTCATACATCCGCGGCTCCTTTCGGGGAGCCGCTTTTTTACGTTCAACTCAATACGTCACCTGCAGCCGTAAAGCGAAAACAAACTCAACGTCTTCGTCAGGGTCGTCCGCAGGGTTGGCGACGACCTGTAAGGCTGGTGTGAGTTCGAGATGATCGGACAAACGAGCCCGGTAGAAGACTTCGTACAGACTCTCTTCCCGCGCGGCGTCATCGCTAGGCCGAGCCCACGCGCCGCCGAAGCCCACGAAGTCGCCGGGCCTGCCGAACGGGTCGGCCAAGCCCACGCCGCCCGAGAGGGTCAGGTCGAAGTCGACCACATCCTCGTCGCCGATCCCGAAACGGAACCAGGGCGTGACGCCATGGCCGAGGTCTTGGTCGACTGACCCGGCGATGCCTAAACCGTCACCGTTATCGGTTTCGTTGACCCATCCCAAAACACGGACGTTTCCTTCGCCCCAGCCGCGAAAGAGCGCCTGATCGGCAAAGCGTTCGGACCACCGGCCGGACCAGCCGAGCTCGGAGGCGTAAAAGAAATTGCCCCGCTCGCCGAAGGTACTAAAGCCCGCCTGGGTGGCAACGGCATCGCCATCGCCGAAGGCGAATCGCGCGGAAAAGCCTTCGCCCAGATCCACGAACATGTTCAAGCCCAGCCCATTGTCTGGAAACGGGATGCCGATGTTGTTGACCAATGGGGTGGCGAGGAACTGGGTGGTCTCGTCGTTGGCCACGGCGTTGGCGTCGAGGTAAGCGGACTGGTCGATCTTCCCGAGCGTGAGCACGAGCCGGCCGTCGAAGAGGGTCTGGGCCCACCAAAGCTCGGTATTTTCGAAGGACTCGAGGTCGAGGTCGTCGTTGATGCCCAGGGCCGAGCCAAGGTCGGCGGACAAGTCGGAATCGCGGTCGCGTCCGATCGGCCGACCGCCCTCGAGCAGCCAGCCGAGCACACCGGCGTTCCCGCGATCCGGACCCGAACCGTTCACCAGCGTCCATTCCCCGCTCAGGTCGTAGCTAAAGCTCAACAAGTCGTCGGCGTCGCCTCCCCGATCGAACGGGGTCTGATAGACGCTGGTCAGTCCGAGGCCCACGCGCACGCCGGCCACGGCGTCGATCTCGTTGAGCAGGCGGGCAAGCGGATCGGTGTCGGGCTCAGGGCCCATCGCCTCGACGAGGCCTGCATCGGGCGCCATGGCGGAGCCCGGGTCCGCGGGCTGCGGTTGGGATCGGGATGGGTTGGCGTCGGAACCGTGCGTCAACGGCGCGGCGACCGCGAGACCCCCATCGTCACCGCAAGACACCCACGACGCAGCCCACCACGAAAATACGAACGCACCAATAACCGACCGACCATGACGACTCCTTGGGAAGGCGGACTTCGAAAATGTATCACTTGCTACAAATAATGTAGCGAATGCTACATTTGATTACAAGCGGCGATCCCCCGACCCGCTATCGCAGCAACGCCCCGGCCGTGTGTCCACCGAACCCCGCGGCGAACACGGCGTGACATCCGTCCGAAATCCCTTGCGCCCCCGCCGAAATTGGCACCGCCGCGCCGCGCATCGGGGCCTCGAGCCAAGGCATCGGCAAGCGCGTCTGGGTCCGCCGCATCAAACACGCCAGCACCAGCGAGACCAAGCCCGCCGATCCGAGCGTGTGCCCCAACGCCCCCTTACTCGCGTAGATCGAAACGAGTTGGTGGGCTTGCGTCATCTCCCGCTCGGCATTGAGTACATCCGCCAACATCCGCAATTCGGTCACGTCGTGTTCTTTCGTCCCGGGCGCGTGCGGGTGCAGCGCCGTGATCGGCCGACCCGCAATCAACCGCCGAGCGACTTCACGCAACGCGCCCATGTCTTCGGGGGGACGCAGCGCGTCGTACGCTTCCGCGAGACAGGCCGTATCCAACAACTCCGCCGCGGGCTTGGTTCCATCCATCGGCCATGCACGTCCGGCCGGCACGCCACGCAACACCACCGCGACTCCCACTTCCGCCAACGTGAACCCGCTCCGGTGTTCGTCTAACGGCCGACCGCGATACCCCGCCAACGTCAGCGGCGCGAGCACGCCCAACCGGCGATACGACTGCACGAACATCGGCGTCAGCGCTGCCTCGGCCGACACCACCAACGCGTTCTGCGCCTGGCCGTAGACAATCGCCCGCCGCGCCCGGTCCAACGCGACCAACGACGACGCGCACGCCGCCACGCTATGCGACGCGACTTCGACACCCGTGCGACGCGACAACGCCGAGGCGAGCAATTGATGCGGCCCCAACGCAACCACCTCGCCGGCTTTGTCCACCGCCGCCCGCTCGAGCGCAACCACCGCGCCCTTGCTACAACCGCACCACGTCGGCAATCCCAGCGCTTCCACACCCGCTTGGGTGATCGCTTCACGCGCCGCTCGCTCGGCCAACGCGCAGGCCGGGTCCACCGGGTCATGCCTCGCGATGTTTACGCCGCCGATCTTCCGCGCGATATTGAACGCCGTCGTGCCGTCGTCCAACTGCGACAAGCGATCGGCAATCGTGCGCCCGGCCAGCAGCGCCCGGTACGTCGACCAGGCGCCATGCCCCAACGGCGTGACCAGACCCAGCCCCGTGATCGCAACGCGTATCCCGGAGTGAACAGAGGATGTAGCTTCGGTGGCGTGCACGGCGGCGGATCGTAAGCGACACGCCGTCTTCGATGGAATGTCTCCCAAGTCCCGCGCTTGCCGCGATCGCGGTACCCTGTGTGGTGCTGTATCGCCGCAAGCTGACCGCCCGGCGGTAAGCGAAACCTTGATCCCATGTCGCAAGCACCCGCCCAACCCGCCGCCACAACCGGCCTGAAACCCGATGATCTCGGTCCCGCCGAGCGTGTCCGGCTCTACCGCTGGCTCGCACTCTCGCGCCGCGTCGATCTCAAGCAACGCGACCTCACCTCCGCCGGCGAAGCGCTCTTTCACATGCCCACCGCCGGGCACGAAGGCGTCGCCGCGCTCGGGCTGTTTCTCACGCCCGACGACTGGTGCCACGTCCACTACCGCAGCAAGGCCCTGCTCGTCGCCCGTGGCCTCGACCTCCCGCAGTATTTTCACTCGCTGCTGAGTAACGCCAACGACGACAACCTCGGCCGAATGATGGGTTGCTTCCACGCGGACCCCGAGAAGCACATCGCGCCGATGGTCGTGCCGACGGGCAACCACGCGCTACATGCTGTGGGCGTCGCGCAACAACTCGTCGAAGACGCCAGGCGCGAGAACCGCGAGAACCACGCCATCGTCGTCTGCGGCGTCGGCGACGGCACGACCCAGCAGGGCGAAGTCCTCGAAGCCATCGCCGAGGCCGTGCGTCAACAACTACCCGTGCTGTTCTATGTGGAGGACAATGGCTTCGCGATCAGCACGCAGACCCGACGCAACACATTCTTCGATCTGCCCGGCGGGCCCGCAAACGAGTTTTATGGCTTGCCGATCCATCGCTTCGACGCAGTGGATGTACGGCCCGAGCTCGCGGGGATCGGTGACATCGTGCAGAGCGTCCGCGACACGCAGAGTCCCGGCTTGATGGTGCTGCGCTGCGAACGCCTCACCAACCACACCAACGCCGACGACCAGCGCATCTACCGCACCCCGGAAGACCTCGAACAAGCGAAGGCATCACGCGATCCCGTCTCCATCTTCCGCGGCAAGCTCATTGAGCTGGGCGACCTCGACGCGGCCGACGTCGCCAAGCTGGACGCCGAGATCGATGCGGACGTCACGCACGCCGCAGAACTCGCGCGGCGTGTCGGCGAACCCGAAACCATTCTCGACGCCAAGCGGCCGCTGCCCGAATCGTTGACCGATCCCAACGCGGAATACGTCGGCAATGCCGGCGTGGACGAACCGTTGATGATGATCGAAGCGATGCGCCAAACGTTGCGTCACCGGCTCGAAGCCGACCCCGCCGTCACGCTGCTCGGTGAAGACGTCGAAGACCCGAAGGGCGACGTTTTTGGTTTGACCCGTGGGCTTTCTACCGACTTCCCGGGCCGGGTGCAGAACACCGCGCTCACCGAAGCCACCATCGTCGGCACCGCGATCGGCCGGGCGATGGTCGGCGGTCGACCGGTCGCGTTCTGCCAGTTTGCCGACTTCCTGCCCAACGGCATCAACCAGGTGCTCAGCGAGTTGGGCACGATCTATTGGCGGACCGGCGGTCGCTTCGAGTGCCCGGTCATCTTGATGGTCACGTGCGGGGGATATCGCCCCGGGCTCGGACCGTTTCACGCGCAGACATTTGAAAGCCTGCTCGCGCATGTGCCGGGCGTGGATGTGTTCATGCCTTCCGATGCCGGCGACGCGGCGGGCCTGCTCAACGCCGCGTTCGAATCGAAACGGCCGACGGTGTTTCTGTACCCCAAAGTCTGTCTCAACGACCGCTCGCGGGTCACGTCCAATGACGTCGATCAGCAAGTCGTGATCCCGGGCACCGCTCGTCGCCTCCGCGAAGGCAACGACCTCACGCTGGTGGCTTGGGGTTCCACCGTCGGCCTCGCGCTCGACGCGACTTCCACGATTCAAGACCAGACTGACCGTACGCTTGATGTGTTTGACCTACGCAGTATTGACCCGTGGGACGCGGAAGCCGTCGCAGAAAGCGCGAAGCACACCGGCAAACTCGCCGTTGTGCATGAAGACAATTTGACCGCGGGCTTCGGCGCAGAAGTGGTCGCGGAAGTCGTGGAGCGCTGCGCAAAAGACGGCGTCTCCGTTGTCGCGCGCCGCATCGCTCGGCCTGACGTGCCAATCCCCCAGAACTTCGCGAATCAGCTCGAGGTGTTGCCGAGTTATCGTCGGACGCTAAGCGTGTGTTGCGAGATGCTCGGGCTCGACCTTTCGTTCGACGCCGACATCGCCGAAGGCGGCGAGGTCGAAACCATCCCGATCCCCGGGTCTAGCCCGGCCGACCAGGTCGTGACCGTCACCGAGTGGCTTTGCCAGGTCGGCGATGCGATCAAGGCCGGCCAACACGTCGCCGACCTGGAGGCCGACAAAGCCGTGTTCGAATTCGCCGCGCCTGCAGACGGGGTGGTCGAGGACTTGATCCTGCCCGAAGGCGAGCAAGTCGATGTCGGCAGCCCGATGATGAAGCTGCGGAAATCCGCGGCGGAAGCCAAAGCGGAAGATGCGCCGGCCGACCCGATGGACGCGCCGGTCTTTAAGCGCGAGTTGCGCGAAAACCAAGGCAAGCCACGCCTCACCGACCCGGGCAAGACGCAGGACGCACCGCCGAAACGCCGCAGCGAAGACGCGACCGTCTATCTCTCGCCGATCACCGTCGTCGAGGGCAAACAGCGGCTGACCAACGACGACCTGATCCGCCGTTTCCCCGACCGCAGCGACGACGACATCGTGAAGCGCACGGGCATTGAGAGCCGACCGATTGTCGGGCCTGACCAGACCGCGTTGTCCATGGCGATCGAAGCCGCGACAGCGGCGCTCGAGCAGGAGCACCTCACGCTCGACGACATCACCGGCATCGTCTGCCACACGACCACGCCGCCGTTGAACACGCCGTCCATGGCGTGCATGACGCTCGCGGGTCTGGATGAAAAACGCCTCGCCGCCGACCCGTCGCTCAAGCCGGCCCAGTGCATGGTGTACGACGTTAACGCCGCCTGTTCGGGCTGGCTGTATGCGCTCGACGCCGCCTACAACACCGTCCGCGACGATCCCGACGCGACGCTACTCGTGGTCACGACCGAAGCGCTCTCGCGCGTCGTGAACCCCACCGATTTCGATACGGCGATTCTCTTCGCCGACGCGGCGACGGCGACGGTGGTGCGTGGCCTGCGGGCACACAACGAGCCAGGTGACGCGGAGCGAAACGCCGAACTTCCGGCCGGCAGCTTCGTGCTCACCAAACCCGTGCTCTCGGGCAAGGCCGACCCGCAGCGCATCCTTACCGTCGGCTTCCAGGGCCAGGGCCACATCGAGATGGACGGCAAGAAGGTCTTCGTCGAAGGCGTCCGCGCGATGACGGACATGACGCAGCGGGCCTTCGCCGCGGTCGGCCGGGATGTGAACGACTGTGACTGGCTCGTACCCCATCAGGCCAACCGGCGCATCTTCGAAGCCGTCCGCAAAAAGCTGCACGTGCCCGAAGCCAAGGTGATCGACGAGATCGCCGACCACGGCAACACGTCGAGCAGTTCGATCCCGCTCAGCCTCGCCAAGCGCTCCGGTGATCTTCAGGCCGGCCAGACCATCGGCCTGTGTGCTTTCGGCGGCGGGTTCACGTTTGGCGCAGCGATCCTCGAAGCGGTCTAACGCCGGAAAACCGCAAAAACCCCGGCCCGATCCGACGGGCTGTCACAGAATCCGACCGAAATCTGAGCAAAGTCTTCACGGATTTCCGCTGGGCGATGTACGGCCAGCAGGTACACTTATACGATGCATACGACTTTACGTCGTATCGGCAGCCCAAGACTCGACCCGACACGATCCGCCTCGGAGGGAAAGCCGCTTGCGATTCCGCCTGTCCATCCAAACCGCCGCGACCTTCCCGCTTGCCGGATTGGCCGCTGCACTCCTGCTCGCGAGTCCCGCCTCGGCGATCATCGTCGATGCCGGGGGCGACGCCCGGCCGCTCCTCACGCCCCCCGCGTCGGTCATTGGCGCTTGGGGCAACAACGCCGCCGCCGTCGCGATCGGCCCGAACCACCTC
>JBCCDN010000084.1:0-12807 GCA_039030755.1 Planctomycetota bacterium | reverse complement strand
GTTGATCGCCGCGCCTTCCTTGAGGAACTCGGGGTTGCTCGCCATGCGGAACGGCTTGCTCG
The DNA here is from genome assembly GCA_039030755.1 of Planctomycetota bacterium. Lineage (GTDB taxonomy): Bacteria > Planctomycetota > Phycisphaerae > Phycisphaerales > Phycisphaeraceae > CAZIXN01. Next base: position 12,745 of record JBCCDN010000084.1, on the reverse strand, counting down.
TGTGCTGGTCGATCTCGGCCTTGACCTTGGCGTTGGTGCCGACGGGCACGGTGGACTTGACGACGACGATCTTGGCGCGGCGTTCTTCGGGATCGCCGCCGGTGGCGCCGGGGCCTTCCTCGATGGCTCGGCCGATGTCGGCGGAGGCGGCGAGGACGTACTTGAGGTCGGCGTGGCCGTTCTCGTCGCTGGGCGTGCCGACGCAGATGAAGATCATCTCGGCCGACTGGTACGCGGCCTTCTTGTCGGTGGTGAAGTGCAGCCGGCCGGCCTTGTGGTTGCGCTGGATCATCTCGTCCAGGCCCGGCTCGTAGATCGGCGATACCCCGTTGTTGAGTTTTTCAATCTTCCGGGGGTCGACGTCGAGACAGGTGACCTCGTTGCCGAGGTTGGCGAAGCAGGTGCCGGTGACGAGCCCGACGTAGCCGGTGCCGACCATGGTGATGCGCATCGTGAAAGTCCCTTGATCGTGGGGAGTGGGTGGTGGATGGCCGGCGTGTGCGGGCACGAATATCTACGGAATCGGCACAATCGGACCGGCAATCCAGCCGTTGACCGCGACGAACTTCCGCGAATCACGCAGTTTATCGGGCGATCCCCGGCGTCCCGCTATCATTCCGGGTTGACCGAATTTTCCACGCATTATTGGAATCCTACGTGCCCACTCCCCCCCGCAAACCCAAGCCCATCAAGCTCCCCGAGCCCCTGCTCGACACGCCCGACGACCAGCTCTCGGCCGACGAACATTTCAAGATCAACTCCCGTGGCGTCGTCGGCCCGCTGCCCGAGCGCTACGCCGACCACGCCACGCCCGACGTCGAGAAAGAGTCCGAGTTCCTCTCGAAATCGCACGGCCTGTACCTCGAGTACAACCGCGCGAAGACCGGCCGGGAGAAGGACTGGATGTTCATGGTCCGCGTCACCGTGCCCGGCGGCGGCGCGTTCAACGCCGATCAGTGGCGCGTGTTCGACGAGGTCGCCGACGAGTTCTGCGACCACAACCCCTACGGCAAGCCGTCGCTACGCCTCACGACCCGCCAAAACATCCAGTACCACTGGCTGCTCAAGCCGCAGGTCAGCCAGCTCGTGCAGAAGCTCGCGACCACCGGCTTCTACACGCTCAACGGCTGCGGCGACAACGTCCGCAACGTCATGGGCTGCCCGCTCAGCAAGTTCTCAACGATCCCCGGCGCGAACGCCTTCGAGTTAGCGCATCAATATGGCGAGTACTTCCGGTTGCCCGCCGCGCCGCATATTCAGGTCTTCGGTGTCGATCCGCAGTTCATCAATGACCCCGAACAGCTCTACGACTACGGCCCGCAACTCCTGAACCGCAAGTTCAAGATCGCCTTCAGCGCCGCCCATCGCGATCTCGACACCGGCGCAATCGCCTACGACAACTGCACCGAGATCCGCACCAACGAAATCGGCATCGCGCCGATCGTCGAGGGCGCGGGGAGCGACGCGAAGGTTGCCGCGTATCAGGTCTACATCGGCGGCGGCCAGGGCGAAAAGAAAGGCAAGCCCACGTTCGCCGCGTTCGGCAAACCGTTCGGCACGTTCACGCCCGACCAGCTCATGCCCGGGCTCAAGGCGATCGTCGACGTGCACAAGCACTGGGGCGACCGCAAGAATCGCGTCTGGGCCCGGATGAAATACGTCGTGTGGAAGCAGGGCATCGAGTGGTACCGCGATGAGGTGCGGAACCTCGGGGCCGAGTTCGGCGAGAACGACCCACGCTGCGAAGTGCCCGGCGCGGCCGGCATCCCCGGGCAGCGTGATCTGCATCACGGCTGGACCCAGCAAGAGTCCAACGGCAAGTGGGCGTATGGCGCGTACGTCGAGTGCGGCCGGCTGGTGGACGAAACGTACATCGACCCCGCCAAGCTCGAGCGCGGCGGCGAAGGCAAGACCAAAGACGCCGACCACCCGCGCCTCCGCGCGATGGTCAAGGAAATCCTCGACCGCTTCCCCGGCACCGAGGTCATGGTCACGCCCAACCAGGACCTGCTGTTTACGAACATCGACGAAGCCGCCAAATCCGACTTTACGGATTTCCTCGCGTCGTTCAGCCACGGCACGCGCAACGGTAAGACCTACAGCCCGCTGCGTGTGCTCTCCGGCGCCTGCGTCGGCCTGCCCACCTGCCGGCTGTCCTACACCGACTCCGAGCAGTTCGAGCCCGAGCTCATCGACCAACTCGAGGCCCGCGGCTACGGCGACATGGCCGAGTCCATCGGGATTACGGGTTGCGAACGCCAGTGCTTCCGCCCCGCCACCAAGACCTTCGGCTGGGTCGGCTCGGGCGGCGACAACTACGCCCTCAAGCTCGGCGGCTCGGAGGACGGCAGCACCCAGGGCCACTACCTCACCGACGGCGAAAACCAGTACCTCAGCATGGTCCCCCGCGACCGCGTCGCCGATGTCTGTGCCGTACTGTTCGACTGGTACAACGCCGACAAAGCCGGAACCAACGGCAGCACCGAACGGATGGGCCCGTTCATCCACCGCCACGGCTTCGCGAAAACGATCGAAGTCCTCGGCGCGGACGACCGCACCGCCGACCTGCTCGAGAAGCGCAACCCGCCAATGGGCTTCGTGCCGTACGTGCCCGAGGCGCTGGTGCCGGCCGGCAAGTGACCGCTATTGCCACACGGCAACGCGACGCCCATGGCCCGCAAGCGCCCCGTCATCTCGGAAGTCAGCTACGGCCTGTACGCGGCGTTCGATAAGTCCAGCAAGGCCCTGCCGACCCACCAAACGTTCACGACCGCGGTGCCGCCCGAGGTCGGCCAAGAGTTCGGTTACATCGTAAAGATCAAGCACGGCCGGGGTTTGAAAATCACATTCGAAATCGACCACCCACGCATCCCCGGCGACGACGGGATGCCGATGCCGCCCTTCCGCGGCGAGCAGTTCGTCCGCACGAACGACTTCGACTTCTTCCTGGGCGATGCGTTGTGGGCCCCGTTGGATCACATGCTCGGCACGTGGACGCTCACCACCCACCTGGACGGCAAGCAAGTCGCCCAGCGGACGTTTGATGTCGCTCACCCGCCGGTCGTCCGGGATTGGGACGATTTACCGATGCAGTGAATACCGACGAACAGCTGGGATTCGATGTCAAGGGGGTGCGCACGGTTCCGTTTTCGATTGAACCGCCACATAGAATCGCTCGGCATCAGATACGGCTTGGCCCGTGGCGGAGAAGTCCGGCAGGTCCCACGCCGCCGCGATGAATCCCGAGGTGTCATCCCGTTCTCCACGCGCCGATCGAAAAACGACGGCTTCGTTTTCCGGGGGCGGGCACTGCTTTCCGGGCACTCGTGCGGGCGGCGTAGGAAACCCACCGGGTGGAGGAAGGTGCGGGCACGCCGGGAGCTCTGTGGTCTCGCGGGATGCGGCACAACTTCCGGCGGCGTCGGGTGACCGTCGTTCTTTGGCAAGTGAAGCAGGATGTGGGAGCACCGCATGTGAATGCGGTGCGGGCCCCGGATTGACATTCGAGGCTAAATCGCCGCGCGGTGTTACCCCGCCGGCGTGCGCGGCGGGGTCGGCGTCAACCCGGGGCGGACGATCGGCTTCGGACTCTGCTCGTTCGTCGCCGCGTCGGGCGTCGTGGCAACCGGTTCGTTTACCGCAGTGGCGGGCTGGTCCTGGGCCAACGCGTGTTCGTGCATCGACATCAGCGAGAGCAGCCAACTGATCGTCGCGTCGGCGGACTGGTTTTCGTCGACGCCCTGGGCGGTGAGTTTGTCGAAGCAGCCGCCGGTGGTCTGGTCGTAGAGCGGTTGGCGGAGGTCGTTGTCGCCGAGGAACCACTGCAGCGTGCGGTGGGCGCGGCGGAGGTAGTGCGGGTTGTTGGTGACGCGGAAGGCTTCGAGGTTGGCGTCGATCGCGCCGCCGGCCTCCATCGGGAGCTGATCGAAGCGGGCCTTCGTGCCGCCGCGGGGGAACCAGCCGTGCGTGCCGACGGGGGCGAAGCGTTCGTCGTCGCCGGTCTGCACGGCGTTGAGGAAGTCCAGCGATTTCAGAGCCTGCTGGATCATCGCGTTGTTGAACATCCACCGGCCGCAGAGCAGCAGCGCGTGCGGTAAGCGCGCCGCGGTGTACGTGAGCTGATCCACCGGCCACGGCCAGTCGTCGGGCTTGCCCGAGAACGCGTCGAACAGGCGTTGGGCCAGGAGCTCACGGGTTTGCTTGGCGTGGGTGTCGCCGGAGTAACGACGCAGGTAGGCGTGGATGCCGATGAGGGCGTAGGCCATGCCGTGGGGGTGCTCGAAGCGTTCGCACGCGGGCAGCGCCGCCTGGAATAGACGCACGGCCAAGCTGCGGTGGCCGAGCTGGTTGGATCGTGCGACGGTCTCGCCGAGCGCGCGGATCGCTCGGCCATGGGTGTCTTCGCTGAACGGCTCGTCGTCCCAGACACGGTCGTAGCCCATGTGGTTCTTGAACCGTCCGGCCGACTCGTCGAACGCGTGGTCCATGAACGAGAGGTAGCGGGCGATCATCACGTCGAGCCGATCGTCGAAACGCGTCCCGTTCGCGGTCGTCGCCGCGAAGTCGCCGGCCATGAGCGTGGCGATCAGGGCGCGGGCGTTGTCGTCGAGGCGGTAGCCCGAATCTCGATCGGGGATGGTCGCCTTGGCGTGGGCGATGCAGCCGCAGGAATCGGTGAGCACGCGGAGGTGGTCGAGCTTGACCTCGGGCAGTTCGTCCGCGGCGGTGCCGGGCGTGACGGGTTCGTTCTTGGCGTGGATGAGCGGCCGGGGGTTGCGGAGGCGTTCTTCACGGACTTCGGCGAACACATCGAGATACTGCTCGGCGACGCGTCGCCACGTCATCGGCCGGGTGTGCGTGTAGGCCGCTTTGCGGATCGCGTGCCGTTCGATTTCCTGGGAAAACAGGGCGTTGACCGACTTTGCGAGTTCGTCGGAATTCTTGAACGGCACGAGTTTGCCCCGGCCGGCATCGAGCAGTTCTTGGGCGTGCCAGTACGGCGTGCTGACCGTCGCCTTGCCCGCGCCCAGCGCGTAAGCCAGCGTGCCCGACGTGATCTGCGCTTCGTTGAGGTACGGCGTGACGTACACGTCGGCACAACCGAGGAATTCGAGCAGCTCGTCGATCTCGACGAACTTGTTGAACCACTTGATGTGGTCCGCGACGCCGAGCTCTTTGGCCCGTTGCTGCAAACCAATACGGTAGTCCTCGCCCGACTCGGCGAGGATGCCTGGGTGCGTCGCGCCCAACACGAGGTAGACCGCATCGGGGTTCTGCTTCACGATCGCGGACATCGCCTCGATCATGAACTCCAAGCCCTTGCCCGGCGAGAGCAGGCCGAACGTCAGGATCACCTTCTTGCCCGCGACGCCGAACTGGTCTTTGTAAAACGCGGGATCGACGAAGGGCACGTCATGGATGCCGTGCGGGATGAGCGCGATCTTGTGCCGCGGCACGCCGTAGATCTCGGTGAGGAACTCGAAGGCCCGCTCGGCCATCACCACCACGCGGTCGGCCTGTTCGGCGAGCTGCATCATCACCGCATGCTGCCGGTCGTTCGGCTCCTTGAGCACGGTGTGCAGCGTCGCGACGGAGGGCATCCGCAGGCGACGCATCAGTTCGAGGACGTGCACGCCGTGGTCGCCGCCGTAGATGCCGTACTCGTGCTGCAGGCAGAGCACGCCGGCGGGCGAGAGGTTGAGGAAGTCGGCCGCGAGCCGGTACTCCGCCAGACGGTTTTCGTTGATCTCGAACGCGACGCGCGGGCCGTAGCGGTAGCCCTCCGGCCGGTCGTTCATCGCGATGGATTGGACCTGTGCTTCCGAGCCGGCGTGCTGGATGGCGTCGGCGATGGCCTCGGTCAGGTCGTGCGTGAAGGTTGCGATGCCGCAGCGTCGCGGCAGATACGAGCCGAGCGTGGTGACCGTGCCGACGCCCGGCCAAGCGGCGTTGCGGGACGACGGCGGGTTGGGGGCTTGGTCACGCATGGTGTTGGGTGGGATGGTCCCCATCTGTCAGCATACGCTGGGGCGGGAAAATCCTACCGACAGTGAGGGCCGCGCGATGCCGAAGAAGAACAAGAAACAAAAGCGGCGGCGAGTTGAAGCGGAAATCGAACGCGACCGGTTTTGTCATTCTAGTTGTAGAAAACGGCCGCGATTCGCGGTACCCGCCGATCCCGAAGCGTTGGCCCACAACAACACGTATGACCTGTTGCCCGAGTGGTACGAGGATCTCGAGTTTCGTTGCGTTGATTGCGGGGCGACCGAGACATGGACCGCCGCCCAGCAGAAATGGTGGTACGAAGCCGTGAAGGCTCACATCCACTCGCGGGCGATCCGCTGCTCACGCTGCCGGAAGCGGCGACGCGACGAACGCGAAGCGCAGCGACAGCACATGTCGAAGATGGCTGAACTCAAGGCCAACGCGAAACGTTGAGATCAGATCGCCGCGTCGGTGACGCGGAGGATCTCGTCGACGGTGGTCAGGCCCTTCTGCACCTTGTCGAAGCCGTCGCGGCGGAGCGTGGCCATGCCCTGCTCGATGCACATGCGGCGGAACTCGGTGACCGACGGGTTGCGGGCGATCGCGTCGCGGAGCGCGTCGTTGATGACCAACAGTTCGTAGATGCCGAGTCGGCCGGAGTAGCCCGTGCCGCGGCACTTGTCGCAGCCGGCCCCGCGCGGCAGCTCGCCGGTGATGCCCTGGAGCGCGAGCGCATCGGCGACTTCGGCGTCGGGCGTGTACATCTCCTTGCAGTTGCTGCAGATCTTCCGCACCAGCCGCTGGGCAAGACACGCGTTGACCGCGCCGCCGATGAGGAACGGCTCGACGCCGATATTGATCAGGCGGGTGATGGACGACGGAGCGTCGTTGGTGTGGAGCGTGGACAACACCAAGTGGCCGGTAAGCGACGCCTGGATCGCGGTCTTCGCGGTCTCGAAGTCGCGGATTTCACCGACCATGATCACGTCCGGGTCCTGACGCAGCAGGGCGCGGAGCGCGGCGGCGAAAGACATGCCGATCTTCTCGTTCACCGGCGTCTGGTTGATACCGCCGAGGTGATATTCGACCGGGTCTTCGGCGGTGGAGATGTTGAGCTTGACGCGGTCCATCTTGTTGAGGGACGCGTAGAGCGTGGTCGTCTTACCCGAGCCGGTGGGCCCGGTGACGAGGACGATGCCGTGGGGGTTCTTGATCTGGTTGGTCCAGATCTGCAGCGCGTCATCGCTGAAGCCCAGGTCATCCAGATCGACCTGGATCGACTTAGTATCGAGGATACGCATGACCACCTTTTCGCCCTGCACCATGGGCAACGTGGACACGCGGAGGTCGAGCTTCCGACCGTGCACCATCGCGCGGATCCGGCCGTCCTGCGGCACGCGACGCTCGGCGATGTCGAGGTTCGCCATGATCTTGATGCGGGACACGATCGCGGCCTTCATGCTCGGCGGCGGGTTTTGCGCCTCGAACATCACGCCGTCGATGCGATAGCGGATCTGGATCTTCTTTTCCTGCGGCTCGATATGGATGTCCGAAGCGCCTTCCTTCACCGCGTTGAAGATCAGGAAGTTGACGTAGCGGATGACGGGCGACTCGCCGGCCATCTTTTCGAGATCGAGGTTCTCTTCGCTGTTCTCGACGACCGAGACGTCGTCCTCGTCGACGCCCGCGATCAAGTCGTCCATCGAAATGTCGTCTTCGCCGGAGTCTTCTTCCTTGGTGCCGGCCACGAGCGCATCGATATCGGTCTTGGGCACAACGACGATCTTGAGGTTGCTGCCGAGCTTGTGGCGGGCTTCATCAAGAAGGATGAGGTCGTCAGGATCAACAACCCCGACGACAAGCCGCGAGCCTTCCTGACGCAGGGGGAGGATGCCGTGTTCTTCGCAGTAGTCGGGCGTGAGCCTGTGAAACTGCTTGATAGCTTCGAGCTGATGTGCATCCGGATCGACGCGCTCGAACGTGACGCCAGCTTCTTCGGCGACGGCTTTGGCTAGCGCGGTCTCCTCTACGCCCGACTCGCGCAACACTTCAGCGAGCGGCCGACTCGGCGTCTTCGCAACCAAACCCCGCGCGCTGGCAAGCACATCCGTACTCACGTGTCGGGATGCAAGCAGCGATTGGCCCAGATCGGTCACGCGAGCAAGCGGCTGGTCCTGCGTCGCGACGGAGGCACGCTCGGGTTCCGCCTTCGAAGCGGGGGATGGCGGCGCGAGCTTCTCGTCCGCGTCACCGATCAGGTCTGCGGTCAGGTCATCGTCTTCAAAATTCAGCAGATCGTCGAGGCTCACCTGGGTCGTCTCCTTACCGCTCGTACCTTCACGGCTGGATGCCGGCGGTGGTTAAGTCCATTCACATGCAGCGTTTGTGCTTGGATCAGCGCAGACCTTGAGACACACTGGCGGTCTCGGCCTGGATTTCCAGGATGTAGCGCGGGTCGCCGCGTCGCATGTCAAAATCGACGGGGATCAAACCGACTCGTCCATCCTGAATACCCGCGACACGGAAACTACCGACACGTTGCCCGAGCCGGTAGAACTCGTTATCGATCACCGCGACGCTGCGTCGGCCACTACCCATGATGCTTTGGAGTTGCAACATGCCGAACTCGTTGCTGAGGGCTTTGAGAATGTCTTGCCGACGGCGTTCCGCGAAATCCACAGACACGTCGCTGTCCGTACTGCTTTGAAGAAACGACAGCTCGAATGGATTCTTCTGGACGTCTTCAAGCGTCACGGCCTTCTCGGGATAGTCGGTCGCGATCTTGCTCACAATCGCGTCGGCGTCGGCGATCATCGAACCTAGATTGTTAGGGTTCTGCGCGTCCTTATCGTCCACAAGATCGGGGTTCTCGGCCTTGCGGATAAACGTCTGGATCTTGGTGAGCTGATCGCTCGAGCCCGCGTCCGCGCCGCTGCCTTGCGTGAGACGCATCCCCACCAGCACGCCACCCGCGATCAGCGCGACGATGGCGATGAGGATCGCGGACTGGGTCGCGATCCGTTTGTTTTCCTCGGCCGAGTCGTAAGCCAGCGGGTCCAGGCCCTCGTCGTCGTCATGGGTGAGAGCACCCAACAGCGGCATCGACTGCGGCGGCTGAGCGTCATCCATGGATTCGTCAAAGGTGGTCTCTTCTTGGTTCTGATTAAACATGATCGTCCTCGCGGGTTCGGCTCGGGCTGGTATATTGGCCGGGACCAAATCGGGTTGGGGCAGTCTTTCGTGGGTGCGTCATCAAGTGGTGGGCGAACCGTCGCCACGGAAAAAGATGCTGAGCCGCAACTGCGTACGCACTTGCCCGTTCGCCTCGTTGTTGGTTTTCTTCACGGACATCTCGGACATCCGGGTGATGCGCGGGAGTTCCTCGATGCGTTTGATGAGGTTGTAGTAGCCGTCAAAATCGCCTTCGATCTCGATCTTGATGGGCATCTCTTCGTATTGCGCTGCCGTGATCGTCTTGTCGGGAACGAATTGGCGGGTGGTGAGGCCTTCGCTGCTGACGATTTTGTGGATCTCGAGCAGGATGGCTTCGACTTCGCCGCGCGAGGGGAGGCGCTGCTCGAAGATTTCGTTGGCTTCGCTGAGCCGGGCGATCTCCTGATCGAAGTCGGGGTACTTCGCGACCGCGGCTTCTAGCTTGGCGAGCGTGTCCGCTTTGACTTGGGTATCAGCCTGGTAAGCGGCGAGCGTCGCGTCCATCGGCTTGAGGACAACAAAGTACGCGCCGACCATAACGCCGATCAGAACGAGCAGGTAGAGCATTTCACGGATGCCGAATCGCATGGTGGGGTCTCGGTAAAGGGCGGGATCGTTCGGGGTCAAAGGCGGGCGCTGCGGTCAGTAAGCCATCGCACCTTGGGGCGTGATCTGCATGTCGGTACCCACCGGGTCGTTGGTCAATTCGCGGCTGACCCGCGTGGGTTCAAGCTCGGCCATGGTCAGGCCTTGGGCGAGTGCCAGTTCGATCTTAAATTTGCGGAGTTGCGTGTCGTGGAGCTTGTGCTGCTCGGAAAACACCAGAACTACATCGTCAAAGAGCATGTGGTCGCTAAGGGCAGACATGTATTCGGAGATCTCGATGTCCGTGGGCGCAACGCCGGTCATGGTCATCACCACCCGGGTGTCGGGAATCTCGATCCTCGGCGTATTTTCTTTTTCTTCCTTGAGTTTTTTCACACGCTCTTTCGCGCGGGCGGCACGGTCCATGGCCGAGGCCGCGGGCTTCTTCTCACGGACGATTTCGGTTTCGAGTTCAAGCTCGGTAAGCGATAGCGATGCGGGCATGTGGTTGATCAGCTCGGCCAACACGTTGGACTTATCCACCGGATCAACCAGGGCGCTGGTGATCGCACCACGGAGGATCATTTCCTGGTGTTGCTTTTGAAGCTTGGTGGCTTGATCGATCTTGCTGGCCTCGGCATCGACCCGCGCGTTGGACGCGGCGTTTTCGTCCGCGGCGACGTTGACCTGACGCTGCTTGACGATGTACGTCGCCATCACACCGGTCAGCACCACCGCAAACAACGACACACAGACGATGTTGCTGCGCCGGGCCATCTTGCGGGCCAAGTAATCTTCGGGCAGGAAGCTAGCGTTCATGGACATCGGGGTTTCCTCCGGGGTCGGCTTGGGCCGGACCCCACGTTTCCTTGGTTTCCTAAGGGATTCACAGGTTCGCTTCGCTGCGGCATAGACCCACGGCCACGGCCCAGTTGGGCGCTAGATCGGTCGGGTCCACGCCGATGGCGGCGCCGGCTTCGACATCACGGTCCATCCCGGTAAAGGCGTCGCCGAGTTCACAGGGCACGCCCAACGCGTGGCTCAACCGGCCGCGCAACTTGTCGTCGTTCGCTTCGCCACCGAGCAAAACCAACTTGTCCAGCGACAGCGACGGGTGACGGCCGCGGTGATGCCGGAGGACCAACCGAAGCTCATCGATCAGCGTGAGCAGAACTTCGTCGTGCGTGTCGCTTTCGGTTCCAGACTCACCGGCGGTGGCCGTGGCGACGCCGCCAGCAGCATCGTCGCCGTTGACTTGCGCGACCCGTATCCGCCGGGCTTCATCGAACTCGAGTTTGGCCTGCTGGGCGTGGAGTTGATTCCAATGGTCACCGCCGGCATGGATGGTCTTGACCATCAACAACTTCTGGCCGTGTGCAATGATGACCTTCGTGGTGGCGGCGCCGAGATCGACAAACGCCACCGCGCCCGAGGCGTCGTCGAGAAGGTCCTCGAAACAGCGCGTGACGCACAACGGTTCGACGTGCATGCCAACAACTTCGAGCCGGCATCGGCCGGCAAGCCCGAGGTATTGCATCACCTGTTCGCGCTTGGCGGCGAGGCAAATCACGTCACTCCGCGCGGCCCCGCGGCGATGGTGGTCCACCGCGTGAAAATTCTTAAGGATCATCCGGCCCGGCTCCACCGCCAACCGGTCGCGTAGCTGCAAGTCAATCAACGCATCGATGTCTTCGGGATCGGTACGCGGGATCATGAAGTTGTGGATCAGCGTTTGAAAACCGGGAATCGCACAGATCGCGCGGCGGCCACGGATCGGTAGGTTCCGCATAAGGCCCTTGATCGCTTCTTCAATAAAGTCAAGCCGTTCGGTCGCATTGGTTCGCGCATCGTGCGGAACCACCGCGCTGCCGGCGACGACGACTTGACCCGCGCCGTCTGGGACGATCTGCAACATCTTGATCGCGTCGGCGCCGAAATCAATGGCGATCGGCGAGACGCGGGCTTTGCTGGAGATGCCGAAGGCCATGTCGGATCGAACCCCTGCGGTATGGGAGCGCGGACGCCGCGGCACGGTGCCGTGGCTGGACAGGAACATCGACGGATTCGGTTGGGGGATTTAGACCGCTATCGCGGCGTGCGGCATGAAACGCGGCCAGCGTTGCGCGGACAAAACCAACAGTCTGGTTATCGGCCGAGCGGACCCGATGCTTCGGTCACGCCATCGAGACCGACTGGCGCGGTCGTGCGAGATGAACCGCTTGGGCAAGTCATCGAAAAGCGTTAGGGAAAGATGCCGCGGATTGCGTAGACCTGGCCGATGTGCTCAAGGGCCGCGGCGTAAGCGGCGGTACGCAGGTCGCAGTCGTAGCGATGTGCGGCCAGCTTGACGCGTTGGGCCGAGGCGAACATCAGCCGGCGGAGTTCATCCTGCACCATGTCAGGCGTCCACTGCTGGGCGTCGCGGTTCTGACGCCATTCCATATAGCTGACGCTCACGCCGCCGGCGTTGCACAGAATTGCGGGCAAGATGGTGATGCCTTTTTCGCGAAGCAGCCGGTCGCCGTTAGGCGTGGTCGGAGCGTTCGCGCCCTCGGCCACGACCTTCGCGTTGATCCACTCGGCCTCCTTGCTCGTGATCATCTGCTCGAGCGCCGCGGGAATCATCAGGTCGAGTTCAAGCTTGTAAAAACTCTCAACATCGATCGCCTCGGCCCCGGAGAACCCGGCGACGCCGCCGGTCTTCTCGACGTGGAGGAGCTTGGGTTTGTTGGGCATGTGGTGGTCGTTCTCGTTGTTGTGTGTGGAATGTTTTTTTTTGGCACCGGGGACGACCGCCAAAGGTGACCCTCAATATACGTTGAGTAGCGCCTGTAGATCCTTCTTCGTCATTGACTTTGATTCGACGTGGTCGAAGAGACCCTCGGGGAACTGGTCGCGACGAATGGTGAGATCGGCGGTGAGCAGGACGATGGGCGTGTCCGTACATCCCCTCTTGCGGAGC
>JBCCDN010000083.1:0-12818 GCA_039030755.1 Planctomycetota bacterium | reverse complement strand
GCTTCACCGGGCGGGTTGGCGGGCGAAGAACCCGCGCGGACCGCTTCTTTCATGAACTCGCTGACGACGTTGTCGGGGTACGGGTTGTAGCCAAAGAGGTTTTGGCCACGACAGAGGCTTCGGATTTGCACGCCGCCGACGCCGAGCGGGCCTTCGTCCAAACACCGGCGGATCGCGTCGAGTCGCTCGAACGGGTCTTCCTCGGTGAAGCGGAGTGACGCATCGAGCACCGCACCGCCCCAGAGTTCCATGCAGCGATACCCCGCGTCGCGCACCGCAGGCAGCGCGGCCATGCACTGCGTCCCGGACATCCGCGTAGCCAGCAGCGACTGGTGACCGTCACGCAACGAACAATCGACGAATTCGATCGCCTCGGGCTTGGGCGGGGCGTCGGTCGGATTTCCGGGAGCGGTTCCGGGCAGATTCATCGGCATCGATGCTAGCGGTAAACCGCGGCGGCGTGGGAGCCGGATCTTTCACGCGAAGCCGCCTTCGGGTGTTGGTCAAAAAATGAAAAAAACGCCTCAACAAGGTGTATCACCGGCATTCCGATCCGGCCGAGGGTTTGCTACTATCGGACGCATGATGTTTCAGAAGTTTATCGGTCTCCGGGTGTCTCTTTGCAACTCATGCTGCACGGGTCTCATGGTCATGGGTCTTGCTGCGTCCGCGTCGCTGTTCGTCGCACCGGACGCCGACGCCCAGTTCAAAGAGCAATACGACACGAATTTCGACAATCGTTTTTACGAATTCGACCCACTTCGGGAACGGGTGACCGGGCCGGCCGGTCGCGGGCAGGCCCCCTTGGTGCTCAGCCGGGATGATGTCGTTGATTTGATTCGAAACGACCCCGCCACCGTTTTGTTTCCAGATCGCGACACTGGGGTTAGTGGCCTTCAGCTAACGCCGTTTCGCTCTCCACCACTGGTCCTGGAGGAAGACGAAGTGGTGACGACGCCAGCTGGGAATCTCCGAGCCGCGGACGGGAGCCCGGGCCGCGTCTTTTTCGACGCCCCCAATGATCGCTTTGTTCAGGTTCAGCCAATCAACCCGGCGTCACAAGGTCGTCCGCTTCCAAATAACTTGATCACGCCGGAACCACCTTTCGACGCATCGTTTCTCGCGGCGGAAGGAACACTGCAAGGCGTTGCCAGCCGCAGCGGCCAAGAGGTTCGATTCAGCGGCCGCGATCTCAATACTGACCCGGTGACACTGCCCATTGCTGCACGCAACACGCTGATTGCCGCCCAGACGCAAACCAATCTCGTCGCCGACGCCGAACGCTATCGTTTCAGCACCGAGTTACGAATCGATCGGATGGAGCGTCGAAGTCCGAACACAATCGGCGGCGATACGGGCTTTTTCATCAACGTCGATTTGGGCAACGCCGGCTCGGGTGATTTTACGGTGGAGTTCGCGAACGAGTTTCGTGGCCGTACGAATCCCGACGGCACGCGATACAGCATCTTCTTTTCAAATAGCGAGAGCGGCACCCGACGCCGTGTCGGCTCGTATACGCCCGGCGACCAACCCCTGTCGCTGGCGATGCAGATCACCGCGGCAACAGGTCGGCTCCGCCTATCATTGAACGGAGAAACTCTCAAGCAAGCCAACATTGATCTGGACACGTCGTCGAGCTACACCCCGACCGTGACCATGTTCCTTCGAGACACGATCAACGTCTTCCGCACCAACGCCAACGGCCAGCTGTTCACCCGCTCGGCCTACAGCAGCGTGTCGCTCGAATCGCTCCAAAGCTATTACAACCCCGAGCCGGGCACCGTCATGGTGGGTATGGCCAGCCTCGGCTTGCTTCTGCGTCGCCGACGCTGAATGCCTTCGTGACACGCCGGGTTAAACTCCCGACACGATGCCTGCCGACACCGAACACCGCTTTGACTCCAAGCCATTTGCCTACGACTTCGCCGCGATCGAAGAAAAATGGCAACGGCACTGGGAAATCGAAAAAACCTTCGCCGTCCCCAATCCCGGGGACGGCGATTTTGTCGCTGATCGACCGAAGTTCTACGTGCTCGACATGTTCCCGTACCCTTCGGGCGTCGGCCTGCACGTCGGCCACCCGCTGGGCTACATCGCCACCGACATCGTCGGCCGTTACCAACGCATGCGCGGCTTCAACGTGCTGCACCCCATGGGCTTTGATGCCTTCGGCCTACCCGCCGAACAGTATGCCGTCGAGCACAACGTGCACCCGCGCATCACGACCGAAAAGAACATCGAAAATATGGTCCGTCAGCTCAAGGGCCTCGGGCTGGGCTACGACTGGGACCGCTGTCTCGCCACCACTGACCCCGGCTACGTGAAGTGGACCCAATGGATCTTCCTGCAGCTGTATCAGAGCTACTTCGATCCGATTGAAAATTGCGCCCTGCCGATCACCCACCTGATCCAGAAACTCCAGGGCGAGGACTACCTCGTGCGGTTCGACGGCCAACTTGTCTGGTCCGGCCTTGACGAAGACGTGTCCGCCATCACCGGGCACACCACGCTCGCTCGCAAGTGGCACGAGCTCGACGCCGACGAGCAGCGCGGCCTACTCGACCATCACCGGCTGGCTTATCTCGCCGACGTCGAGGTCAACTGGTGTGCGGGCCTGGGCACGGTCCTGGCCAACGAAGAAGTGACCAACGACGGCCGAAGCGAACGCGGCAACTTTGAAGTGTCGAAGCGTCCGCTTAAGCAGTGGATGCTGCGCATCACCCGCTACGCCGACCGACTCATCGACGATCTCGACGGCGTGGATTGGCCCGAGCCCGTGAAGCTGCTGCAACGCAACTGGATCGGAAAGTCTCACGGCGCACAAGTCGATTTTGCCGTGGACGGCAGCGACGAAACAATCACCGTCTTCACCACACGCCCCGACACGCTCTTCGGTGCGACCTACATGGTCCTCGCGCCCGAGCACGATCTGGTCAACGACCTATGCAGCCCCGATCAGTTCGATGCGGTCTGCAGCTACCGCAAAGCCGCCGGCGAAAAAACCAGCGTCGAACGACAACAAGACGCTAAGGACAAAACCGGTGTCTTCACCGGGGCGTATGCGATCAACCCGGTCAACCAAGAACGCGTCCCGATCTGGGTCGCCGACTACGTGATGATGGGCTACGGCACCGGCGCGATCATGGCCGTCCCCGCCCACGACGATCGCGACCACGCGTTCGCAACCAAATTCGAGATCCCGATCGTGGAAGTCATTTCGGGCGGCGACGTGAACCAAGAAGCGTTCACCGGCAACGGCCCGCTCATCAACTCCGCCCACAACGACCTCGACCTCAACGGCCTCGACGTGCCCGCCGCGAAAAAACGCATCGCCGAATGGCTCGAGCAACACCATCACGGCCGACCCACCGTCAACTACAAACTCCGCGACTGGCTGTTCTCCCGACAACGCTACTGGGGCGAGCCGTTCCCGATCCTGCACGGCCCCAACGGCGAAATCGTCGCGCTCGACGACGCCGACCTGCCCGTGGAACTGCCCGAGATGGACGACTTCAAGCCCACCGGCAGCGACGATCCGGATTGCGCGCCCGCCCCACCTCTCGGCCGGGCCGGCGACGACTGGAAATACGTCGAACGCGACGGCGTGCGTTACACCCGAGAGCTCAACACCATGCCCAACTGGGCCGGCTCGTGCTGGTACTACCTCCGCTATCTCGACCCTAAGAACGACAACCAGCTCGTCGCTCCCGACGTTGAACAGTATTGGATGCAATCCAAAAAAGCGTCCGGCGATGGATTCCACAACGGCGGCATCGATCTCTACGTCGGCGGCGTCGAACACGCCGTACTTCACCTGCTCTACGCCCGCTTCTGGCACAAGGTCCTCTTCGACCTCGGCCACGTCAGCACACCCGAACCGTTCGGTCGGCTTTACAACCAAGGTTACATCCAGGCTTATTACTACGAAGACAATCAGGGCGTCCGCGTCGAAGCCACCGAGGTGATTGAAACCCTTACCGGTAAGCCCGCCGGCGAAGTGCAAGATCGCGACGCCAAAGACTGCGCGTTCGTCTACGACGGCCGACCCGTCAAACGCCTCTACGGCAAGATGGGCAAGTCGCTTAAGAACGCGATCGCCCCCGACGACATCTGCGCGAAATACGGCTGCGACACGCTCCGCCTCTACGAGATGTACCTCGGGCCGCTCGACCAGTCCAAGGTCTGGAACACCGCAGACATTGTCGGCGTGCACCGGTTCCTGAACCGCGTCTGGCGCAACTTCATCGACGAAGACACCGGCAACCTCCGCGTCGCGCACGAACCCGCCGACGATGCGCTGCTCCGTCTCACGCACCACACCGTGAAACGGTGTACCGAAGCGATGGAGGCGATGCAGTTCAACGTCGCGATTGCCGCGCTCATTGAACTCAACAACGCATTGGTGAAGTTGGACACCGTCCCCTTCGAGGTCGCCGACAAACTGGTCGCCATGCTCGCGCCCCTCGCGCCGCACCTCGCCGAGGAACTCTGGGCCAAGCTCGGTCACGACGGCGAAGGCAAATCCGTGGCCGACGCCGACTGGCCCAGCTACCGCCCCGAATTGCTGGTCTCCGATACGGTCGAACTTCCGGTCCAAGTCAACGGCAAGCTGCGTGGCAAGATCACCGTGCCCACCGACGCCGACCAAGCCACGATCGAAGCCGCAGCCAAGGCCGATGTCAATGTCGCCCTGCACCTTGAGGGCAAAACAATCCGCAAGGTCATCGTCATTCCCAAGAAGCTCGTGAACCTCGTGGTTGGCTGAATCACTTGAGCGGCTGTTCGTTCTTCCCAAAAACGCACCCGGCGCTAACGGGATTCCCGCCGAACGGATCTGCATTCGCCTTACTTTGCGGGTGCTATGGATGCCACGCTTACCGCCTCACATCAACCCCCCACGAATGGCCACCGCCGGCTGCGGACCGCGTGGTGCCTGCGTTGCAACCGAGCGTTGCCTCGCGTCCGACGAGGATTCTGCACCTTTTGCCACCGCAGTTTCAATCGCTCGGACTCCGCAACGTTCCGACGCGAACCGCTTGAAGAACAGCGCCCCAACCACGGCGCCGCGATCGCGACGGCCGTGCTCGCCGGAACGGTGTACTTCGGCTGGATCGCGCTCGACGGATGGGTCGAGCAGACGATCTGGCATAGCGAAAACCGATGGCCGGCCGGCTGGCTGCTGTTGGTGTCACTCCGAACCTGGGCGGTGACGTGGCTGACGCTGCTGGCGTTGCGGAACACGGGCTTTGACCGGATCGCGGTGTTGTGGGTGCTGGGAATCGCATTGGGATTTCTGCTGGGCCTGCCGTACGGTCCAGTGGCGGCATACTGCGGGATGCTCGTGGGTATGCCTGCCGCCATTTTGACCCGAGCCCTGTCGCTGGGCGTCGAAACACGGGTACATGCATGAGACCTCGTGCATCGCGCGGGACCGACGTGCGTCCTCTTTTCAGAGCCTTGCCAATCGATCACGAACCCAACAACCCGGACCCGTCTATCAAGGCGACGCCTCTGATCTTGACGAGCAACGCCACCACGGCCGAGGGCATGCACCCACTGCTCGCCAAGCAGCCGCGCTACTGCCTGGCCTGCGGCAAACGATTGGAACTACCGCATGGCAAGGGCGGACGAGCGGCGTGCGGGCATTGCCTCAACCCGTTCGACCCAGCCGATCCCTCGACGTTTCTGCCCGTGCCCCCACCCGACCCGTATCGGTGGTGGCACACCAAAGAAGTTCCCGGCCTTACGTTTCTCCTGCTCTACGTTCTAGGTTCCTTGGTCATCGGCAGCCTCATATCGCAGTGGGGGGTTAACGCCACCGGGGCGGGCAACCGCGAGCGCGTCGTCGATGCCGCCAGCGCGATCATCGCCGTCTTCCTCATTCTCTTCGGCTTGGCCCCCTGGCTTTTCGCCTGCGCCTACCTTTTACTGGTTGCCCTCGAACATCACCTCCGCGATCAGATCGTGATCTACCTCACCGTGGGGGCGATCGCGGGGGCGGTCTGCGCTGCTGGCTATCACCCCGCCCTGCTGCTCGTCGGCGGCATCCTCGGCACCCTAGCTGGCTTCATCCGACAAGCACGCATGAATCTCGATTGAAAACGTGGAGATTCAAGCCACGCCTCACGCGACACCCAACTCACCAACGGATATCTTGCCGGGGTGATTCTCCTGATCGATAACTACGACAGCTTCACCTACAACCTGGTGCAGCGCATCGGCGAACTGCTCGTGAACAACGGGCAAGACCCCGACGCGCCCGATGGCTTGGGGATGAAAGTCGTCCGTAACGATAAAATCACGCCCGACGAAGCGTTCGCGCTTAACCCATCCCACGTCATCGTCTCGCCCGGGCCGTGCACCCCGCGCGAGGCCGGCGTGTCCTGCGACATCATCGAAACCTTCGCCGGCAAAGTCCCGCTGCTGGGCGTCTGCCTTGGGCACCAATCCATCGGCCAACGCTTCGGCATGACCGTGCAGCGTCACGGCAAACTCATGCACGGCAAAACCTCGAACATCTCACACGACGGCCGAGGCCTCTTCCGCGGCATCGCCAACCCGTTCACCGCGATGCGCTACCACTCACTCATCGTCACCGAAGATTCGCTGGATACCGATCGTTTCGAGATTTCGAGTTGGTGCGAAGATCAGATCGACGGCAAAACGCAACGCGTCGTCATGGGCATGCGTACCAAGCCCGGCGTCTTCGGCGAACACGCCGTCGAAGGCTTGCAGTTCCACCCCGAAAGTTTCATGACCCCCGACGGCCCCGCGATGCTCGCCAATTTCTTGGGTTTGCCCGCCCCAGAATCTCAACCCGCGTAGCCCGGGGCATGTTTGGCCGCCGCATACGGGGTGCTGAGGTTCAGATCGCCGCGAGCAAACCGCCATCCACGTAAATGATCTGCCCATTCACGTAATCCGACGCGGGCGCTGCCAAAAACACCGCGGCGCCCACCAACTCTTTCGGATCGCCCCAACGTCCCGCCGGTGTCCGCTTGCAGATCCACGCATTGAACTCCGGATCTTCCACCAAAGGCTTGGTTAACTCAGTGGCGAAGTAGCCCGGGCCGATTCCGTTGATCTGCACGTTGTCCTTCGCCCACTCGGTCGCCATCGCGCGAGTCAGCATCTTCAGCCCGCCCTTAGCCGCCGCATAGTTGCCCGTCGTCGGCCGACACACCTCGCTCATCAGCGAACACGTGTGGATGATCTTGCCCTGCTTGCGAGCGATCATCGCGGGTGCGACGTATCGGCTCACGAGAAACGCGCTCGTCAGATTCGCTTCGATCACGCCCCGCCACTGCTCGGCCGACATCTCCGCCAGCGGAGCGCGGTCCTGGATGCCCACGTTATTGATCAGGATGTCGATCGCCCCGGATTCCAGCAACGCCCCCACCCCCGCCCGCACCGAGCCTTCGTCGCAAACGTCGAACGCGGCGACGCTCACGCGCAGCCCGTCCCTACGCAGCGCTTCCGCGGTCGCTTCCAACGCCTCGGCCTTCCGTCCGTTGAGCACGACATGCGCTCCCGCCTCGGCCAACCCGCACGCCATCGCCAAGCCCAAACCGCGGCTCGAACCCGTGACCAGCGCCCGTGACCCAGACAGATCAAACAACGCGGGGCCCGCGGACATCCTCGATGCATCAGTCATCGAAACTCACCACGCCTTTCAGCAAACCCGCTTCCGGTTTCAACCAATCCTCCAACACCCCCGGCAACTCCGCCGCCGAGCACCGATGCGTGATCCAAGCGGTCGGGTCGATCCGTCCCGCTTCCAAGTCCGCCAGAATCGCTTTGAAATCTGCCGCCACCGAGTTTCGGCTCGCACGCAGCGTCAACTCCTTGCGATGAAAACTCGGATCATCGAACGCGATCTCGCCCAATACCAACCCCACAAACGTCAACGCCCCCGCGTGATCGGTCAAATCAAACGCACCTTGCATCGAATCACGATGCCCCGTCGCATCGAACACCTTGAGCGGCAAATCACACCACGCTGCTTTCCACTGCTCCGCCGCAGAACTTCCCGGAGCTAGCGTCATCGTCTCGATCCCAAGTAAAGCCTCGGCTTTCGCGCACCGCTCCGCCGACACGTCCAACCCCACCAACTTCGCCCCACACAATTTCGCAAACTGGCAAACCGTCAACCCAATCGGCCCCATCCCGATCACCGCCACCGACTCGCCCGCCTGCACCTCGGCTCGGCTCACCGCGTGCCGACCGATACCCAAGGTCTCCACCAAAGCCAGCGCTTCGTAGCTCAACGATTGATCTTTCGGCGGGTGCAGCTTGTGTGCGGGCACCACGATCCGATCACGCATCCCACCATCAACGTGCACGCCCATGCACGACATCGACCGGCAACAGTTGGTCCTCCCTTGGCGACACGCCGCGCAGTCCCCGCAGTCGCCCACATAAGGCTCGACCGCACACCGATCGCCCGCCTTCACGTTCGTCACGCCCCCGCCGACCGCCAAAACTTCCACGCCCAACTCATGACCCAAAATCCGCGGATACGAAAAGAACGGCTGCCGCCCCGCGTACGCATGGATGTCCGTCCCGCATACCCCCACCCGATGCACGCGAACCCACGCTTCACCCGCCGCCAGGGGTTCTCCCGGCAACAACGGCTCGTCGGTATCCGCAAGCCGTAACGCCCCGGGCTCATCAAGAATCAGTGTCTGCACGGCGGCTCCTTTAAGGCAACGCGGTCCGTACCATCCAGAATTACTTTACCCCACGGACTATCCCGAATCGGACAACACCGACCACCGCACGCATCAATGAATGCCGTATCTTCCGAGCGTGCTCCACGTCGTCCAATACCACCCCGCTATCCCTCAGAACACCGGCAACATTGCCCGCACCACCGTCGGCTTCGGCGCGCAACTCCACCTCATCCACCCAATGACGTTCGAGATCACCGACCACGCCGTCAAACGCGCCGGCCTGGACTACTGGCCCAGCGTCCAACTCACCGAACACGAAAGCGACGACGCTTTCCTGTCTTGGCTAGCAAAGCATCAAAAAACTTCTAAGGCCGCCGTCTGGCTCGTCACCAAGTTCGGCGATCTCCGGTTTAACCGCGCAACCTACGGCCCGAACGACGTCCTCATCTTCGGCAATGAAAACACCGGATTACCCGACGATTGGCACGAACGATTCAAGCCCGAACGACAACGCAACTCCTGCGGCGGGAGAATCGAAATCCCCATGCCCGGCCCCGCCAACGGCGACCCCAACATCCGCAGCTTCAACGTCGCCAACACCGTAGCCATCGTGCTCGCCACCGCGACCGCCCAGCACTTGGCTTAACCTCGCAACGCAAACCCTTAATAAATCGATCTCACGCCGTACTTAGCGAGCCCGCGGTACGTCCGCTCCGGTCGCCTTCAGCCAAGCTTGCATCCGCCGCTCCATCATCGCCAATACTCCCGGCTCATCGCCCGCCCGGTCGTCACGCTCCGAAACGTCCCGCTCCAGATCGAATAGCCGCGACGCGCCGCTCTCAAAGTCGTGCAACAGCTTCCATTTTCCAAACCGCAACGCCACGCTCGGATTGGCCCGCACACGGCCGCTCGGCGACGTCTGATATACCGGCACGTACCACACCAATTCCCGCTCTGCCCAACCGCGCGTCCCGTTCAATAACAACGAAACCCAAGACACCCCGTCCACCGCCTGGCCCGAAGGAACCGCCGCCGCCGTATCCACACCCGCCAGTTCCAACACCGTCGGATACAGATCAAACAACAAGACCGGCTCCTCACTCACCGAACCCGCCGCCACCTTCCCCGGCCAGCGCACCACGCAAGGCACCCGCAGCCCGCCTTCCTGCAACGAACCCTTGAAACCGCTCAACGGGTCCATCCGCGTCACTCGACGACCGCCGCCGTTGTCCGACACGAACACCACCACTGTATTCTTGGCCAAACCCAAGGCATCGAGCTTGTCCAACAACCGCCCCACGCCCGCATCCAGCGATGACAACATCGCCGCGTATTCCGTGTGGTTATGCAGCCGCCCCTTGGGCCAGCCCGCTGCCTCCGCCAACGCGTTCGGCTCCGCCTCGATCGGCGTGTGCAACGCGTAATGCGCCAGCCACAAAAAGAATGGCCCATCCCCCTCCGCCTCCACAAACGCCATCGCTTCGTCCGTCAACCGATCCGTTAGATACTCCCCCTCCGGCGTCTCCACACCATCCAACGATCCAATCCCATACGGCGCAAAGTACGTCCGCGTTCCCCCGCCCCGCGTCGCCCCCACACTGAACTCAAACCCATGCGTCATGGGCCCGTCCTCACCTTCGGGCCGACCCAAATGCCACTTGCCGACGTGCCCCGTCGCATACCCCGCATCGCGCAACGCCTCGGGCAGCGTCACCGCCGCCGCATCCAACGTCGACACGTTCGTCGGCGTCAACAACGCAAAGTCCGGCTGCACCTGCGTCTCAACCCGACGCCCCGCCCGACCGCCGGCCTCCACTCGATCACCACGGTCACCGCGCGTGCCTTCTCGCGCACCCCGACCCGCACCTGCTCCGCCACCCCTGCCGCCGCCGTCGCCGCCCACCGTGTACACCCCCGTCCGCGACGCGTACATCCCCGTCAACACCGCCGCCCGCGTCGGCGCACACACCGCCGCATTCGCATACGCCTGACGAAACACCATCCCCTCACTCGCCAACCGATCCAGGTTCGGCGTCCGGTGATAATCGCTGCCCATAAACCCAGGATCGCGCCACCCCAAATCATCCGCCACGATCACCACCACGTTCGGCCGCCTCCCTACCTGCGCTTCCGCGCAGACACCATCCGTCATCAACCACACAAGCAAAAGCGAAACCAAGCCGGCCCGCCCCCCCCACCACGCCAACCCGCCAAGCCGATGCCCAAGCCACGCATTCCCAAACAAGATTGATCTCATACGAGGCCCAACGTCACACCTCTATGTTCATTGCATCGCTCATCTGCATATCCCATGATCCATTGCAAACCCATTCCAACCCAGGTGGACGTTCGAGATTGCGAACGCGTTCTCCGCAGTTTGCCGGCTTGGTTCGGCCGTGAAGATCCGCGACGTGCATATGCATCTGCCGCTGAAGCCATGCCGACCTTCACCGCCAACGACCCAAGCCGACTCGTTGGTTTTCTTAGCCTGAATCTTGCCGAGCATCCGATCGCCGAAATCCATGTGATGGCCATCGACGCGTGTTGCCGCAATCAAGGGATTGGGACCCGTCTCCTCCTGAACGCTCAATGCTGGCTCGTCGACCAAGCCTTCACCACCCTGCAAGTCAAGACGCTTGGCACCACCAGCAAGGACCCCGCGTACCGCCAAACGCGCGCTTTCTATCGAGCACGCGGTTTTCACCACGCCGCCGATCTACCCAACGAATGGGACCACGAAACCCCGTGCGTTCTCTTGTCCAAAGACTTGGCCTGACCGCGGCCGCCTTCGCCGCCCTCTCTTACGCCACGAACCACTTCCGCCCCCTATCGAATAAGTCCAATCCCTTAACCCTCACGGATGACAAGAGCTAAAACCCTGTCGCTTCATTGCTCCTCAAAGAGCGATGCTTGCAACCTGCCGCATCACGAGTTGAAAACTTGCCGAGGCGATGTTGCTCTTTCGCACGTATTGCACTGCGGATCGAGCTCCGGACGCCCGCGCATCGCCTTTCGGACCCCGCAAGATGCTCCGCGCACCGGCCAAGATTCAAGAGGCACCGAGCAAGTGCCCCGGAGCATTGGCCAAGCTTCGAGGCGCAACGCCGCGATACCCCGCGCTGCGACCTCTGCACCCACCAACCGGACCGGTTCGCCTCCCGGAGGGGTTCGCCGTACGACCCAAGCCAAGCTCCGCCCTTGTCCCAGCGGGGCGAAGGACCACGCGGCGCGGCATCCCCAATGCTGGATAACCCTTAGCTAAAAAACCTTGCGTGCCCTTTTCACTTCTGTTCTATTCACGCCAATTCAATCGGCTAGGTGAGTTGAGGCTTGCGTCGAGCTCGAATTTTTCCGGTTCTCGCGGGGGACCAATTCGAGGCGACAGACAGAAACGTTTCCGGACGATGCGATGCAGAGAGGCACCGAATGAGGATTTCCCAGTGCGTGGTTCGCTCTTCCCTGATGATCGTGCTTGCGGTCGGCCTCTCGGCCTGCCAAAGCACGAAGGGCCCGGACGCGGCCAAGGCGAAGAAGAACACCCCGACGGACGAACAGACGCCTGCCGAGAAAGTCGCGGCCGAACAGGCGAAGCTCGAAAATAAGCTGGACCTCTCCCCCCCGCCCTGGCACGACCGCTTCCTCCGCTGGAACGACCCGGCCCTGGCCAAGCGTTCGGCCCAGGCGCTCACCGATTTCAATGCGTTCACCCAGGACAGCGGCCTCGAAGCGGCCATCCAGGCGAACATCCAAGCCGAAAACGCTTGGCGGACCCGCATCGACGAACTCGCGCAAACCAACGACGAGTACCGCGACAGCTTCGACCTCGCCGCGGTGAAAATGAATTGGCAACAGTTGAATCAGGCTCGAGTGTGGCTGCTCGCCGGGAAGCCGGGAGACCCCACGGCGACCGCTAGTGCCCCGCTCGCCGCCGATGCCTTCCAAAACGCCGCCGAATTGCAAGCAACCGCCAAAGAAAAAGAAGACCCCGACACTGCGCCCGAACTACCTACAGAATTAAAAAATTGGTTTGATTCGCCTTACACCACGGCGTTTACCGAGGACCGCAGCCTTGAGACACTCAACTCCAAAGCGGTACCCTTGAACGGCCAAGAGCGAGTTCCCAATGCGGAGCTCGCCCCGGCCCAG
>JBCCDN010000082.1:0-12961 GCA_039030755.1 Planctomycetota bacterium | reverse complement strand
CTCCGATGAATCTTTCGCGTTTCGCGACGCCCGAACTGCCGCGCGGCTCGTGCGTGACGGCCAACCTGCTTCCCGGGGAAACGTTTGCATCGGTCGAAGCCCGGCTGCTCCGTGCCACGCAGGACGAACCGAAACGTCCGGTGGTCAAGCTGCTCGCGTCGCGATTGCCCGACCGCTTGGCCGAAGCGCTGCTCACCCGGGAACTGGGCATTTCGCATCTCACCATGTTTGCCGATTTGACGCGTGATGACCGGCGGGCGTTAGCGCATGCGCTGGTAGCCCTGAAGCTTCCGGTGATCGGCGATCGCGGGTTCAAGTTTGCTGAATGCACGGCCGGCGGGGTACCGCTGACGGAAGTGGAGCCGGGCACGATGCGGTCGCGTGTGTGCCCAGGGCTGCTGCTGTGTGGGGAACTCCTCGACGCAGACGGCCTGATCGGCGGATACAACTTTCAGTGGGCGTGGTGCACCGGTCGGCTGGCGGGCCTCGCGGCAAGCAGCGCAGCGGGTATCGTGCCCGGATGCACCGCAAGCACATCCCCAACGCCCTGACGATGGCTCGGCTCGTGCTGGCCGCGGCGTTTTTCGCGGTGCTGAATTTTTATCGCTACGGCGACGCGGACGGCAACGACCCCGTGATCCTGATCGTGGCCGGATTGCTGTTCGGCCTAGCCGCGGTGACCGATGCGCTCGACGGGTATTACGCTCGGAAGTGGCACGTCGAGTCCGTGTTCGGTCGGATCGTCGATCCGTTCGCGGACAAGATTTTGATTCTGGGTGCGGTGATTTATCTCGCGAGCCCACGCTTCCTGGACCCCGCCGCGGTCGAGGCGGGCTCGATCGCGACCATGATCAGCGGTGTGTATCCGTGGATGGTGGTCGTGGTGTTGGCCCGGGAGCTGCTGGTGACCAGCATCCGGGGCGTGGCCGAGCGGATGGGTGTGGATTTCTCGGCTAGGAAGCTGGGGAAGTGGAAAATGATCTTGCAGTCGATCGTGGTGCCGGTGGTTCTGGTCATCGCGGCGATTGATCCGACGCGCGACGGGTGGATCTGGCTGGCCTGGGTCCGGGACGTGCTGGTCTACGCGACGGTGGTGGTGACGGTGCTGAGCGGGCTGCCCTATCTCTCCGGGGCCATGAAAGTGATGCGGAATCCCGAGCCCGCCCAGTAAACTGAGCTAATGGCCAACGCCGCACTGTTCACCCGCACAATCGAGCACTACCTCGCGCCGATCCGCAGTTTCCTCGAAGACGAGAGCGTTTCGGAGGTAATGGTCAACGCGCCCGACGAAATTTTTGTTGAACGCGACGGGGGGCTGGTGAAAACCGACGCGCGGTTCGCCGACACCGAGACATACGAAGCGGCCATCAACAACGTACTGCAGTACACCGGTAAAAGCCTGAACGATGACGCGGCGCTCATCGACGCCCGGCTGCCCGACGGCTCGCGTGTCCACGTCGCCAAGGAACCCTGCGCCCGGCACGGCACGGTGATGAGCATCCGCAAATTCGCCAAGTCGATGCTCGATCTGGATTGGCTGATGGAACTGGGCACGCTCACGCCCGAGGCCCGCGAGTTCCTCGAGATCGCGGTACAGGCGGAGCGCAACATCCTTGTGGCGGGCGGAACCAGCTCCGGGAAAACGTCGTTGCTCAACGCGCTATCGGCGATGATTCCGCCCGACCAACGCCTCGTCGTGATCGAAGACTCGGCCGAGCTTCAACTCCAACGCGACCACGTCATCTCGCTGGAGACCAAGCCCGCCGACCGCTTTGGCAAAGGGGCGGTGGGTATCCGCGAACTATTCAGGTCGTCGCTTCGGCTGCGCCCCGACCGCATCATCATCGGCGAGGTCCGCGGCGGCGAAGCCCTCGAGATGATCCAGGCGATGACTTCCGGCCACGGCGGCTCGATGGGTACGCTGCACGCCAACGCCCCGCTCGACGCGCTCAACCGGCTCGAAACCATGGCGCTCATGTCCGAAGTCGAACTGCCGCTGTCGGCCTTGCGATCCCAAGTAAGTTCGGCGATCGACCTGATCGTGCAGATGTCCCGGCAGATCGGCGGCCGACGCTTGGTCACACAGATCACCGAAGTCCTGCCCATCGGCGACCACGGCTATTACCAGACCCGCGACCTCTTCGCCCAGGAACAAGTCGGCGACGACTCCGGCGGTAAGGCGATGTGGCTGAGCTGGACCGGGGAAACCTCGGCGATGGCGGGTCGGCTCCGGCCCGAAGAAGCGGCACGCATTTCGCCGCTGACGCAAGGTGCTTTTGGAAAGGCGTAGCGTCGGGTTTGGTGACGGCGGGCCTGTCCGGTAAAATAGGGGATGCGACAAGTCCGGCGACGTATTCTGAACACTTCGGCCGCCGCTCGAATTAGAACCGTGTGGGTCCGTTTGTGCGGCGATCGCGGGGCAACGAGCCTCGAATTCGCGTTGTTACTGGCGGCTGTGGTGCTACCGGCCTATGTCACGATCCGCTTGGGCTTACAATTGGTGGCTGAGCACTTCCGGCTAATCGTCACGCTCAACGCCATGCCGTTGCCCTGATCGCCCGAAGCCGTGCCGCTTGAAAATTTGCTGGGCTTTGATTCCGGCCGTAACCGTCATACCTCAGCCCTCGGGGCTACTAAACAGGATGTGTGCCATGAAATTCGACTATGTCCGCCAACGTTGTTCGGCCGTACGAGCCTTGGCTCTTCGCCTGCATCGCGATGACCGTGGGGCCGAGGCTTTGGAGAAGCTGCTGATCGTAGCCGTGGTGGTGCTTCCTCTGCTGGGCGTACTGATCTACTTCCGAGGAGCGATCAACGATTGGGTCGTCGAAAACTGGGAGGGCGTCCGGACCAGTGAAGGCGCAAACGACGTGACCAATCCCACGCCAATCAGTACAGGTGGCGGTTGATTGCGTTTTGCCCGTGAACTTGCTGAATCCTTGGAGTGCGACTCTGGCGGTTTGCGGCGTTGGCTCCTTGTGCGTGCTAGCGTCTTGGTTTGACGTGCGTACCGGGCGGATTCCAAATGTATTGACCTACACCGCGGCTTTGACGGGAATCGTTTTTTGGTTGATCGTGGGCGTGGCGATTGCCATTGCCACCAAGTCTGAGGGCCAATCGCTTGTGTCTTATGCGGGCTGGGGCTTGCGGATCAGCGGCGTATCGTTATTGGTGGCGCTCGTTCCAGCCGTGTTTGTGGTCCTCCTCGGCGGCCTCGGCGGGGGCGACATGAAGCTGCTCGCGGCGTGCGGGGCTTGGTTGGCTTCGCCGGCCGCGGTGCTGGACATGGCGGTGGTGTCGCTGGTGGTGGCGGCGGGCATGGCCGTGGTGATCATGGTGAAAAAACGGATCGTCAAGCGCACGTTGGCGGGCGTGCTGGGCGTAGGTTTTTTGGTGGCCGCGCGGGTCAAGCCGGACTTGGCGGAGCGTTTCCCCACCACCGGCCCGGGATCGGCAACCGTCCCTTTTGCGTTGGCCGTGGCGATCGGTGCAGGGTGTGCTGCCGCCGAACATCTGTTGGGCTTGAGCCTCCCGTGGAGCCATTGGTAAAGCTGGGCAAAGCCTGCTCCGGCCACCGCTTTAAATTCGCCGCCGCGTAAGATGAATTACGTATGAGTGTCCCGCCCGGTCATCCCACCGCCACCACCATTTCGCTGCAACCCGGCGATACCGTCGGCGCGTATCGCATTGTCGAAGCCGTCGGACGCGGCGGCAGCGGCACCGTGTACAAAGCCCACGACGCGCTGCTCGACCGCCACGTCGCGATCAAGCACGTCATCCTCGGCGACGCCGTCGACGCCGCCCGCCTCCGCGATCAGGTGCGACGCGAGGCCGCGCTGCAAAAGAAAGCCGCCACCGCCCGCCCCAAGCACCTCGTCCAGTTCATCGACACGCTCGACGACCCCCGCGGCCTCATGCTCATCAGTGAGTTCGTGGACGGCGTCACGCTCGAGCAACGCCTCCAAACCCGGACCGATCCGCACGACGAACGCGGCGCCCTGGGCATCCTCGCCGCCGGGGCCACCGCGCTCCAAGACCTGCACGACCAGAACATCATCCACCGCGACCTCAAGCCCGCCAACGTCATGCTGCCCAAGCACGGCGGGCTCAAGCTGGCGGACTTCGGCCTCGCCGCACTCATCGGCGATCAAGAATCGCTGAGCCTGGGCACCGTCCGCTACATGGCTCCAGAACTTTTGCGTGGCGACCCCGCCACGCCCGCATCGGACCTGTACTCCCTGGGCATGATCGCCTACGAACTGCTCGCGGGCCGTGACCACTTCGACGAAGCTTTCAAGACTGTGCTTCGGGACAAGCGTAATCCCGCGATGCGCTGGATGAAGTGGCACACCAACGAGCGCTTGGCCGCCCCGCCCCTCACGCAACTCGTGCCCAAGACGCCGCAGAACCTTTCGGACTTGGTCGCGCGCATGCTCGACAAGGACCCCGCCCGCCGCGTCCGCCACGCCGACGAAGTCATCGCCGCCATCCGCCGACATTTCATCGAAGGTTCACCCGAAACCGATCCGAACTCGTCCGACATCCAACGCAGCGGCGCGATCCCTAACGTTGACGCCCACGGCGACACGATTACTGGAATCAAGCCAGACGATACGGCCCGGCTGCCCACACGCAGCAAGCTGCCGTTGATCCTGGTCGGGCTTTTGGCGTTCTGGATCGTCGTCGGCGGCGTCGCGTGGTTTGTGTCCAGTTCCCAGCAACAAGCCGCGCAACAGCGTGATGCGGTAGCGGCGGTTGCCGCATTTGGAGACGCCAAAAAAGAGCTGATGGCCGGCAACTACGCCGCCGCAATCGCGGGATTCCAAGGCGTCGCCGAGCAGTTCCCGCAAGAAGCCAACACCGCACGCGGGGCAGGCGTCTGGGCAGATTTCGCGGCAGGACACCAAGCCGAGGCCGACGGCGACCACGCGGCCGCATTGGAGGCTTACCGCGCGTTTCGCGACGACCCGCAAGCCGATGTCGAGCTAGCGCGACAAGCCGTCGAGCGTGCCGAACGCAAGTCGGGCTTCGACACGGCGCTCAGCGAAATCCGAGGAGCCACCGAGGCATCGCGCTTCGACGATGCGCGCCGGAGCGTCGCCACATGGCGAGCCGAAAACCTCACGGCTTCGGAATCCGAGCGTCTAGCCGAGGTTGAAGCCGGCATCACCGCCGCCGAGTCCCAAGCCCGGCTCAGACTCCTGCTGCAGGAAGCCCAGGCGTTTGCCGACCAAGGCAACCTCGATCAGGCCATTGAACTTCTCGACGCCCGCGCCTCGCTTCCGCCCGACGGCGTGGAAATGCTCGCCCGCTTCCGATCCGAATTTGCGCTCGCCGCCGCCATGAAACGAGCCCAGGAGGCACAGAGCAAGGGCCTACTGGCCGAAGCGATCAACGCCTATCGACGCGTTTTGGACATTCAAAACAACCCGCTGGTTGAAGCCGAACTCAACCGCCTGGAAGCTCGACTGGCGATCCGGCAAGGGACCGCTCTCCGCGACGCGGGCCAACTCGAGCAGGCCGCTGCGCTGTTTGAAACCGCCCTGCTCAAAGACCCTGGAAACACCGACGCCCAGCGTTACCGCAAGGAGTTGGTGTCGGTCTCCGAGTTGCAAAGCCTGATCCAGGCGGGCGACGACGCGATGGCATCCGGCGACTATGTCACCGCCGTGACGCAATTTCGTAAAGCGTTCGAGCTGGACGCGTTGGACATGGTCCGAGAGCGTCTCGACGACGCCGAACTCCGTTTGGCTCTACTGGATGCCGAAGTCGCCTTGACCGAGGGACGCCTCGACGACGCGGATCGTCAAGCGGAACGCGTCGCCGAGTTGGCCCCCGAGAACGCCGACCTCGCGACGCTCCGCGAGCGGATCGCCACCCGCCGCGCGTATCAGGCCAAGCTCGATGCCGCCGAGGCGCAGCGGGCCCAGGGCAACCTTCAACTCACGATCCGCCGCCTGCAAGACGCCAAAGAGATCCTCGATACGCCCGAAGTGAATCAACGCCTCGCCGCAACGCGATACGCGTGGGCCGTCGCAAAAGCGCGTCAATATCTCGCCGATGGATTGATCGGGCCAGCACGCGCGGAAGTCGAAATCGCCGGCCGAATCGATTTCACCGACGAGGTGCAAGAACTGTTTGACCGCATCGAGGCCGAAGAGCGTAGCCCGCGATCGACGAATTAAGCAACGTCCAGTCTTAGCCTTTACGCCCGCCTTAAGGATCTTGCCCCAAGCGCAGATGCTTGTTCAACACCGCGGGCCCGTTGGTTTCCCGGACGCCGCACAGGATCGGAAACTCCGCGGCGGTGGGACCCGCATTTTGGAACCGGAAGGTACGAATCGCGGCTTGGCCGGGTTCGAGCCGGGGGATAATGCCTTCCCGAAACGGGAAGCCGTCCATGCTTACGAACACGTTGAGCGATTGGTTATCGTCACCGACGTTGGTGAGGATGCACGTCACGACCACATCCGCCTGCCCCGGGTTGGTCGCTCGATCCACGTACAGAGATGCTTCGAGTCGCACATCTTCGAGCCCCACCCCCATCGGCGCTCCAAGGTCCACGACGTAATCCCGGTCGGCCGTGAATTCGAATCGCGCCCGCAAGCGTTTGTCACCCGCCGGCTCGTTGACCGGAAAGCTCATCGCCACCGGTAGCTCGACGCTCGCGCCGGGCGCGAGCGCAAAGACTTGCCGCTGCGGGTTGATCGTCCAGCCGCGTGGTCCGGTGAAGGTGAACCGTCCGTTGATCGTCATCGGCCAGGGGTTGGTGAACCGCACCGTGCGCTGGTGGGGCACTTGCGTGGAGGGGATAAACGGCTCATCCAACGCAAACGATGCGCGGAACTGCGCGAGCGGTAAATCTGCGTTCTCGATGAAGATCGGCGTCCGCGACAGCGGGACGCGATGCTTGCCGCGTTCCTGAGGTGCCGGTGTTGCGTTGCCCCACACATCGACGACGCGCGGCGAAGGTCCGAGGTACATCTCAATGGCCGCGCGGTCCTCGGGTCCCGTCTCGTTCCAAGCGACCAGCACGCCCCCACGCGGCTCGTCTTCGGGGCCGTACGGAACCGAAGACAATTCGACCGTGGGCTCAAACACCCAGCACTTCAGCCCCGGCCCCAGGTCCACCTCACCCGCAAACCGCCGCCCCGCCAAACGCCGAGACAAGTTGGCAAAGACACCGAGCACCGGGTCGGGCAGTATCCGCGTGGCCTGCGTGGCCTGACCGGGTTCCAAGGGCGCGGCCCGCGTCCACAGCGGCCCGATCGCGACATCCACTTCGGCTTCCAGCCGCCAGGCTTCGAGCACGCGGCGCGTGACATCAGCCACGCGATCGGCTTGCGTCAGCTCGTCGGCCGGCGGAACGTGCAAGCGAAGCATCTGATGCGCCGAAGGTAAGTCGGTTTCAAAACGTTCCTTCAGAGCATCGGGCGTCACGGCGTGCAGCCAAGGCGTGAACCGTGCGACGCCGTGACGCGACGCAAGCGGCTCTGGGTCCAGCAGCGTCAAGGCACCCGGAAGCCACAGCGTCGGCGTGGGTGTCCACTGTTCCAACGCGTCGCGAAGTCGCGGCAACGCATTGGCCAAGCCCGGGCCGGACGCCACTTCAGGCTGTGCCGTAACACCGATCTGCCATTCCGTCACCCATTGCCCCATCCGCGAAAGCACCGGCTGCGCGAACGGCATCCACCTAGCCGGGTCGGCCGTGAGCGCGGTGAGGGACTCGTCCGTGTTGATCCCCTCCGCCTCCTGCAAGGCCTGCGGCAGGGGGTGCATCGAGACGATCAGTCGGTCGCCCGTCCCCATCGCCATACTCATGCGTTGGTCAAGCAACTCGGCCCGCCGGTCCACGTTGATCCGTGTTGTCCCCGGGCTCCACGCACTGACCGCCACGCTGCGAAAACCCGTCGCATCGATGATGTCGGGCAGACGTTCGAGTTGATCTTCGGGCACGCCGCGTGCGTCCAGCGTGAAGCGTCGCGCGTCTTCACCCACGGCCGAAGGTTCAGGGGGTAGATAGTGGAAAGCGCCATACGTCCGAGCGACCGGATCGACCTGACCGCGGGCAATGCCGCCGCGTGCCGCAAGCAGCCCGTCCAAGTCGTCGTAGACCGACAACTCGGTGAGGAACCAGCCGTGCCCCGGTAAGTCCGGCGTCCAATTCCAAGACGACGGCACGCCGGGATAGATCGGTCGGCGGTCCCGCGCGACAGCCTGGCGTAGATGGTCGTATACCACCACCTCGGCGATGAGGCGTTGCCCGATCAGATCGCGCACATCCACCGCCACCCTCGGTGCTTCGGGGGCACGGATGAGATTGGCGTCCGCCTGCGTCTTGATCGAAACACCGGGTAACTGCCACACCGCGATGTCGTCAAACCACGCCGAGCCCACGACATCGGGAAGCACGATCTGCTGATCGCCTAGCGGGTGGTCGGCCTGCGGCTTCGGCTGCACCAAATGCACCTCGATGCCCAGCGAGACCGCCTTGGAGAAACGCCCGGGAAGCTTCAAGTCCAGTCGTAGCCAGCCGTCTTCACTGCGAAGCGGACGCGTCAGCCGAACGCTTTCTTCGATCCGTCGGTTACTCGCGTCAATGAAGTACGCCTTAATCACCGCGCCGGCATGTTCGAGGCCGGCCGTCTTGAGTTTGGCGGTCACGAGATAGTCACTACCCGGCACGGCGATCAGCGTGTTGGACGCGAGGTACGCCCCCGCGTTGCCGCCATGGGTGCTCAGGCCCAGCGAAAAATCGCCGCTGGCTTGTTGCGTCGCGTCGTACCCGACCTTGCCGTGCGGCGGATAGCCCGGGCGCTCGGCGAGCATCCGGTGCAGCGGCACGCCCAGGAAGTTCGGCTTTTCGGACATCGGGTCGCGGCCGATCGTGTACCAACCGCGCGGCATCGGGATGCCCCGGCCGATCTTCACGCCCGCATCGTTGGTCTCTTCGAAATCAAACAGCCGGACCAAACGACGCGGGCTGACCATCAGCTCTTGAGCGAGTATCGGCCCCGCTTCCAACAGCGTCAGCAGGCACAGGACAACGATCGTGCGGATACGAAACACCCCGAGATTATCGGTCTGAAGCCGCTCACGGCTGCAACCGCAGGCCGCCCCTACAACGCCGCCAGCCGACGCGTTCGATCCTCGGCAATCAGGGCGTCCACCAACTCATCCAACTCGCCGGCAAGCAGCTTCGTGAGATTGAACGACGTACCCAGCCGGTGATCCACGGCCACGGTTTCCTTCCAGCGGTACGTTCGTACCCGCTCGCTTCGGCCGCCCGTGCCGATCATGGCGGTGCGCTGCTCGGCCCGTTCTGCGTCGGCCTCGGCGCGTTGCCGCTCGTAAAGCCGGGCCCGCAGCAGTTGCATGGCCTTCTGGCGATTCTGCTGCTGGCTTTTGCTTTCCTGCATCCGCACCTCGAGGCCCGTCGGTTTGTGGATCAGGTGGACGGCTGTGGCGACCTTGTTCACGTTCTGTCCGCCGGGGCCCTGCGCGGTCGTGACGTGCGTTTCGATATCGTCGGGGTTCAGATCGATCTCCACGTCCTGCGGTTCGGGCAGCACGGCCACCGTCGCCGTACTCGTATGGATCCGCCCCTGCGTCTCGGTGGCGGGCACTCGTTTCACACAATGCACGCCGCCCTCGTAACCCAAGTGCTGCCACACGCCCGGCCCGGTCACGTTCGCAGTCGCGCCGCGCACCCCGCCTTGATCGCCGGCACTGACTTCCAACACCTCGAAACGCCAACCACGCCGCTTGGCGAACTGCTCGTAAACCTGCAGCAACTCGCCGGCAAACAGCGCCGCCTCCGCGCCGCCCGTCCCCGCTCGAACCTCCAACATCACCCCGCCCACCGCCGCGTCGTCGGCCGTCACCAGCTCCGCCGCAATCGCTTCGAGCGCCTCGGCCGTTCGCGTCCGCAATGCTTCGATCTGCTCACGCGCGATTTCCAGCAGTTCGGCGTCCTCGCCGTCCGCCCCGGCAGCGACAATCTGCTCGGCTTCTTCGAGCGCGGTGCGATCATCGAGATACCCCCGATACGCCTCAACCACGCCCGCGATCGCCGCACGCTTGACCGAAAGCTGTCGCAAACGATCCGGGTTGGCTGCGAGACCGGGCTGCATCAAGTCCGCTTCCAGGCGATCGAACTGGGTGGTGAGTTCGTCGAGCTTCGTGGTGAGGTTGGCAACGGGCAAGGCCATGATCTGAAAGCAAACTACACCAACCAAGAAGCCCACGGAGCGATGCCGTGGGCTTCGAGATTTTTAAGTTTTTTCAACAAGCTCGACGACTTAACCGAACGGACTCCACGAGCCGGTCAGTTCGTTGAGCCGGGTCCAGACGAACCCGACACCGAACAGTAGCGAGAGGAACGCGCTGAAGACGAGCACGGTGTAAACGTTGTTATTGCCCATCGGGAACTCCTGTCAAAATCAAAAAACTGAAACGTAACTTCCGAGAGAAATGAACGTCCGGAGGTCAGAGGTTGGGAGCAGAGACGACCGAGTCGCCGGTCTGCACATCCCGGCGAGATTGGCCGAGAATGATGGCGACAGACTCAGAGGCATCCACGCTGAGCACTTCGAGGTTCGCAACCAATTCGTTGTCACCACGGAACGCAACGAAGCGTTGGTTCTGCATCACGCCATCAGAGGAACCGATGTTGAGCTGCACATACGCTTTGCCGCCCGCGACCAGGCCTTGCCCGGTGATGGCTCCGTAAACCGGGTCGGTCGAGGTGGGCACCGCTGCGACGGCCGCGCCGGCACTGGGGATCGCACCGCCAGCACTCACGACGGCCGACTCCAGAGAGGCGACTTCTTCGTTCAGCGCGGTGAGCTGTTCACGCAGCGACCGGCTTTGATTTTCCAACGCCGAGCGGTCGGCTTCGAGTTGGTTGTTACGGGCGATGAGCTGCGTGTTCTCGGTCGAACGTTCCACCAGCTTGGCCTGCACGTCGGATAATTGACCGAGGGTGGTTTCGAGCAGTGCCGTGTTGGTCTTTTGCGACTCGCTTCCAGAAATGATCGTGGCGCGAATCGCATCGTTGTCGGCCTGGGCCTTGGCAAGCTGTGCTTCAAGATTGGTCTCGTTGCCTTTGGCCTCGGCAATATCAGATTCGAGCTGGCGGATGGTCGCGTTGAGGTTCGCTTCCTTGGCCGCCACGCCCTCGCGGAGCATGGTGTTCTGGGCTTGCAGGTCGGTGATGGTCACCGACGCGGCTGAGGAAATCGCTTGGGCGGTATCGACCTCCGCTCGTAAATCATCGACTTGAGCGACGAAGGGCACGACCAGCGTGACCAGAAGGATCGAGAGAATGGTCACCAGAACGACAAAAGCTTTGGTCAGGGGGCTCACGGCAACTTCCTTCTTAACTTCGTGGAGCTTTTTCGAGCTTCAAGGCCAGCGGATACGGTCGGCTTGGCGGCAGCACCTGACCTTAAAAGGCGGTACCACGCCCATCAGCCGGGGGCGACGACCGAAGAAGTCTCGTTCATAGGCCACGCCGGGGCGCAATCCACGTCCGGGAACTCCGTTCGATAATTCCTATGTACTTCTCCAACCTGCCGTTGTCAACGAATGATGAACCGGCCAACGCGAAGTTTGACCGGCCGATTGGTCGATCCGTAAGGCTCAAAAAACACAAACAAAACTCAAACGCACGCGATTCACCCAGCCGTAGCCTGCAAGATGGCCGCCGCTGCCGAGATCCGCACCCGCGGCTCCGTGTCACGCAGCAGCCGCACCAAATAGCCACGGGCCAGGTCGTTGTCATAGGGCCCAACGCAAAGGCCGCCTGGGCACGCACCGTGTCCAGCTCGTGACTTGCCGCCTCAGCCATCACGGTGATCATGCCGCCGCGGTCGCGGTTGAGACGGGCCAACCCTTCCGCCGCCGCCAGCCGAAACTCGACGGGGTTTTCCACCAGGAAGTTATTCATGTTCGACCAGAACGCGTCGTCGCCAAGCCGGCCCAACGCCTGCACGGAAAAGATCCGCACCTCGTAATCTGCAGAGTACAGCGACTGGCGGAGTTCGCTCAGGCCGTTGGGATCGCCAAGCTTTGCCCGGGCTTCGGCGACCTGGGCCCGCAACAAGCGCCAAGGCGCTCCCGCGTTCATGTCCCCCTTGGGACGGTGGACCGACATCTTCAACAGCGGGATCACCGAATCGTTACCCATATCGCCGGCCACCATGGCGGCGTTGGACCGGACGTAAGGATCGCGGTGCTGAAGCAGCGCCGCCAACCGGCTGACAATCTGGTCGTTGGCCACGCCGCAGCGCTCGGCCGCGAACACGACGCCCGCCCGGATGTGGTCGATGGCCGGGCTGGGCTCGTCCGGCCGAAACGCTTCGCCGAACATCCCCGAAAGCGACGTCAACCGCAGCTTGCCCGCCGTGTACAACGCCGTAAACCGCACCGCGACCGAATCGTCGGTCAGCCCCAGCGTCACCAACGGCAACGCTAAGTCCGGGGCGTACTGCACCGCCTCGAGCGCGTGAGTACGCAGCTGCGCGTCCTCGCTCCGCGACGCCTCCCGCACCGCCTCGATCGCCGCGTCGCGATACGGGCCTAGATCGGTAATGGGCTTGGCGGCAGGAATTTGCAAAACCTCGGCCGAGGCGTCGGGATGGACCCACGGCGGGGCCGCGACCGAGCAGCAGAGCAACAGCCCCACAGTGAGAAGAACGCAAGGCGTGAACGACCGGGTGGGACACGGCATGGCGGTTTCCTTCGGCGGTTGAACGGAAGAGTCGGAGAAAGTTGGTACATCATCAGGCGGACGCGGCGAGCAAACGGGCTCGGCGGCGACGCAACACGACGGGCCGACGGAGCAGGCTGTAAAACACCAGCCCGACCGTGAACACCGATAAGCCCATGATCGGCCAATCGCCCACGATTGCGTAAACCGTACGGCGGGAATCCAGGATCAGGTTCGCCGAAACCACGG
>JBCCDN010000081.1:0-13101 GCA_039030755.1 Planctomycetota bacterium | reverse complement strand
CTGCAACGGCATCGAGAACTACTCCAGACACCTCGACGGCCGGCCTGCGGGCTCCACCCCCTACACCCTGCTCGACTATTTCCCCGACACGCAGACCGGGCAGTACGAAGGCGATTACGAATGGCGCGATTCGCCCGAATCCCAACGCCCCGAAGACGCGCTCGAACAGATCGCCAAGCAAA
Organism: Planctomycetota bacterium; assembly: GCA_039030755.1. GTDB lineage: Bacteria > Planctomycetota > Phycisphaerae > Phycisphaerales > Phycisphaeraceae > CAZIXN01. The sequence goes on along the minus strand of JBCCDN010000081.1, from coordinate 12,919 downwards.
CGGGCGCGAGCCCCGAACCGACCGACTGGCTCTTCATCATCGACGAGTCCCACGTCACCCTGCCGCAGATGCACGCAATGTACCATGGCGACCGCCACCGCAAGGTCACGCTCGTCGAGCACGGCTTCCGCCTGCCCTCCGCCCTCGACAACCGCCCGCTCACGTTCGAAGAAATCGAAAAGAAGTGGCCCCAAGTCCTCTTCGTCTCCGCCACGCCCGGCCCGTACGAACTCGAAAAAACCGAAGGCGACGTCGTCGAGCAGATCATCCGCCCCACCGGCCTCGTCGACCCGGTCATCGAGATCCACTCCGCGACCGGCCAGGTGCCCGACCTGCTCAAACGCGTGCAGGAACGCATCGCCACCGGCGAACGCGCGCTGGTCACCACGCTCACCAAGCGCCTCGCCGAGGACCTCGCGTCCTACCTCGCCTCCCAGGACGTCTCCTGCCGCTACCTGCACAGCGACATCGACACGCTCGACCGCGTCGTGCTGCTGCGCGAGCTCCGCGAGGGTAAGTTCGACGTGCTCGTCGGCGTCAACCTCCTCCGCGAAGGCCTCGACCTCCCCGAAGTGTCCCTCGTCTGCATCATGGACGCCGACAAGGAGGGGTTCTTGCGTTCGGGCACGTCGCTCATCCAGCAGATCGGCCGGGCCGCGCGGAACCAGAACGCCAGCGTCGTGCTCTACGCCGACGAGGTCACGCCCGCCATGCGCGACGCCATGGACGAGACCGACCGCCGCCGCGCGAAACAGATCGCCTACAACGAGGCCCACGGCATCACCCCGCAGACCGTCAAGAAAGCCATCCGCATGGGCATCGAGCTCGAGCTCCGCGCCCGCCGCACCGCCAAGGACGCGCTCACCACCGACGGCAAGGCGTACGACAAGGACGAGCTGCTCACCGAGCTCAAGAAGACCATGCTCGATGCCGCCCAAAGCCTCGAGTTCGAGAAGGCCGCCCGCATCCGCGACCAGATCCAGGAGGTCAAAGCCGCGCCCGCGTTGAGTAAAGTCAAAATGCCCAGCGAAAAACGCAACGACCCCAAGCCGGGCACCCCCGGCAGTAAGCCGAAAAAACGCGGGAAGAAGAAACCGAAACCCGGCGCCTGATGCGAGTACGCTGAAGCGATGCGAAGGGTCATCGCGTGCTTCAGCCTATGGCTATTCACCGGCTTTGCCACGGCGCAGCATGCGGATGAACGCGCCGCGCTCGAGCAGGACATCATCGCCGCCATCGCCCACGCGCAAGACGCCACCGTCGCCATCCACCTCGGCGGCGGCACCGGCAGCGGCGTCATCGTCTCGCCCGACGGCCTGATCCTCTCCGTCGCCCACGTCACGGGCAGCCCCGGTCAACGCGCCGCCGTCTACTTCGCCGACGGCTCGGTCGCCGTCGCCGAGACGCTCGGCCTCGAACCCGGTACCGACTGCGGCATGCTCCGCTTACTCGGCGGCGGGCCTTGGCCCTTCTTGGCGTTGGCGACCCATGAACATGACCAACGCGAGAACGAAGATGCCCAGGATCCCGAAGACGCAACACGGCGCGTCGGCGGACCCGTGATCGCCCTCGGCCACCCCGGCGGCTTCGACCCCACGCGTCCCGTCGTCGCCCGCTTCGGTACCACGCTCGACATCGATCCCCGTGACGCGACGTTACGCACCGACGCCGTGCTCACCGCCGGCGACTCCGGCGGGCCGCTCTTGAATCGTGCCGGCCGAGTCATCGCGATCCACGCCCGCGTCGGCCCGTCGCTCGACGCGAATTACCACATCGCCATCGAACGCTTCCTTGAACAGTGGAGCAGACTTCTCGAGGGCGGCACCCCGATCGCATCTCTCGGTGCCGTCGGCCGCGACGCGCTCGCCGGATTCGCGGTCGGTGGCGTCGAGCCCAACTCCGCCGCCGACCGCGCCGGCCTGACCCGCGGCGACCTCATCCTCGGCTTCAACGGCGTCGCCATCGGCCGTCCCCCCGACGGACGAAGCCTTCGTAGTTTTCTCGCGCTACGCCGCCCCGGCGACGTCGTCGAGCTCCACGTCAAACGCCGCGGTCAAACCATGAAACTCACCGTCACACTGGACGAGCCAGAATGACCCTTGCACCGCACATCCGCGTCGGAGCCGGTCTGCTCACGCTTGGTTTCCTCGCGATCGCAGTTGTGCTTGGTACCACGTCGCCAGTTGTGGCTTCCGATCCCGATCCATCAACACAGACCACCGGTGAGACTCATTCGGCTCGCGTGGTGCAAATCCAGATCGCCGACCAACCGGTCGCTTGGGGCACCCCGATCGAATCCCCAAGCTGGACCCACGCCGACGCCGAAGCGACCTACGTCCTGACCAAAGCCAGTGAAACCATCGCCGCAAACCATTCCGATGCCGCTCACCACCTCCTCGGCGTCCGCGACCCCGCCGGCGCCGTTCACGTAGCCGAGTCTCTCGCCACCGATCGCGCGACCGATCTGCGACTCCTCCGTATTTCGCTCGCCCCAAACGTGCTGCAAGTCAAGCCAATCCGCCTGCCTAACCCAACCAAGGAAAATCGAAACGCAGAAGCCAACGTTCCGCCGTCTCCAACCTTCCCACCGCCGGGCACGTTAATCACCGTTTCCACACCGACACGCCAGTATCCACCCCACCTGGGCATCCTCACCGGCCCCGCCCGTCCAATCCCCAGCAACGCCAAGCTGGGCATCTTCTTTGCCCAAGGCACCGCACGCCCCCTCATCCGATCGCTCCAGCCCGGCTCCGGTGCCGACGCCGCCGACCTGCAACGCGGCGACCTGATTCTCACCGTCGATGGCCGAAACTCGCCCACGCCGCTGGCCGTCATCGAAGCCATCCAAGCCAAGCCCCGTTATGCCGGAGATCGCATCGAACTCACGATCAAGCGACAAGGACAACCCCAGCCGCTCACGCGCACCGTCGAGCTCGGCCGTACCCCACCAATCCCGAGCACACGCGAACAACGACTCGAACGCTCACCCCACAACCCCGCGCCTCCGTCCCGCCGCAGCTCGGGCTTTCCCCTCGCCTTGCCCACCGACGCCCCCGTGCCCGCCGACCAGTGCGGCGGTCCCGCTTTCGACCTTGAAGATCAGTTTGTTGGCATCGTCATTGCGCGTGCGGGCCGGACGGAAACCCTGATCCTGCCCCCCGGACCGCTCGCCGACGCCCTGCAACGCATGGCCCCCAAATCTAAATAATCCCGGCACCCTTGCCTCCCGCCGAGCCCTGGCTCCGCCACCAAAGCGGCTTCAGACCGTCCCCGATCTTTCCCCAAACGAAATCCGACCCGGCCACGACCAAGCATGCCGCGACCTGCGGAGCACTGAATGTTCGCATTCAGATTCTTAAAAAACGTCAATTTTATGACAAGGTGCAACTGTTTTACATCTCATCCCCTGGCGGCTGCCGCCCCCGCCCCGAGGTTCTCCGTTTCGACTCCCGATCTCCGTTCGAGTCCTGTGTTCTACCTGCGTGATGCTTGACCACGGGAACCTTCAGCAGGTGGGTCGAAGCACGAGTCGGCGGATGGTCTGCTCAATGAATTGTGTCTGAGAAGGTTAGGCGTTGGCGACGGCGGCGTGCTCGGCGACTTGGGCGAGGGCGTCGCAGGCGTATTTGACGTCTTGGGGGGTGACGTAGGGGCCGAGGGACAGGCGGGTAGCGCCGCCGGTTTCGTGCGTGTTCATGGTGCGGTGGGCGTGGGGGGCGCAGTGGATGCCGGATCGGGTGAGGATGCCGTATTGAGTTTCGAGGATTTGGGCGAGGTCGTTGGGGCCTTGCGGGGTGTTGTAAGCATCGAGAACGACGCTGAAGACGCCGCAACGGTGGGCGAGGCCTTGGGGGCCGAGGTAGCGGAGGCCGTGGATGTTGGACAGGCCTTCGATCATGGTTTTGATGAGGTCTTGTTCGTGTTGCCAGAGTTGGTCAACGCCTTGGTCCAAGAGATACGCGACGCCTTCGGAGAGTCCGATGAGGCCGATGGCGTTGTGGGAGCCGGGCTCGAAGCGGTCGGGCAGGAAGGTGGGTTGGGTGTCGTCTTCGCTGACCGAACCGGTGCCGCCTTCGCGGGTGGTGGCCATGGACTTTTCGAGGCCCGGCCGGATGTAGAGGAAGCCGGTACCCAGTGGGCCGAGCAGGCCTTTGTGGCCGGGGGCGGCGAGCAGGTCGATGCAATCGGCGTGGACGTCGAGCGGGAGGTGGCCGAGGGATTGGGCGGCGTCGACGAGGAAGGGGACGGCATGTTCACGGCAGATCTTGCCGAAATCGCGGATGGGTTGGAGGGTGCCGGTGACGTTGGAGCCGTGGACGGTGGCGACGAGGACGGTGTCAGGCGTCAGCGCTTGGCGGAGGTCAGCAGGGTCGACCAGGCCGGTCTCGGGATCGGCGGGGACGCGGGTCTGGGTGATGCTTGGGTGCGCTTCGCACAGCGCATTGAACGGGCGTAACACCGAGTTGTGGTCGAGGTCGGTGGTGACCAGATGCAGGTGCGAGCGTCCGCGGTTGAGGTGGTGATGCACGATGCCCTTGATCGCAAGATTGAGGGCGTCGCTGGTGTTAAGCGTAAAGATGATGTGGTTCGGATCGGCCCCGCCAATGAGTTGGTTGAGGCGTTCACGGCACTGCTGCAACAAGGCCGTGGATTCTCGGGCTTCGGCGTACGCGCCGCGGCCCGGCGAGGCGCCGAGCTCCGTCGCGTAATGCGTCATCGCTTCGAGCACCTGCGGAGGCTTGGGGAAGCTGGTCGCGGCGTTGTCGAGATAAAGGCGTTGCGGGCGAGACATGGACGCAGGTTAGGACGATTTTTACGACCCGGGGCGTAAGACGAAATAACCAAGGATGCCCAGGCCCACGAGCACGTTGAGTCCGATGAGCAGGTAGATGACCCACGGCTTGGCGGGCTGGACCGGGTTGAGTTGGTTGGGGTGCGGCGCGGCGATGGGCGCGGCGGCACGGGGTTCGTCTTCCTCCGGCAGGTAGGCGGGAGGGAGCGGGTTGGACGCGTTGGCATAGGCCGACTGGGGTGTCGGCGTTGGGGGTTCGGGCGCGAAATCGAGCGCGGACACATCTTCGGGGCGGTGGGCGGGCGGGGCATCGAGCCCCAGGACGTCGCCGAGCAGGTCGGCGGGATCGACGGGTTTGGTGCGTTTGGCCTCGGAAGTCGGGGGCGTGTCGGTGGCGGGCGGGTCTTGGACGTCGGCGGGCGGCGTGGGCGTGTGGTGTTCGATGGTTTGGCCGTCGTTGTCGAGGTCGGCCATGTCCTTGCCGGCGAGCAGGGCGAGCTGCCGATCGAGCGAACGCTGGGCAGACTCAGCGGCTTTGCGGTTGGGATAGGCCAAGCCGAGCTCGTTGCGGTGTTTGGGCGTCTTGAATGCGGCGTCGCAGAGCGGACACCGATCGAGCTGATCGTCGACTTCAAACCGTCCGCCACAGGCGTGGCAATAACCGAGGCGATGGGCAACGCCGGGCACGTTTCGGGCGATGGACCAGAACTGCCGAGTCGTCGGGCCGCGCATCACGGTGGTGGGGCCGATCTGCCCGGCGGCGATAAGTTTGATGATCACGTCAAACGAGCAGCCCGGGCGGAAAGGGTTACGGATGTCGCGCAAGAACCACGGGCCCATGGCGATTTGGGTCGCCTTGCGTGACAACGGCTCGAACAAACCGCCGCAGTGGTCGCAGCGTTCGCCGCCGGCGTGCGAAGCGGCTGACGAAACTTTTTTGGCCTGCTTGATCTGGGTATGGCCGCAGTACGGACAGAGCACCGCGTGCGGCTTACGTTTGCGATTCGAGGCCGCGGCACCGTTGAGCGGTGCTTCAGCGTCGGGATCAAGGTCACCAAGGGCTTCGTTGAGCGCATCGTCCTCGGCCCCGGCGTCTTCATCGCGCGGATCGTCGAACGCGTCCCCAACCACGGGCTCGTCCGGCTCGGTCATGGCTTCGCTAGCGGCGGCTTGCTGATTAGAGTCGGAGGGAGGTAGAGCCATGGGCGTGGGCGTCGCACGGGCGGGTATGCCGTCGGGACCACCGCGACACGTTGCCCGACGATCTGGCATAGTTTGCCGTGATGCGACATAGCATCTTAACCGCCCCGCCGTTGTGCCTGAACCCAGTTTGCCACGCGGCCTTGGCGGCGATCAGCGTGGCTGCGCTGGCGGTGCTGAGCGGTTGCCAAACCGATGCGGTGCGGGGTCCCTCGGAAGCGCCCACCCCCAACGCCGAGGCGGCCGACGACGCGCCGATCGTCGCTTATCTGTATGGCCAACCGCTGCGGCGCGACGCGTTGTGGCCGGCGTTGACCGAAGCGGCGGGCGGCGTGGTCTTCGATGAGTTCGTGCTCGACGCTGCGCTGCAGCGGCGTCTCCGGCAAGTTGGGTTGACCGTGACCGCCGCGCACGTCGCCGACGAACTCGGCCTGCTCGCCGACGCGCTGTCGGACGATCCCGATGAAGCCGCGCGGCTGCTCGCGGAACTGCGTCAGCGGCGCGGCTTGGGAGACGACCGATTTGATCGACTGCTGCGACGCAATGCGGCGTTGCGCATGCTCGTCGCCGACGATTCGCAGCTCGCGCCCGAGCGACTCGACGCCCAGGCCCGCCGCGCCTTCGCACGAGAGTACGGCCCGTCGTTCCGTATCCGCCTACTCACCGCCGACACTCCCGGAAGAGCGCAGGCGCTACGGCAACGCGTACTCGACGGCGAAGCGTTTACCGACCTCGCCGCCCAGCATTCGACCGACCCCAGCAAACACCGCGGCGGCCTGCTCTCACCGATCAGCCCCGCCGACGCGACCTATCCGCAACTGCTTCGCGACACGCTTCCGCAGCTCGACCCGGCCACCAACGCAGGCCTCAGCCCCGTACTCGCGCTCGACGGCGGCTACGCGGTGGTGCAACTGCTCGAAACGATCCCCGCCCGGGACGTGGCCTACGAAGCGCAGCGCGACCGCCTGCTTCGCGAAGTCCAACGCGGAAACCAGCGATTGCTAATGGAGCAGCTCGCCGGGGCGTTGCGTGAGGAAGCCGACGTGCTGGTGATCGATCGAGACCTAGGCCGGGTGGCGGAGTGACCCGGCGAATTTGGGGGTTTGCGATTTGGTGATTGCGTCGCGATTACCGATGATGCCTGGATCGATCTCGGGTGCGTACGCTTCCGTTCGTGAACACCAAAACGCCAGATCACAGCAAGATCGCCCCATGCAAATCAACCTCGCCTCGCGCATCGAACGCCTGCCTCCTTACGTGCTGGGCCGGCTCAAGCAGATGATCTACGACGCCCGCAAGAGCGGCGCCGACGTCATCGACATGAACATGGGCAACCCCTCCGACGCCCCGCCCGACCCGGTGGTCGAGAAGCTCCGCGAGGCGATCCTCGACCCACGCAACTCGCGCTACTCCGTGTCCAAAGGCGTCTACAACCTGCGCCGCGACATGGCCCTGAAGTACCGTCGCAAGTGGGGCGTTGAGCTCGACCCCGACACCGAAGTCATCGCCACGATCGGCAGCAAAGAAGGCTTCTCCCACCTGATGCTCGCGCTGCTCGGACCGGGTGACATCGCCGTCGTCGCCGACCCGGCGTTCCAGATTCACACCACCGCAGTCGTGCTTGCCGGCGCTTCGGTGGTCACCGTGCCCCTGGGCAACGACGACGCCTTCCTCGCGAACATCGACCACGTCCTCGACTCGCTGACGCCCCAGCCCAAGCTCGTGATCCTGTGCTACCCGCACAATCCCACGGCACTCACCGTGGGCAGCGACTTCTTTCCCAAAGCTGTCGCGCTGGCCGAGCGTCACGGCGTCATGCTCATCAACGACTTCGCCTACGGCGAAACGTGTTTCGATGGCTACCAAGCCCCGTCGCTGCTGCAAGCCCCACGGGCGAAGGACTACGGGGTTGAATTCAGCACGCTCAGCAAGCCGTACAACATGGCCGGTTGGCGCATCGGCTTTTGTTGCGGCAACGCGGACATGATCGGCGGGCTATCCACCATCAAGGGCTATTACGACTACGGCATCTTCCAGGCCGTGCAGATCGCCGCGATCATCGCGATGCGTGAAGGCGACAAGCACGTCGAACAACAGAACCTCAAGTACGCCGCCCGCCGCGACCTGCTCGTGGCTGGCCTCCGCAAGTTCGGCTGGGACGTCGAATCCCCCCGCGCGTCCATGTTCATCTGGGCCAAGGTCAATCCCGAACACCTCGCGGCCTTCGGCGGAAGCACCGACGCTTTTTGTGTCGCCATGGTGGAACAAGCCGAGGTCGCGATGACCCCCGGCGCCGCCTTCGGCCCACGTGGTGAGGGTTACGTGCGCTTAGCGCTGGTCGAGAACGAACAACGGATTCGGCAGGCGCTGCGGCAGTTGGGCAAAGTTCTAGCCGCGCCGACGGCCGCGGTGGGCTAAACCCCCTGCGTTTTTCGCACGAAACGAACACTTCTTGTGCGTCGCGGCGGCTATTCTCCACGCTGATCTCGGATGCTGACATCTACCGAAGGAGTGGAGCGAGAAACTATGTCAAGAACCAAAGACCAAGCGATGACGATTTGGGCTGCAACCGTTGGTGTAGCGGCCATGGCGATAGGGCTGTCGTGCAACGCCTCGCAACTCTTCCCGATTCTGTTCGAGGGTGAGTTTCCCACCAACGACGCCCGGCCGATCTCCGTCTCGATTTTTCAAGGCCCGGCCCTGAACAACCGGCAGGAGATGGGCGTGCTGAACCTGCAGCCGTCGTCGTCCCGCCCGTCGCCCATGCTGGTCCGCAACGGCTCGGCGACGGTGCTGCTCGACGTCGGCGACACGCTCCCGGACGGCCTGACCTACGACGGCGTGTTCAATGAAGGGCTGGCCTTGAACGACGCGGGCACGCTCGGATTCTCGCTGGACGCGTTCGGCGACAATCCCAACAGCGGACGCGAGCAGATCGTCCTGCAAGACGGGTTGACCACCACTCAGATCCTGCGCGAAGGCGATCCCGCGCCCGGTGGCGGACTGCTCTTCACCAACGGGGTGCGGTCGGTGATCCTCAACGAGGCTGGGCAGGCGGCTTTTTCCGCCCGTTTATTCGGCGAGGACGTGACCTCGAGCAGCGACGAAGGCATCTACCGCTGGAACCCGGACACAGGCTCGCTCATCAACATCGTCCGCAAGGGGCAATCCGCGCCGGGCGGGGGCACGTTCACCGGCACCGCCTTTCAATCCAACGAGCAATTCGCAACGCCCCGCATGAATAACGCCGGCTCGGTCATCTTCAGCGCCGACGTCCGGGGCACAAGCTTCGGCGACCAAGGCATCTTCCGCTACGACGACGGCCCGGGCGGCGGAACCATCACCAATATTGTGCGTCAAGGCGACGCGCTGCCCGGCGGCGGCACGGCCGACGTCCTCACGTTCACCTCGCCGGCGATCAACGACGCGGGCTTGGTGGCCTTTACCGGCAGCGTCGACATCAACTCATCCCTCGAAGGCGTCTACACCTCCGACGGTACGGGGATCGATCTGGTCGCCCGCTTCGGCACGCCCGTGCCCGGCACCAATCGCGGGATCCGCAGAGTCTCGCGACGGGTCGATCTCTCGAACCAAGGCGATGTCGTATTCAGTTCGAACGGAGGTCTTTACGTCCGCGAACGCGGCGGATTTCTCAACGAATTGGTGTTCGACGGGCTGACCACCCCAGCAGGCGACGAGACCTTTCGGTCGTACAGCAACGACGACTTCTCGATGAGCGCGAACGGGCACATCGCCTTCACCGCGGGAGTGAACACGTCGTCGGGTACCACGCGAGCTTTGTTCCTTTTCACGCCCGGACAAGGCCTCGAAGAAGTCGTCCGAGAAGGACAGTCGTTCAACGGCAGCACCATCACCGACTTTAACTTTCAAACGTCGACGGACAACAGCTACTCGGGCCTGAACGACCGAGGCGAGTTGGCGTTCGTGTACCGGTTGGCCAGCGGCGGAGACGGCATCGCTCTCTGGGCTGACGCTCTTCGCATTGGCGTGACGGGCGACTACACCGGTAACGGCCAAGTCGAGCAAGGCGACCTCAACCTCGTGCTCAACAACTGGGGCGGGCCGCGTGGTGCGTGGAGCAACGCCGACGGCTTGACCACCTCAACCGTGGATCAAGAAGAGCTCAACCGCGTGCTGAACAACTGGGGCGACGCCGCCGCGCCCAGTTTCGCCGCCAACCCCGGCGTCGTACCCGAGCCTGGCTCTCTCGGGCTGCTCACGGTGATTTCAGCGTGCATGCTTCGCCGTCGCCACTAAGCCTTGCCCCCAAAGCGAATCCCCGGAGGAAGACCCGATCCCACATCACGCTCGACGACTCCTCGCGTGGATGCTCGGCCTCACCGCCCCACTCGTCCACGCCTTCGAAGACAATTTCGACGACGGCACGATCGCCCCGGCTTGGACGCTGCTCCATGACGCCCCGGGCCAACTCGATCTCCTCGAGCAAGACGGTCGGCTCGACGTGTTCGCGAACAACCCATCCAGCAACGCGATCGATGCGCTTTACCTCAGCAACGGGCCGGCAGGCTTCCGCCTCGATACGGGCAGCGACTTCGAGATCACCCTCGACTACAACCTCACCAACTTCGACTCGGCGACCGCGGTCATCGGCGACAACATCGGGCTCACGCTGGGCGTCGGTCGCGACCTCGACGGCAACGACTCCGCGGCGATCGGCTTCGGGGCGACCGTGCAGTCTCTGCTTGGAAATCCGTTTCTCGGCACCGCGCTCGTGGCCGGCTACCGCGTTGACGACATCCAAACCGAGCAACCCCTCACGTTGTTTGGCCCCGAGATCGCGACGTTTCGCATCGCGTATGACGCCGCCGGCGACGACCTGACCCTGGGCGTCACCGACCCCGCCCAGCCCGTCTTCGTGCTGCAAGACACCGTCCGAGGCCTCTGGGAAGCCGACGAACTGTTCATGTCGTTCGGGGCACGCGGCGGCGGATTCGTCTTCGGCCCGGGCGACGCGTGGCTCGACCATTTCCGTGTCGTCTCGGGCAATCTTTTGCCTCTCACGAACCCGCTGCCGGGCGACTTCGACGGCAACGGCTCGGTCGAGCAGGGCGACCTCAACCTCGTGCTCAACAACTGGGGCAGTCCGCGAACGGACGGGGGCGGCGACTGGGCGAACGCCCAGGGCTTTGCGTCTTTGGCCGTGGACCAAGAAGAGCTCAACCGGGTCCTGAACAACTGGGGGAGCCAATCGGCCCCAACGCTCTCGGCGAATCTTGTCCCCGAGCCGGCGTCGGCCATAGGGTTGATCGGGCTTTGCGGGTGGTTCGGTTTGTGCCGGCGGATCAAGTCACGATCTCGCCCCACAGGTCCTAAGAATTCGCTGGCGTTGACGTCGCTGTAGGGTATTTATCATGAGAGTCGTGCGGTGTGCACGGCAGCTTTGTGCAATGAGCAGGGCGAGAAATGAAGTTACGCGATCTGTCCAGGATGACTCGCACCGCCGTGGCCGCCGGCCTGCTCTCGGTGAGTGCCAACGCTTCGGCCACTTTGATCACCGACAACACCACCGTCCGGATCGCCACGACCCTCGGCGATATTGACGTCACGTTTTACGACCAGACCACGCCGCTAAGCGTCGACAACTTCTTCGATTACATCGATGCCGGCCTGCTGATCGACACATTCTTCCACCGCAGCATCCCGGGATTTGTTGTTCAAGGCGGCGGATTCGTCTGGCCCGACGGCGGGAGCCTTGGCGTGGTCAACACCTTCGACCCGGTGCTCAATGAGCCGGGCATTAGCAACACCCGGGGCACGATCGCTTACGCCAAACAGGAAAACAATCCCAACAGCGCCACCAGCGGTTTTTTCTTCAACCTGGAAGACAACTCCGCGAACTTGGACTTTCAGAACGACGGGTTCACGGTCTTCGCCCGCGTGGTCGGCAGCGGCATGGACGTTGTCGACGCGATCGCGGCTTTGCCCAGGGCCAATGCCGGCGGAGCGTTCACGACCCTGCCGATCAACGGCGAAATTGAGAACAATACGATTCAACGCGAAAACGTCGTCCTGATCGAATCTATCACGACGCTTGAGGTGCTGGCGGGCGACTTCAACAACAACGGCTCGGTCGAGCAGGGCGACCTCAACCTCGTGCTCAACAACTGGGGCCAAACCGCGTCCGCGCTGCCGGTTGGTCTCTATGGGTTCGGCCCCGGGGCCGTGGATCAAACCGCGCTGAACCTCGTACTCAACAACTGGGGCGCCGCCGCGGCTCCCCAACCGACCACGGACACGCTGCCCGAACCTGGAATCACCGGTTTCTTCGCGATCGGTCTGGGCGTTCTGCTGAAACGGGGCCGACGCTAGACTTCGCCGAGGTCTCCGTATCATCGCCGAATCTCGCTGAAAGCGTAGAAATCTGCAGAATTCACGCGTGTACGCAATTTTTTGTTGAACGCCTCCCCACCACGGAGTAAGTTATAAAAGAATCATCGCGTTCTGCGGTGCCTTGTTGATGTTGCTGACCGAACATGTCCCCCTGGAGGAACCTCATGCTGATCCGTCAAACCCTTGTTGTCTCCGCGTTGGCCTCATCGGCCGGGCTCGCCCCCGCCGCCTTGGGCCAAGTCATCTTCCAAGAAGATTTCAACGGCAAAACCCAAAGCCAGTTCAACAGCGAGTGGGCCAATGGTGATGGCCTCGCCCTGATCGCCGACCCATCGGACCCCAACGCCACCGACATCTTCCCCGACCTGCCCGACACCGCCGTCTTCCACGCCACCGGTGCCGTCGTCACGTGGAACGGGCTCAACGACGCCAACGGCATCTCGCCCACCGCCGACAAAAGCATTAAGGTTTCGGTCGACCAGTGGGACGACGCCGCCGGTAACAAGCGGATGTCTCTCGGCCTCCGCGGTTCGGCCGACCCCTTGAGCATCATCG
>JBCCDN010000080.1:0-13240 GCA_039030755.1 Planctomycetota bacterium | reverse complement strand
TTCATGGGGTCGGGCGAACTGAGGCCATTGCTGGAGTTGGAGCTTGAGCAGATCGGGCCAGAGCGTCAGCGCAAACATGGCGGCGTTGTATTCGACGTCAATGGTGGATTGGTAGAGCGACGAACCTTCCCAGACGCTGAACCACGGGAAACGCAGCGGACCGTCTTCGGGATCGACTTCACTTTCGTCAAGCCCGGTGCACCAAAACGTATTCGCGAGATAGTTCTGAAACGATAGGTTGAGCAAGTGATTCTGTGCGAGGTCGAGCGGGGCTTTCTCGATGATTTTTTCGAAGCGTCGAGAGAGCGCGAGGTATTCGTCGCGTCGCTGCACCGCCTCGGTCAGCACCGCGTCGAGGTCGGGGTAGTAATCCGTGTACGCAAACTTTGCGGGACATGTCCGGCCTTCACGACGCACGCGGAGAACTGGCTGATCGACGTGGGCACCCCACACCAACCGCCACTTCACACCCGATGCGGCTTCGGTGACCGGTAAGTTGAGTTCGAGCCCGAGTCGGCCGTCTTCTTCATCGAGCGGCGCCGCGTCTGGATTGAGCGAGACGATCCGTTCGCGCACCTGAACGTCTGCGAAATCCTCGGGCGGGGCAAGGTCGTTGCGCTCTAGGCCGTGTCGCGGTTCGAGCGGATTGGCATATGCCAACTCGATCCGGCCGGGGCTCGCGACGATCTTGGTGTCTGCCCGACCGATCCTTAATCGCAGCTTAATTTGCTCGGGCGTTGGGCCAGCCGAGGGGATGTCGCGGACGTTGTCCACGGCGTTGACACGCATCTCTAGGTACATCGCCGGGGTCAGACACAGCCGGCGATTCTGTGGATAGAACACCGAGTGCACGTTGAATTCGAAACGAAGGCGGTACGCTGCGCTGTAGCCACGAAACGTCACCGAGTTGATGCGGTCAAACTGTTCGCAGTTGTAAAGCGGCTCGACGAAGTCGCGATCAACCCGCTCGGTGAACGGCAGCACGCGCTCGACCCCGTCGGGCTCCACCAAACCCACGGAAAGGTCCAGCGGGGCGTCGAGAAAGCGTCCCATGGCCGAGTGCATGACCCGGCGGTGCTGCGGTTCGAAGAGCAGCGAGAATCGGCTGCCCAGCCGCGCAACGGTCCAACTCATCGACTGCATCCGCGAACCTCGTCAAGCCCCGGCTTGCTTCTCATCGGCCCCAACGCATGGACGCCGTATACCGTCACGACCTTAAATTTGCATCATATCGGCAGCGTCTGCCTCAAGCGTGAAACCACTTGCGTCACCACCGGCACGGCCGCGTCAACATCCTCTCCGGTCGTCGTCCGACTCAACGAAAACCGAACCGAACCGTGGGCCAACGGCTCGGCGATCTCCATCGCCAGCAACACCGGCGACGGCTCAAGCGATCCGCTGCTGCAGGCCGCACCCGCCGACGCGAACACGCCACGCTCGCTCAACCCCAGCAGGATCGCCTCGGCTTCGAGGTTCGGAAACGCCAAGTTGGAGGTGTTCCAGAGTCGGCCGGATCGAGCGTGCTGCGCGTTCACCACCGTGCCGGGCAACGCTTTACGGACCGCGACTTCAAACCGATCGCGCAGCGATTCGAGACGAGCGATCGCGCCGTGATCTTCGAGAAACGCCGTGGCTTGCTCGGCCGCGACGCCCATGCCCAGAATGCCCGGCACATGCTCCGTGCCGCCGCGCCGATCCACTTCCTGAGGCCCGCCGATGTTCTGACGCATCAAGCGGACGCCTCGCCGGATGTACAAACCGCCGACACCCTTGGGCCCATAGAACTTGTGCGACGCGATCGTGAGCAGATCCACCGGCAACGCTCCGACATCGATCGGCAATTTGCCCGCCGCCTGTGTCGCGTCAACGTGGAAGATTGCCTTGGGACGCGACGATGCACGCCGCGTGTCGTTGACGCCCTGCAAGGCCTCCCCAATCTCCACGATCGGCTGGATCGTGCCCGTCTCGTTGTTTGCCCATTGCACGCTGAGAAGTGCCGTGCCCGGCGCGTCCCGCGCTGCGTCCGCGATGGCCGACACGTCCACCACGCCATCCCCGTCGACGGGCACCCAAACAAGTTTCACGCCCCGCGATCCGGCAGCCTCGGCGGGTTCGCGGACTGCGCTGTGTTCGACTTTGCTGGTAATCAGCGTCGACGGCGCATCCCCGGTCGCGCGATCCAAGACGCCGCGCAGCGCGAGGTTGTTGGACTCGGTGCCGCCGGAGGTGAACACGATTTCGTTAGGTCTCGCCCGCAGCAACGTCGCCACCTGGCGACGCGCAAGCTCGAGTTGTTGACGCACCTGCTGGCCGAACCGATGCACGCTTGACGGGTTGCCCCAGACTTCGCGGTTGGCCCGGTCGACCGCATCGCAGACCTCCGGAGACGGCCGAGTGGTCGCGTTGGCATCGAGGTAGATCGGCTGCATGTCCAGAGTCTACGGAGGCCTCGGGCTTGCGGTAGATTAGAAGCCCATGCCCGTCCTGGAACTACTCTCGCCAAAGGCCCAAGTGATCCGCTCGCTGCCGTACGAGCAAGACCGCGTGATCGTCGGCCGCGCGGACGATTGCTTCCTGATCATCAAAGACGACGACCAGATTTCTCGGCACCACTGCGAGGTCGTACGGCACAAGGGCCGTTACATCCTCCACGACCTAAACTCTCGGAACGGCACGGTCGTGGGGAACCGCAAAGTCGAGGCGGTGAAGCTGCGAACCGGCGGCGTCTTTCGGGCCGGCAATTCGTACGTGCGCTTTTGGGAAGAAGCCCCGGTCGTGGCGCAGGGCGATGCCGCGGGGAAACAACAGACCGCCGCCAACGAACAGGCTTCTAACGACGAGTCGGTCTACGACGTGGCGGTGCTCGCCGAGGACGACGATGAACCGTTGACGAACAGCCGTGGGCCGGCCGCGGCTCGGGGCGGAAACGCCTACGGAGCCGACTCCCTGCAATCGCTCGCGACCATCGGCGCGGATCCGGGCTTCGGGCTCAATAAGTTGTCGCTGATCAACGCGCGCAGCCAGATTGTGCACCGCGCCGGGGAGGAGGCCAGCGGCCAGGGCGAATCACTGCTCGTGCTACAGCTCATTTTAATGGGTGCAATCCGAACCCGTGCGACCGATGTACACCTTGAGCCGCGTGGGGACGATGCGCTCCTCCGCATGCGGATCGACGGTGCGATGATCGAGGTGTGTTCCATCCCCGTTGAACTCGCCAAGAAAACCGCGTCGCTCTGCAAAGTGCTCTGCGACATCGACATCGCGCAGCGGGCGATCATTCAAGAGGGGCACTTTGCGCTCGGCGTGCCCGGCCGGCGGATCGACTACCGCGTCAGCCTCACGCCCGTGATGCACGGCCAAAAAATGGTCATCCGTGTGCTCGACAAAGCGCTGTCACCTCAGACGCTGTCGGACATGGGCCTCACCGGCGATGTCGCCGAACGCCTTGTCGCGACCAGCGAGCAATCCACGGGTCTCGTGACCATCTGCGGACCCACCGGCTCGGGCAAAACGACGACGCTCTATGCCATCCTCCGCGGCATCGACGCCCAACTCCGCAACGTCATCACGATTGAAGACCCGATCGAATACGAGCTGCCGAGCGTCACACAGATCCCCGTCGACGCCGACAAAGGCCACGGCTTCGCTCAACTCCTGCGCTCGTGTTTACGTCAGGACCCCGACGTGATCGTCGTCGGCGAAATCCGCGACCGCGACACCGCCATCACCGGATTGCAAGCAGCAACCACGGGTCACTTGGTGCTCTCCACCATCCACGCCACCGACACCATCGGCACCGTGTTCCGCCTGCTCGACCTCGGCGTCGAGCCGTACCTCGTCGCCAGCACGCTCAACCTCGTCCTCGCCCAACGACTCGTCCGCACGCTCTGCGACGAATGCAAACGGCCTATCGACATCACGCCTCGCGATCTGCGCCGCATGAACACCGAAGACGAACCCGACACGCCGATCTACGGCCCGCAAGGCTGCGACCTGTGCTTCAACACCGGCTACGCCGGCCGCACCGCCGCGTTCGAGCTGCTCACCGCCAACGACCGCATCCGCGACGTCATCCTCGCCACCCCCAACATCGCCGACCTCAAAGCCGCCGCGATGGATTCCGGCTTCACCTCCCTCCGCGACCACGCCCGCTCACTCATCCTCGAAGGCAAGACGTCGATCGACGAATGCCACCGCGTGATTGGTTTGGAGTGAAAGCGTCCTCAAGCCCGCTGCGCTAGTAGGCAGACTTCTTGGCCGGGGCGGTTGTGCGTAAAGGGGATCGACGCCAGCGGATGGAGTACCCCCAACCGCTTGGTGTTCGTGAACGCGCCCGCGCGTTTCACCTGATACGCGAGCCCTTCGTAGTCGTAGCACCAGCAGTGCTGCTCGCCGTCGTGCTCGAGCCGGCTGTAGCCGTATTGATGCGCAATCATCGAGAAGTTGAAACAGGGCGGTGCGTCGTCGGGGATGCGGGACCTCTGATACTTCAAAACGTTGGGCATGATCCACCGGAACCGTTGGAGATAGGCCTTCGCGAAGATGGCGAGGTCTGGCGTGGTCATCAGTAGGTAGCCACCGGGCTTGAGCATCCGAGCGCACGCCCGCAGCACGTCCACCCCGTCCTCGGGGCTGAAGTGTTCGATGACGTGCTGCATCCGGATCAGGTCGTACTGCGCTTCGTGATCGGCGACGGCCTCGGGCTGCTCCAGAAGATTCAGCTTGATGTATCGATCCCGGTGTTGCTCGCCAATTTCGTCGGGGTCGGTGATCCCCATGCAGCGAAAGCCCTGATTAAAGCCGAACCCGCCGATCTCCAGCCATTGGGTTCGACCTTGCCGCTCCAGACGGTTTTTCAATGGATTCCGCCGCGGCCAACGGTAAGCGAGCCGGATCAAGATTTGCTGCTTGGGGGTCAACGGGTTCTATCCCTGCGGAAGTTGCCTATTGAATTTAACAAGCGACCGTTCCCTATGAGCCGCGACGCGCCATAAGTGCCGCCCCGCAAAGCAGCTTCAAAATTCGGATGATATCCATCTGGCACGTCGCCTTCGGTGACGTGTTGTGATGGGCTTCTCGCAATTTTCGGCTTCAATGCTTCCGCAGATTCACCGCCACCGCGAGGTTGGCCGCGAGCCAGGCGGACGCCGCACAAAGCTGCAAGACGTCTCCGGTGGAGCCGATCCCGTAGGCAAAGACGCTGGCGATCCAACACAAGCTCGCCGCCGTCTGCCCCAACCATTCCACCCTCAAGACCCGACCCCACCACGCCGGCCGCGCCCGCTGAAGACGAGACCCCGGCACTGCGGCGTGATCCACCACCAATTCCTTCGCCGCTAAATCCGCCGCCGTCAATGTTGGTACCTCTCGACTCAACACACACACTCCTCGCTGCAACACGACAGATCATCCAGAAACATCCCCCATTGGCGGTATAGCTCCAAACGCTCGGCCGGCAACCCTAACGAATCCGCGATCGCCTTCGCCACCACCGCAAACCGCTGCCGGTACTTATAGATAAAGCAAAACACCTCACGCCCCTGACGCACCGCCGGCCCGCACATGAACAAACCCGGCGTCAACGTCGATTCGTCCCGCTCGCTGAGCAACGGATATGCATCTTCCTTTCGCCGCGCGAATAAATCCGCCACCAGCGTGTGCCCGCCGACGAACCCGCCCGCCCAAATCGGCCGGGCATCCGACCGGAACCAGCGGCCGTCTTCCGTGATCACCGAATACCCCGCCTCGTCTTCGTCGCCGTCGTCTTCCTTCTCCACCGACTCCACCGCCGCGTCGGGCACCATCGCCACGTGCGACTTGAACCGAGCCTGCCGCATCCGCATCCGCGAAAACGTGGACGGCCCCAAACTCGGGTCCGAACTCTGCGACTCCCACGCCTCGCCCCGGTCTAGCACCGTCACCTCCCGCCCGTGCATCGAGAGGTAGTACGCCGCGTCGATCCCGCTCTCGCCCCCGCCGATCACCACAAACTCGTCGCCTTGCAGGTCTTCATAACTGGCGATCGTGGCCGAGTGTTGGCAAAGCTCGCTACCCCGGAAGCCGTGCAGACGCGGGTACTGAAACTCACCCGCCGCCCACACGACGTGCTTGGCCCGCAGCGTCTCGTCGTCCGTATCCACGAAGAACACCTCGTCCACCTTCGTCACCCGTTGGACGTTGACCCCCTCCCGCACCGGCAACTCGAAATGCTTCGCCACGCCGCGCAGATGGGCGGCGTATTGCTTCCCCGTCGGGTGCTCGGTCTGGATGCTGTACCCCGGCGACACCCCGATCGCCACCGCGTTCAGGTCCAAAACCCCCACTGAATTGCTCGGGAACGACGGCGTGATTAAACGCGTCTCCGCCGGCCAGTCCTCGAACGACGCGCCCACCCGCTTCCGATCCACGATCGTGAAGTTCTCCACCCCCGCGTCCTTGAGCGCCACCGCCACGCCGACCCCCGCGGCCCCGCCGCCCACCACGATCACGTCATAGGTCCCGCCAGCATCCATCGTCACGTCACCACCTCAAGTCGCAAGGCCCCGCCACCCACGCTGATCCATCCGCCGAAATCTCCGAGATTCCGACCCGGCAAGAAACGATATTGAATTCTCAATAACAATCAAGCTTAGGCGACCACGCTCCGCAACTCATCCTCAGTGCCAAAACGGACATCACAGAATGCCATCCCGTCATCGAATTGGAATGAGCGACGCGAAGCCCTGGATCAACCCGCTTCGGCCGGCGCCCCGAACGACAGTTGGTTGCCGTCCGGGTCTCGCACGATGAAGTCGCGCATGCCGTAGTCGTACGTCTGCGGCGGCCCGTCCGCCGCGGCTCCGCGTCGCGTGATCTCGGCGTGGTACGCGTCCACCTCGTCGCAGAAGACGTACACCGACCCGGTGCCCGACTCCCCGGTGTTAGGGTTGGTGTGGGCCGACAGGTGAAGGCAGCATCCTCCGTGCTTGATCCCGGCGTAGTCCCCCACCCGAAAATCTTCCTCGAAGCCGAGCACCTCGACGAAGTACCGCAGCGACGCATCGAGGTCGCTCACCGGAAACACCGCCGCCGCGTTGCTGATCTTCATCCCCGGAGCATAGTGCCGCCGGCTGCGGCGCATCGCGGGGATGCCCCAGGAAGGCCATGGAGCTTGGGTCCGTCGATAGCCCTCCGATAATTGCGTTCGTTCCCGCTAGTTAACGTTGACGGGGGCAATTCTTTGATCAAAGGGAAGCTGCCTTTGGTCAAAAACAAGTCTCCTTTGAACAAAGGCAAGACTTCTGTGACCGGGGGAAGCTTTCTTTGGCCGAGGGCAAGGTGTCTTTGGCCAAAGACAAGTCTTCCGCGCTCAACGGCGAGTCCTCTCTGGTCGGGAGCAAACGTCCTCAGACCAAAGACAAACGATCTTTGGCTTGGGGCAGGTCTTCTTCGGGCAAAGACAACTTCTCTTCGACCCAAGACGAGTCATCCATGGCGGAAGGGAACTCATCTTTGCTCAACGGCAAGCCGTCTGAGGTCAAGGAAAACCCATCTCCGATCGAAAACGCGTGGCTTTCGATCGTGGGCTGTCCTTAGGGTGTGTCCGGGGGCCGGGTGCCACCCGGCGGTTTGCAACTTTTGATTATGTGGTCATCTGTGTGCGGATCAGCTCGGTTAGCACCTCAAGCGGTTGACTGGCATCCAGACGCATAATCGGAACATCGAGCTGTTTCATCCAAGCATTGTGCAAATCGAAGCTTCGCACTGGCGATTTGGCCGTGTCGTAGCTGCGAGCCCAATCGATGAATTCGAGATGGTGCTCGTACATATCGCCACCGGGCAAGATCCGGGAGCCGTACCGCTGGCGCTCGCGTTCCTGCAGCCGCGACATCCGCACTTGTGGACTCAGGTGTAAGAAAATCACGAGCGTGAAGCGGTCCAGCAGCGGACCGCCCCAGCTGCAGAGTGATCCCGATAGCACCCAGTTCGAAACACCATCGATTTCACGCTCGATCATGGCCACGCGTGACGCGGGTTCCCGCTTCGCGGTGAATGGCGGATCGGTCGGCAGCCAATAAAAATCGTCTGCATCGAGATGCCGTGCGCTAAACGATTGGGCCAAGTGCCGCCCCAGCGTCGTTGTCCCTGAAGCGGACGCGCCGAAGATGTGGATGCGATGGGCCATCGTTCAAAACTGTAACGCCGGGTGAGTGGCACCCGGCGAAGCGGACCCATAGAAATTCAGTCTCGTTTGCCTTCGTGCGTTTCGATCAAGAACGTGCAAAGCGTCGCGGCGGCGCCGGCCGCAAGCTTGGCGTGCCTCGACTGAAGGGACGAGCTACGGCCATCTCGACCGTGGCCGGTGCCGTAAAGATTCCGTA
This sequence comes from Planctomycetota bacterium, assembly GCA_039030755.1. Taxonomy (GTDB): domain Bacteria; phylum Planctomycetota; class Phycisphaerae; order Phycisphaerales; family Phycisphaeraceae; genus CAZIXN01. The sequence continues at coordinate 4,880 of JBCCDN010000080.1, read as the reverse complement.
TCTCTGACATCGCTTGCGTAATGCTTGCGAAGCTACGGAGTACCTGTTTGATGGCATCGCTTCCACGTCTCTCGTCTTGAATCTGATCCGGAAGCAGGTCGAGAGCGGCAAACGTCTTCTTCGTGAGTTTTGGCAGATCGTCGTTCTTCGCGAATTCGATCTCGCGATCGCCGAGGATCATCTTGCAACAAGTTTCGACAAGTTCTTTCGCGGTTCCGATGGTCAGCTCGGGATCGGACTCCGCGTTTTTTTGCATACGCAGCAGGGCTCGCGTCAAATGCTGTGCGTCTTGTTGCGCGGCAAAGGTTTCGAGATCGCAGGTTTGCGGTTTCGCCGAACGTAGGCGGATGATTGTAGATTTGCAGTCTTCAACCAATCGTTCGTTTTCGACATAGAAGTCTTCGTAGGCGCGGCCTTCTTCGTGACTCAATAATTGGTCGAGGAGATCGGCGACCGTGAAGTCACTTTCGAGCCTCCAGAATTCACGTAATTTCTTCGCCTTGGATGAGCCGTGTGTTGTGTATTTATCGCAGTGAATATCGAGTCCCGTCGTGTCGGCAACAATTGTGTAGAAACTCGCATCTGAGAAATTTGAAACGTAGCCTGACCCCATTTCGAGCAACTTCTCGAACTGGGCCTTTTCTTTTGGCGTCATCGAGCTCATGGGTGGAATTTACATCTTTGTGCCCGTAGCTGTGGTGGCTGTGACACGGTGGGCAGGGTGTCCGGGTATCTTCCGGGGGTGGCGAAGGAACGTCTCATCTCGGGTGCTTCGGGCGGGGTGGAGGAGGAGCGGCTGAATCTGTCGCTGCGCCCCCGGAAGATCGAGGAGTATGTGGGGCAGCGGGGGTTGGTGGAGAAGTTGGAGATCACACTGGCGGCGGTGAAGCAGCGGGGGGAGGCGATGGAGCATGTGTTGTTGCACGGGCCGCCGGGGCTGGGGAAGACGACGCTGGCGCACCTGATCGCGAACGAGATGGGGACGCATTGTGCGATCACGTCCGGGCCGGCGTTGACGAAGGGGGCGGACCTGGTGGGGACGCTGACGAAGCTGCAGCGGGGGGACGTGCTGTTTATCGATGAGATCCATCGGCTGCCGGTGGCGGTGGAGGAGTTCATCTACCCGGCGATGGAGGATTTCCAGATCGACTTCACGATCGACTCGGGGATGCACGCGAAGACGATCACGCTGAAGTTGAAGCCGTTCACGTTGATCGGGGCGACCACGCGGGCGGGGTTGTTGTCGAGTCCGATGCGGTCGCGGTTCGGGATTTCGCACAATTTGGAGTACTACGGGCAGCGTGATCTTGAGGCGATCCTGCGGCGGTCGGCGGGGTTGTTGGAGTTGTCCCTGGACGGGAAGGCAGGGGAGGCGCTGGGGGCGATTGCGGCGCGGAGTCGGGGGACGCCGCGGATTGCGAATCGGTTGTTGCGGCGCGTGCGGGATTACGCGCAGGTGAAGTGTGGGGGGAGGTTCGATGCGGCGGTGGTGGACGCGGCGTTGAAGCTGGAGGGGGTGGACGGGCTGGGGTTGGACGAGTTGGACCGGAAGTACATGCGGGTGATCGGGGAGGTGTACGAGGGCGGGCCGGTGGGGTTGGAGGCGGTGGCGGCGACGCTGGGGGAGGACGCGGGGACGCTGGAGGCGGTGGTGGAGCCGTATTTGTTGCAGCTGGGGTTTCTGGCGCGGACGCGGAAGGGGCGGGAGTTGACGGCCAGTGGGGGTGAACACGTGGGGTTACGGGTGCGTAAGCGTGGGAAGAACGGCGAGAATTCTGGGGGCGATTCGGCCGATGATGCTTCCTTGTATGCGTGAATCGATGCCACCTTTGAACGCTGAGCGTGAAGCCCCGACCGATCAGCCGGGCCGGGGGTGGGGGTATGCGCCGTCGCGGGTATTCGGCGTACTGACGGTCGCGGCGGCGCTTCTGTTGGCGTGGTGGCTGGGGGACACATCGGTCGGAACCGTGACGCCTCAAGCGGCGTTTGCCCAGGCGGCGAGTGAACCGGCCGATGCGGTTCCCACGTTCGGGGAGGCCGAGAAACTCGCGAAGCTCGACGGCTCGATGCGGGAGAGCTCGGGGTTGGCGGCGTCGCACACCCGGCCGGGCTGGCTGTGGACGCACGGGGATTCGGGCGGCGGGCCGTGGCTGATGCGGTTCGACCCGTGGCACGGGAACCATGAGAAGTGGACGGTGCGCGGGACCAGCTTCCGCGATTGGGAAGACATCGCGTCATTCACGTTCGGAGGCCGGCCCTACTTGTTGATTGCCGACACGGGGGATAACAAGCGTGAACGCGCAGCGGTGGCGTTGCATCTCCTGCCCGAGCCGACCGAAGCCGCGGCCTCGACGGAACAAAACGAAGCCGCCGGGCCGGTGCCGGTGATTGAATCGGTACTGACCTTGCACGTGACGTACGAAGACGGGCCGCGCGATTGCGAAGCGGTGGCCGTCGATTCGGCGGCGGGCGTGGTGTGGCTGCTGAGCAAAGAGATCAACGCGCAGGGGCAGATGTTCGGCCGATCGGGGTTGTATGCGGTGGCATGGCCCTCCGTGGAGCGGTGGTCGGAAGCGAAGCCCGAAGACGTGGGCACGCCCGCCGAGCCGATGGTGTTGGAGCGCGTGGCGACGCTGGACACGGTGATGCCCACGGCGATGGACCTCACGTCCGACGGGCGGGCGATGTTGGTCGGCACGTATGGCGACGGCTTGCTGTTCGTGCGTGACCCGGCGGCCGACCCGGAGTGGGTGGGCACCATCGCGGCCGGCCCGACGCGGGTTCCGCTGCCGCCCCGGCGTCAGGGCGAAGGGCTATGTTTCGATCTCGACGCGTCGGCAGTGTTTCTGAGCAGCGAGAAGGCGGAGCAGCCGATCTGGCGGATTCCGATGCAGGACGCGTCACGCTGAGCGCGTCGGCCTACGCTCGGGCATGAGTAAATTCAACGTGATGTCGTGGAGCGTGCTTGGGCTCGGCTTGGTACTGATTGCGGGCTTGACTTCGGAGTCGACGGCGGAGAGCCAAGCCGCGAGCGATCCTGCGGTCGAGCTGGCCGAGCGGTACGGGCTTAAGGCGTGGGACGATGTCGAGCGGATCGATTTCACGTTCAAGGTCGCGTTGCCGGATGGCCGGGTGATCGAACGCCCGTGGTCTTGGTCTCCGCCCGAAGGTTTGGTCACGGCCGACTTCGGCACGGACCAAGAGCGAACGTTTTCGCTCGATGCGATCGACGAGACCAACCGCGACGACCACGCGAAGTTCATTAACGACTCGTACTGGCTGCTGTTTCCGTTTCAGTTGGTGTGGAGCGATTGCACGGTGACGGACGACGGCAACGCGACGATGCCGATCTCGGGCGAAGCTGGCGAAAAGCTGACCGTGACCTATCCGGATGACGGCGGTTACACGCCCGGCGACATGTACGAATTGTTCCTCGATCCCGACACGGGGTTGATTGCCGAGTGGAATTTTCGGAAAGGCGGCAGCGACATTGGACGGCCGGCTACGTGGGATGGATATGTCGGACTCAACGGCCTGATGATCAGCCGTGTCCACGAAGGACCGTCGGGTTCGGGCTTTACGTTGACGTTTCCGAAAGTAGCGGTCTACGCTCACGGCTCGGTCGCGGCGGGTACGCCCATGGACTGATCACGCGGACGATTCGAATCGAGCAGACGAAGCGCGGCTTCGGTGAGGGCTTCGGCAAGAAGACGTTGCCCAAAGGCTGAGGGATGCATGCGATCGCGGTACGCCGGGTTGGTGAACGGTGCATCGGTCAAAAACGTGTCGCTGAGATCGATGAACGATGCGGATGCTTGCTGACTGATGTTTCGAAGCCGCTGGCGGGGCTCGGCGTGTCTCGCGTCGCTGTCGGCCTCAGGGAAATACAGCACCGCGGCGGGGATGCGTTCGTCGGCGAAACGTTTGAGCAGGGCGGTAAGGCTGCGCTCCGAAGCGCGACGTGCAGGATGATTGGCACGAGGGATCGCGATCCCGGGCTGAGAGAGGTCGTTGGGGTTTTCAGTTTGGCGTTCGGATCGCAGCACCTGCGGTGCGACTCGCGCCCAGACCTCGCCGAGTGCAACGCCCGCGGCGGTCCAAGGCGTTTCGGTCGTGAGTTGCTCGGCGTTCGCCGGATCAAACGTGGGCACGTCAGCAATGTCGTGGGGAGACAACACAATCAGCGCGGCATCTGCCCGGAACGTACCGAACTCCTCAACGTAAGCGAGCCAATTCCCCGGCCCCCAACTCCCGGCCGAGGCGTTGCCCACCCACACCGGTTGATCAAGCGCATCGCCAAGCGCGGTTTGGGCGAGCGTCGTGGCCAACGCATCGTGATCCGTAAGGCGGCCACCGTTAATGACGGAGTCGCCGAGAACGAGCAGCCGCCACGTCGCCGGGTCCGCAGGCAATTGATCGCTGCGCATCCCGACATGGTTGATGAGGTGCCGGGTGCCGTACACGCGGGCATCTTGGTTGGGTTGGGCGAGGTATTCGATCGTCGGGTGCGTCTGCATGAGCACGGGGTCGCCGAGTTCCAAGACGTAATGCGCGATGAGTTCAGCGGCGATCGCCGCCGCGCCGAGCAGCATGATCAAGACCACCGCCACGCGGCGTTTGGATCGCGGCCTCCGCATCACGACCACGCGTAGGAGAGCACGAGGTAGGCGACGTACGCCAAGACCAGCGGCGCGCCCATCCACCGCTCGAAGTGCCCCCTCTTGCTTGCTCGAAAGATGCAGAGCCGCATGTAGACCAGCATGATCAGCATCGTGGGAATCGGCAGCAGCAGGAAGATCGCCGGGTAGGTCGCGCTGGGGTCGATGATTGGCAGCGGCGCCGCGAGGGCCGAGAAGCCGATGACAAATAGGACGTTGAGG
>JBCCDN010000079.1:0-13248 GCA_039030755.1 Planctomycetota bacterium | reverse complement strand
CGAGCGACGCAGTGGGTTCATCGCAGATCAATACATCAGGGTTGTGCACGAGCGCTCGCGCGATGGCGACGCGTTGCTGTTGCCCGCCGGAGAGTTGGCTGGGCATCTTGCGCGCGTGGCCGTCGAGGCCAAGCTTGCACAGCAGGTCCTCGGCGGCAGCCTCAGCCTTCTTGGTGGATTCGCCGCGAGCGACCAGCGGGATGGACGCATTCTCTTTTGCGCTGAGCGCGGGCAGCAGGTTGAATTGCTGGAAAATGAAACCAAAATGCGCGAGGCGGAAGTCGGCGAGCTTGCGTCGCGAAAGCTCGGGTAGGGCCGTGTTCATCACGTTCACAACGCCGGCGTCGCATGACAGGATCCCTCCGATGATCGAAATCAACGTAGTCTTGCCGCAGCCCGACGGTCCGACAAGGAACGTCATCTCGCCGGCCTTGGCGTCGAAGTCGGTGCCCCGCAGGACCTGCACACGGGCCTGACCTTGGCCGAAAGACTTTTCGACGCCCTGGCATCGGACGATCGTATTGGTCTGCGTGCGGTCGGGGGTGGCAGTGGCGTTCATTGCGATCAACCTCGGAACACGGTGGCGGGATCGACGACCAGCACGCGACGCATGCTCACAAGCGTGGAGGTCACGACGATGAAGGTGGCGGCGAGTGCCGTGCCGATGGCGACTTCGGGCAGCAAGTAGAAACCGCGGAGGGCATCGGATTGCTGCGCGACCCACTGGCTGAAAAACAGGGATGCCGCGGCCAGCCCGAGCGCGTAGCCGATGAACCCAACGAACGCCGCCTGGAAAAGTGTCATGGTGAGCAGGCGGAAATTGCGAACGCCGATCGCTTTGAGGGCCGCATACTGCTTGATGTTTTCGATCACGAACTGATTGAACGTGAGGCCAACGATGGCGATGCCGATGATCACGCCAAGAATCACCACGGTGCCGAAGCTGACGGGAATGCCGGTGTTGGCCAGGATGTACGCGATGGATTCCCAACGGAAATGCGCGGAAGTCACGGCTTTGAGACCGGTCTGTTCGGTGATTGCGGCGGCGACATCGGCAGAGGTTTGGCCTTCCGGGGGGGCGGCCTTGGCGAGAATGAAACTCAGGTCGTTGCGGCCGTTGTTGGTGAACGCGGTCGCGAGGCTGTATCGCGTGAAGATGGTGAGGTTGGCGGCGAAGGCGGGCGAAGCGTCGATGATGGCGACGATTTTTGCGCGGCGGTCGTTGAGTTCGAGCGTTTGGCCGACGGCAAGCTCTTCGCCTGGGAACAGCAGCCGATAGCCCGCGGGGTTCACCGCGATCGCATCGGGCATGGTCAGGTCGTCGATCGACCCCAGAAGGAATTGATCGGGCACGCCCACGAGCGACGCGTCATCGATGCCGAGGATGACGGAGTTTTCCAGGTTGCCGCCCCGCGTCCGCACTTGAGCCTGCGCTTTGAAAAACGGGACGGCCCAGGCCACGCCTTCCACGCCCCGCACCCGGCCGAGTTGCGTATCTCGCAACGGATAAGGCACATCAATCGTCTTCACGCTGGGGTCCATGATCCATAGGTCGGCCTCTCGGACGTCGTTCACCACGCTGCTCGCGCGGCCGAGCAAACCAAAGAAGATCGACACTTGTTGGCAGATGAGTAGCGTGCTGAACCCCACGCCCAGGATGAGTGCGAGGCACTTGGTCTTGTCCCCAATGAGCATGCGTAGGGCGACGGTCCACATCAGCGAGACTCCTTGTGCTCATCACGTGCGAGGCCGATGAGCCCGTGGAGCGCGAAGGCGGCGAGGCGTCGGGCCATGCGGTCGATCGCCGCGGGTTCGTTAGGGGGCCGGTGGCCGAGGCGGTCCAAAATCGCGTGGGAGTGTTTGGGATTCACGCATAGCGCGATCACGGCATTGGTGAGGTCGTCGGTAAGTTTGCGTGAGCCGGGTTTTCCCAGCACGGCTCCGACAATGCGTCGGAGCTCTGCGTGGATCGGGCCGGCGACGTGTTCGACAAATACATCCAGTCCGCCGGAAGGTTCGACCGTTTCGTGCGCGAGCATCCCGCCGGCACAGGGGTGGTCACGGTTTTCGTTGAGAACAAGACGGAGGAACCAGGCCATGAAGTCGGCGAGCACGACGGCGGGGTCGTCGTCGGGGCCGAGCGTGGGCATCGGTTCGGCGGTCACCATCTCTCGCGCGGCGTGTTCCCAGGCCGTGCGATAAAGGGCTTCTTTGGAGCCGAAGTGATACTTCACCGCCGCGACGTTGGCGCCGGCGTTTTTGCAGATGTCGCGGACATTGGCGGCGCGAAATCCGACGCGGGAAAACTCTTCCCCGGCTGCGTGCAGGAGGCGTACGCGGGTGTCGCCTTCCTCTGGGGATCGAAGCTTCGTATTGTCCGGCGACGGGTTTGGCATGCGATAAATTAAACGTGTGTTTGAAAACATTAGGCCCGGCCCGGCCGTGAGTCAAACGTATGTTTACATTTTTGCGTGTTCCGCGATTTTTTGGAACCGCGACGCAGGCTAGGCGATGGTCACGGCCCTTCTCGGCGGGCGTCGCGGCCTGTGTTTCCTAGCCCGGATGGCCCCATTTTTCGGATCTTTTCCCTCGACTTCGACGCGCTCAATCCTTTGCGCCTGTCCTGCTGTGGCGACGCCCGGCCGGCGTTACCGCCCACCGACGCGTTCGCTACATCCACGTCTACGACTCGGATATGTCGTGCTTGCCGTCACGATCCGCTTTTATCAACGCCGATTCGGCATCCAGGCCGGCACGCCCGTGATCGATGGATGGCGGATGATGCGGTACAACACCTGGGTATCGACGGCGAAGACGGCACCGCCGGTGATTCGAGAAGCGTTTTCACGCTTCTCACCACATTCCTGCTTCACTTGCCAAAGAACGCGGGCAAACCCGGCACAACCGAGGCGGCCCACGACGCCTCCCGCGCCGCTTCGCCCCCGGCCCCACGCACCGTTTCCCGGGTGATTCTTCACACCTCCCCGGGCTACTCCGCCGCGCGGTCGGCCTCCGATCCGCCGTCCGAACATCATTTTTGGTCATCGCAATCCGTCGACGCGACGTTCTGCGCACACGCGTACCGATATGCTCCCAACCCAATTCCACGAAGACCGCCCGCGCTGTCTCCTCTTGCCAATTTTGGAAGCTCTGCCATGCGACCCAACCTCCTTCTGATCACATCCGACCAGCAGCACTGGTCCACACTGGGCGTGCTGAACCCGAAGATTCAAACCCCAAACCTCGATCGCCTCGCGAAGATGGGCACAAACTTCACGCGCGCGTATTGCCCCAACCCCACCTGCACGCCGACGCGTGCGTCGATCCTCACCGGTCAATACCCCAGTTCCCACGGCGCATACACGCTGGGCACCAAGTTGCCCGAACACGTGCCCACGCTTGGCGATCACCTCCGCGACCTCGGCTACCGCAGCACGCTGGTGGGCAAGGCGCACTTCCAACCGTTGGCCTCGACGCCCGAATGCGAATCCGTCGAGAGCTACCCGACGCTGCGCGACTTGGATTTCTGGCGCAGCTTCAACGACCAACACACGCCTTGGTACGGCTTCGACCATGTCGAACTCACCCGCAATCACACGGACGAAGGGCATGCCGGCCAACACTACGGCGCTTGGCTCGAAGACAAGGGCGTGACCCACTGGCGGCAGTACTTCCAGGTAGGCAACGACGGCGTCAACCTCAGCGGCACGGACGGCAAGCTCGCGCCCCTCATCATGGATGGCCCGGGCTACGGCTGGCGGGAAGATATGGCCTGGAAACTGCCGGAAGAGCATCATTACACCGCGTGGACCGGTCAGCGTTCGATCGCGGCGATCGAGTCGGCGGTGAGCGAGGGTGTGCCGTTTTTCGTGTGGGCGAGTTATCACGACCCGCACCCGCCGTATGCCGTGCCCGAGCCTTGGGCGTCGATGTACGACCCCGACGGCATGGAGGTCGGTGAGTTTGTTGAAGGCGAGTTTGAGCACATGCCGCCGCCGCACCAGATGACGCGCGATCCGAACGCGGACTTCAATCCCTTCAACGAAGACGGCTTCGGCAACCACGGCTACCACCCGCACGCGGGCGTGTCGCAAGACGATCTGAAAAAAGCCCAGGCGATCTACTACGGCATGATCAGCTTCATGGATCACTGGATCGGGAAGACCTTGGACAAACTCGAATCACTGGGCGTGCTTCATAACACGCTCGTGGTGTTCACGTCTGACCACGGACACTTTCTCGGGCAGCACGGCCTGGTCGCGAAAGGCCCGTTCCATTACGAAGATGTAATCCGCGTGCCGTTCCTCGCCGCGTTCGGCGATCGGATGTCCCCGGGAAGTACGAGTACCTCGCTGCAGTCTTTGGTGGATTTGGCGCCGACGTTTCTGGAAGCGGCGGGCTTGGAACAGACGCCCCGCGCGATGCAAGGTGAGAGTCGACTCGGAGCGTGGTGCGGCGATTCACCGTCTGCTTCGCGCAAGTACGCGATCGTAGAGAATCATCACAATGCCAGCGATGCGGTGCATCTCAAAACGCTCGTGACGCAGCGGCACAAGCTGACGGTGTATCGCGGTCGAGACTGGGGCGAGTTGTTCGATTTGGCGGAGGACCCCGAAGAGTTGGACAACCGTTTTGGTCGGGCCGAGTACGCCGCGGTGGAGGCCGAGTTGATGAGCGCGTTGGTGCAGGCGGACCTCGACCGCGAGCCTGCGCCGCAGGCCCGGGTGTCGGGGGCGTAGCGCCGCGTCGGGGCGGAAAACGAAAAACAGCTTGACGTCGGCGATCCTTAAATGATTTTATTCAATGGTTTGAATCATGTTTCAGCGTCTCGGTTTCGTTCTTACCTGCCGCTAGGAAAAATTTGCGTCATGGATCTTGCCTCTTGTTTGGCTAGCGTTTCCCTGTCGTGCTTCATGGTGGTCGTGTTGACCGCATTCGCTTCGGCCGAGCACAACGAACACCCGATCGCTCAATACGACGGTTACGAACTTGTCTGGAACGATGAGTTCGATATCGACGGTTTGCCCGACCCGACCAAGTGGCGGTTCGAGCGCGAGGGATTCATTCGGAATAACGAGGATCAGTGGTATCAGGACGACAACGCGACCGTGTAAGATGGCGTGCTGGTGATCGAGGCCCGCGAAGAGCGCCGGCCTAACCCCAACGACATCCCCGGCAGCGAGAGCTGGAAGACCAATCGCAAGCACCTTGAATACACCTCGTCGCTGATCTCCACTCAAGGCCTCCACGCCTGGAAGTACGGCCGGTTCGAGATCTGCGCGAAGGTGCAGGCCGACGACGGACTTTGATCGGCGATCTGGACGTTGGGGTCGGCCCGTAATTGGCCGGGTTGCGGGGAGATCGACATCATGGAGTACTACCGCGATCACGTACTCGCCAACGCCGCGTGGTCCAAAAAAGGCAAGGACGAGTGGGCGGCGCGCTGGGACGCGGCGAAGGTGCCCGTGGCCGAATTGCCGCGTTTCGAGCGTTGGGATGAGCGTTTTCACGTGTGGCGGATGGATTGGGACTACGACTTCATCCGGATCTACATCGATGGCCACCTGCTCAACGAGATCGATCTGTCCAAGACCTTCAACGAGACGCAGGATCAGAAAAACCCGTTCCGCGAGCCGCACTACCTCCTGCTCAACCTCGCGCTCGGCGGAGATAACGCGGACCATCCTGCGGATACCGATACCGCCTTTCCCGCCTATTTCCTCGTGGATTACGTGCGGATTTACCAGCGCACCGCCGAGAAATCATCATGAGCGCGTCCCGATTCGTATCCGTCGCGTTGGGTGTGTTGATGCTGTCTTGTGGCGTGGTTCGGGGCGTTCACGCCGCGCGGATACGCAACCAAGATCGTGGGCAAGTGGCACCTGGGTACGTACCCGGACCTACGTCCGTTGGTCCGCGGCTTCGATGAGTTTTACGGCTTCTTGAGCGGCGGCCACGACTACTTCCCCGAGAACCTGACTTACGAGCCACTGAAGGACATCGACCGCAGGTGGGCGTGGTATCTCACCAAGCTGCTGGACAACGAGACGCGCGTGGGCACCACGAAGTATCTGACCGAGGAGCTAAACGATCGTGCGGTGGACTTCATCGAGCGGAATAAGGACGAGCCGTTCTTCCTGTATCTGTCGTATTACGCGCCGCTGCAAGAGGGCAAAGCTTGGATGTACGACGGCGGGAACCGCGTGCCGTGGATTGTTCGCTATCCGGCGCAAGTGGAGGCCGGATCAACGAGCGGCGCGACGATTACGTCGCCCGCCCTTTTTCCGACGCTGCTCGAACTTACGGGGGTCGATGCCATGCCCGAGCAGCATGTCGACGGCCGATCGTTCGCGCCGGCGCTGCGCGGCGAGCCCTTTGAGCGCGGCCCGATCTTCTGGTACTACCCGAATAACTCCAACCAGGGCGGCACGCCTTCCCGCAGCGTTCGCGACGGGATGTGGAAGCCGATCGAGTTTTTTGAAGACGCTCGGCTGGAGCTATACGACTTGGCTGAGGACCTCGGTGAAAAGCGCGACCTCGCACATCGCGAGCCGGAGAAGACAGCCAAGCTTCACGCGGCGCTTTGCGCGTGGTCGGAGTTGGTCGCCGCGAAGATCCCTGAAAGCAATCGGCATTATGACGCCATGATGGCAGGCACGCTGGCTTGCCCCGACGGCAGCGGTGAGTTTCCTGGGTGTGCGATCCCCGGGAATGATCGATGTGAGTGACCGCTTGGTCTGTTTAACGAAGCGTTGATTCTCTTAGAAAATTTCCGAACTTCAGAGATTCCTTGCACCACCACGGATGGCTCACGGTGTGCATCGCCTGCGAGAATATGCCGCGCTGTTTGGTTTTTTTGATGGTTAGCACGGGTTTTTTAACATAGGTATCAAGTGGTTCAGGCGAGTCCAGACTGCGGATCCCCGACGTGGGCCTTGAAGATGACGACGTGTGCTTCAAAGCAACGAAGCCGCCGTACGGGCTTCAGAGACACGGTTGGACAGCAGATGTTTCGGGGGAAAAGAACATCCGCGCGATCGGTCAAGAGTTCGGCGCGGTGATCACCAAATAGATCACCGACAGCCTCAGCGTCCGGGCTAAGTATGATGGCCAAAGCGAGCGAGTCGGGATTTTCATAATGCCTTCGGTTCGCGCTCGACGTGACGTTTTTCTTTTCAAGCCAAAGGTTCGCCTGGGCGAACTCTCCGACGTAGCCACGACGATGAACATGACTACACCGGCCCCGCGTGACCTGAGCTTGCCCCAGTGGTGGCCCGCGTCGCGCGGGGCCGTTTCTGCGCCCCCGGAAGCCTCGGGAGAAAGTTTGGCGCGGAAGATCGGGTATTTGCGATTGTCAGTCACACGCGGCTGTTCGATGCGTTGCACCTACTGCCGGCCGGACTTTGATCGCGGTCATGACCCTGCGGCGTTTGACGCGAACGATGTGCGGTTCCTTGTGGGACACCTCCACGAGCGTTTTAGCCTTCGCAAGGTGCGTATCACTGGCGGCGAGCCGACCACGCGACGCGACTTACCCGAGATTATCGCAGCGGTTCGTGACACCGGGATCGCCGATTTGGCCATGACCACCAACGCGTTGACGTTGCGTCGGGATGCGGCAAGGCTGCGTGATGCGGGGCTTGGTCGGCTGAACGTGAGTCTGGATTCGCTGGATGCCGAGCGCTTCGCGGTGTTGACGGGTGTGGACGGGTTGTCGCGGGTCTTGGACGGAATCGATGTCGCGATGGGCTTAGGGTTTGAGGCGATCAAGCTCAATACGGTGGTGGTGGCGGGGCAGAACGAGCAGGACTTGCCGGGGTTGATTGCGTTTGCCGCTGCGCGTGGTTTGCCGATTCGCTTGATTGAATTGATGCCGATGGGGCCGTTGGCGGAATCGTGGGCGCGGCGTTACGTGTCTGCCGAACGGATGCGGGCAGCGCTAAGCGAGACGGTGTCGCGTTGGGTTCGAGACCAAGCGTCCGACGGCGGGGTTTCGGTGACCGATGCGGCGCGGATGTGGACGGCGTACTTCCGGGATGGCTCTACGGCTCGGGTGGGCTTCATCTCGCCGATGAGTCAGCATTTTTGTGACACCTGCGATCGACTACGGATTACGGCCGATGGCGATATCTATCCTTGCCTCATGGATGTACCGCGTGGCAGCCTGCGAGATGCGGTGGTGAAACGGAATCGTACGGCGATCGATACGGCGATCGACGCGGCGTATGCGGGCAAACAGGTGGTGCATCCGGCCATCGCGCCTGGCATTATGACGCATCTGGGGGGATAGAGGCGGTAAGTGACGATGACGCGTGAGACGCGAACAACCGTGCGGATGGAGGTCTTGCTGTTCGGGCCGCAGGCGGCATTGGCCAAGGTCCGCGCCTTGTCCATCGAGGTGGTGCCCGGTGAGACGACGTGTGCGGACGCGTTGCGTGAGCTTGGCGAAGCGTGTGAATTCTTGCGAGATTCGCTGCCGGCGAGCCGGTTGGCGGTGAACCACGCGCTCGTGGATGCCGACGTGGTCCTGCGGGGCGATGAGGCGTTGGCGTTGATCGGGATGGTGGGTGGCGGATGAGCGCGGGTATCTCAGTGCGACTGGTAGAAGGCCCAGTGAACGGCGACGTGGTCGATGCGCCGCGTGGTGCCGGGGCCGCGTTGGTGTTTGAGGGGCGCGTGCGTCCGAATGAAGGGGGGCGTTTGCTTGAAGCGCTGGGTTACGAGGCCTACTCGCCGATGACGGAGCGGCAGCTCGAACAGCTTGCGGCGGCGGTGTTGGAAGAGCACGGCTTGATCGGACTGCATGTCGATCACAGCGTGGGGCGGGTGCCGATCGGTGCGATGTCGTTTCGTTTGGTTGTGCACTCGGCCCATCGCAAATCCGGGCTTGCGGCGATGGATGCGTTCATTGATCGGATGAAGCGGGACGTGGCGTTGTGGAAAGTGCCGGTGTATGCGGATGTTTCGGCGAGTCACGGCGTAGGCAAGGGGGCGGCGGGTGGCGGGTAAGCGGGTCGATGCGTTGTTGCCGGCGATGGTGGATCCGCACGCCGCGGTGGCGGCGATGCTGTCGCGGGTGTTGCCGGTGAGGATTGAGCGGGTGCTGTTGGGCGGGGCGTGTGGCCGAGTATTGGCCGAGGACGTGGTGGCCGAGCGGGACAGCCCGGCGGCGGACGTATCGGCGATGGATGGGTATGCGGTGCGGGCGGATTCGGTGCGTGGCATGATCGAGCGCGGCGGCGACGCGGCACTGCCGGTGGCGTTTGAGGTGGTGACCGGCGACATGCCGGGTGTGTTGCCGGAGGCCGCGGCCGCGCGCGTGTTCACGGGCGGCGTGGTGCCGACGGGGGCGGACGCGGTGGTGCCGCGCGAGTTGGTGAGCGAAGCAGAACACGGCGTCACGCTTGGACCCGAAGCGCTGCCCGCGTTGGGGCTCGGCCGACACGTCCGACCGCGCGGCGAGAACGCGAAGGCGGGACAGACGCTCTTGGGTTCGGGGGTGCGGGTCACGCCGGCGGCGGTGGCCACCCTGGCGGCGAACGGGCTTTCCAAGGTTGGCGTCTTTGCGAAAGTGCGGGTGGGTATCGCGGTGAGCGGGAACGAGGTGCGCGGTGTGGGTGACGTGCGCGTTGAATCCGGCGCGGTGCGCGACGCGAACGGGCCGACGCTGCGGGCGTTGGTGGCGGATTCGGGCTGGTGCACGGTGGTGGAAGTGGTGGCCCTTCCCGATGACTTATCGGTGACGACACGAGCGTTGGGCGCGTTGGCGGCAAGATGCGATCTGGTGTTGACAACCGGCGGGGTGTCGATGGGTGATCACGACGTCGTGCCCGATGCGGTGCTTGCGCTGGGCGGCGCGGGGGTGTATCACCATTTATCGATGCGTCCGGGCAAGCCGAACTTCGGGGCGGTGTTGCCGGGGGGTGTTCCGGTGATCGCGTTGCCGGGGAATCCGGTGTCGGCGTTGGTGGGCGCGGTGGTGTTGGCCGGCCCGGTGTTGCGTCGTTGTGCGGGGTATGGGCGGGAGCCCGTCCCGCGCTGGCTGGAAGTGGATGCCGGGCCGGTGCCCAACCGGCCGGCAACATTTCGGCAGTACGTTCCGGCTACGGTGACAGACGCTGGCGGGCTGCGTCCGTTGCCGCACCGCGGATCGGGGGACGTGGCGGCGATCGGTATCGCGGCCGGTGTGTTCGAAGTCCCCCCCGGGCAGGCGGCGTTCGACGAGACGCGGCGACGCTGGCATCCTTGGACGCTATCCCCATGAAGTCACCACCACCACCACCGAAGCGCGACGATCAACTTACGCATGCTGATGCTTCGGGCTTTCGCATGGTCGATGTCACGGGCAAGCCCGTCAGCCTACGGGAGGCCACGGCCGAGGCTTACGTGTGTTTGAACGCGACGGCGTCGCGTCTGGTGCGCGAGCTCCGCAACAAAAAGGGCGACACGCTCGCCGTCGCGCAGCTCGCCGGGATTCAATCGGTCAAGCACACGGCGACGATCGTGCCGCTGTGTCACCCGCTTCCGATCGACGGCGTTGAAGTTTCGGTCGCGCTTGATGATCAAGACCGGGTGCACATCATCGCCACGGTTCGGACGACGGGGCGCACGGGCGTGGAAATGGAAGCACTACACGCCGCGTCGTCCGCAGCGCTCACGGTCATCGACATGGTCAAGGCGGTACAGCGCAACGCATCGATCGAGCAGGTGCGGCTGTTCGAAAAAACCGGCGGCACGCGGGGCGACTATCGGGTTTCCGATGAAGCGTCATCGCCAGGTCAGGCGTCAAGCGATACCTGTGGCCTCCATGCCCCGGAGTCGATGACGTGGCCGAAGATTACGAGCTTCGTGCTGACCGTCAGCGACCGCGCGAGCGGCGGCGTCTACGAAGACCGCGGCGGCCCGGCCGTGGTCGACTGGCTCGCTCAACGCGACCCTTGCACACAGGTTTCCTCCACGATCCTGCCCGATGACCCCGACCGCATCGAGCATCAACTCCGCGCGTGGTGCGACGCGGCCGGCGGCACGCCCCAACTGATCCTGACGACCGGCGGTACGGGTTCGGGGCCCCGTGACATCACGCCCGAAGCAACACGGCGCGTTCTCGAGCGGACGCACCCCGGGCTCGGCGAACACGCAAGGCGCGTCACCTCGGCCGCCCACCCGTTCGCCGCGCTCAGCCGAGCGGTTTGCGGCATCCGGGGCACGACCCTGATCGTGAACCTGCCCGGCTCGCCCCGCGGCGCGACGGACTGGCTCGACGCGCTTGAGCCGCTGCTGCCCCATCTGCTCACAACACTGAGTCCCGAAGCCTGAGCCGTTGCTTGGCCAACCCGCACCATTTGAAACCAGATTCATGCCCGATCGCCCCCCCAACCTGCTCGTGTTCTTCACCGATCAGCAGCGCCACGACACCACCGGTATCCACGGCTGCCCGCTGAACCTCACCCCAAACTTCGACCGCCTCGCCAAAGCCGGCACCGACCTGCACCACGCCTTCACGCCCAACCCCGTCTGCGGACCCGCCCGCGCCTGTATCCAGACCGGCACTTACGCCAGCACGAACGGCAGCTACACCAACGGCATCGGGCTCAACCCCGAACTGCCCAACCTCGCCACGCAGCTCAACGACGCCGGCTACCACACCGGCTACCTCGGCAAGTGGCACCTCGGGTCCAACCACGACGAATCCGGTCCGGTCGCCGCCCCCGACCGCGGCGGCTACCAATCCTGGCTCGCCGCCAACGTGTTGGAGATGACCTCCGACGCCTACCAAACCCGGCTGTGGAACGATCACAACGAACCCGTCGACCTCCCCGGCTATCGCGTCGACGCCCTTGCCGACGCGAGCATCCGCCACCTGCATGAGCGCGTCCGCGATCACGGCGACCAACCGTTCATGCTGATGACCAGCTTCCTCGAGCCGCACCACCAGAACCACGTCGACGACTACCCCCCGCCCGACGGCTACCGGCAGCGCTACGACGGCGCTTGGGTGCCGCCCGACCTCGCGGCGCTCGGCGGAACGAGTCACGCGCACCTGGGCGGGTATTTCGGCATGGTCAAACGCCTCGACGAAGCGCTCGGCCGCATCGTCGAGGCCCTCAAGTCGCTCGGCGTGCTCGACCACACCGTGATCGCCTTCATCTCCGATCACGGCTGCCACTTCAAAACGCGGAACCACGAATACAAACGCAGCGGCCACGAAGCCTCGACGCGCATCCCCATGCTGCTGCACGGCGGACCGTTCACCGGCGGCGGCCGGATCGAGCAACCCGTCTCCCTGGTCGATCTCGCCCCGACGCTCCTGGATACGGCTGGTGTTCAGATCCCAAGCACGATGCAAGGCCGCAGTGTCTTGCCCTTGGTGCAGCGCGACGCCGATGCGCTCGCGTCATGGCCGACCGATGCGTACACCCAGGTCGCCGAGGAGTGTTGGGGCCGGGCGGTCCGTTCGCGCCGCTGGAAGTACATCGTCCGCGCTGATTACGACCAGTGGCAAGCCCCCGAAGGCGGCGTGTTCGACCGTTACGCCGAGGCCGAGCTGTACGACCTGCAGCACGACCCCTACGAACTCACAAACCTGATCGAATCACAAGCCCACACCCCGGTCCGCCAAGCCATGCGGAAACGCCTACGCCGTTGGTGGTCCGAACTCGGCGAGCCCGACGCCGCGATCGACGAACCCGCAAACGTTCGACCCATCGGGCAACGCCGCGTCACCGCCGCCGAAGCGCACGCCTGAGCGCCCCAATCCAACCCAACCCAACCCAACCCTTCACGCCGCCAAACGCTTGGCGTTCTCGCCTTCAACCTGACCGGCCGTGGGTGAGCCCGCATCCCCGAGGAACACCGCATCCCGACCCACGCTCTCGTCCGTCAACACCCGGCCCACCGCGTACCGCGGCTTCGCCGCGCTCTCCAACATCGTCGCCCCCGGACTCCCGGGGGCTGACACCGCCTCACTCCACCGATCGCGCAACTCCCGGCTATACGCACACAACGCCGGGTCCAACGTCTTGAGCCGCGCCCGCTCGGCCTTCCGCTTCGCGGCCTTGTTCCGTTTCACCTCTTCCTTCAACGCCGCCCGCTCCGCCTCCGCCGCGGCGCGTTCCGCCTCCCGCGCCGCCACCTGCTCCGGCGACGGACCAAACCCCACCCCGAACCCGTTGACGCCGCCCGACGCGCCCCACCCAGAACCGCTTGCCGCCTGCTCCTCCCCTCCCCTCGGGAGGGGCCGGGGGAGGG
>JBCCDN010000078.1:0-13418 GCA_039030755.1 Planctomycetota bacterium | reverse complement strand
GGAAGAAAGTCCGGACCCGCCGCGAGCGGACCCGTCGACCCCGGCTCCCGATCTCACCGACGACGAGATCCTTGACCTCGCCCGCGGCCAGCGCCGTAGCGGCTCCAAATTCGCCGACCTATACGCCGGCAACTGGCAGGCGCACTTCGGCTCCCAGAGCGAGGGCGACTCGTCGGTGGTATTCACCTTGGCGTTCTACACCAAGGATCCCGCACAACTCGACCGGCTCTTCCGCGGCAGCCGACTGTTCCGCCCCAAGTGGGACAAGAAGCACGGCGCTCAGACCTACGGCCAGATGACCATCGCCAAGGCCCTCGAAAAAGTCACCAAGCAATACCACCCGCGCCCCCGGAAGAAAAGCTCCCGACCCCGGAACGACGCGCAAGACGATCACTCTCAAGCGTCCACCGACGGCACCGGGAGCGAAGACGGCGAGGGCATCATCCCCCTCGGCGAGCGCGACCCGCACACCGGGCGACTCGTGCTCTCTTCCAAACGCACCCGGCCCACCGCCGAGGCGTACGTTCGCGAGTTCTGCACGCACCCTGACGGGCGGACATTGCACCACTTTGCTGGGATGCTGATGGCCTGGCGGGAAGGCCGCTTCGTGGAGATCGAAGACGCCGCCGTGCGCAACCAGCTGCAGCCGTGGCTGCACGAAGCCCTCAAGTATGTCACGAACCGCAAGACCAACGAGCCGGAGCTCACTGACTTCGACGCCAACCCCGGCACGGTCAAGCAGGCCCTCGAGACGATCTGCAACCACACCTTCCTCGACGCCGCGACGCCGATTCCCGGCTGGCTCGACGGCGAGCCGCTCGCGCCGGCCGACGAGCTGTTGCCCTGCCGGACCAAGCTGCTGCACCTGCCGACGGGCACGGAGTACCCGGCGACGCCGCGCTTCTTCAGCATCAACGCGCTGGACTACGACCCGGACCCCGACGAGACCATGCCCGAGGAGTGGTTCCGCTTCTTGGAGCAGGTCTTCGGGGACGACGACGCCAGCATCCAATTGCTACAGGAGTGGATGGGCTACTGCCTGGTCGGTGACACCAGCCATCAGAAGATGCTGCTCATGGTCGGGCCCCGGCGCTCGGGCAAGGGCACGATCGGCCGGGTGATCGCCAAGCTCATCGGCGAAGGCAACGTCTGCGGGCCGACCACCAGCGGCCTGGCGTCGAACTTCGGGCTCCAGCCGCTGATCGGTAAGTCGCTGGCCATCGTCTCCGACGCGCGGTTTTCGGGGGACAGCATCCAAACCGTCGTCGAACGCCTGCTGTGCATCTCCGGCGAAGACAAGCTCACTATCGACCGCAAGCACAAGACGCCGGTGACCATGAAGCTGCCGACGCGGTTCATGTTCATGACGAACGAGCTGCCGCGTTTCGGCGACTCCAGCAACGCCTTGACCGGGCGCTTCCTCATCTTGCAGATGACCAAGTCGTTCTACGGCCAGGAAGACCGGGGCCTGACCGACCGCCTGCTCGACGACCTGCCGGGGATCCTGAACTGGGCGATCGAAGGGTGGAAGCGTCTGCGAGTACGCGGCTACTTCGTGCAGCCGCCGGCGGCCGAGGACGCGATCCGGGAACTTGAGGACCTGTCGTCCCCCGTCGGTGCGTTCGTCCGCGACCGCTGCGACCTGCTTCCGGGGGTCAGGACGTACGTCGATGAGATGTACGCCGCGTACAAGCAGTACATCGAAGGCGAGGGGTGGCACACGCCGTCGACCAAGCCCGTCTTCGGCCGCGACCTGCTCGCCGCTGCGCCCACGGTTCGCCGGCGTCGCAACAAGTCGGTGGGCTACTTCTACGAGGGCATCGTTCTACGGGGGCCGACATGGAACGACTGACCGCTGCCCCTGCGATGGCCACGCCTGCGTTGCCGGGGGTGGTTAGTCCCGGGTGGTCCCTAGCAGTCCCTAGGGATTTCACATTGCACACGTGTACGGGCGCACGCGCGCACGCGCGACATGCATCTGAACACAATGCCGAATCCCTAGGGATCACTAGGGACTGCGTGGGACTCCCCCGGAAGCTCCGAAACCAAGACGCCCGACGTTCGCCCATGTCCGCGAGCGGCGGGCCGTGGCGACGGGTGTACGCCGCAACGACGGGGCCGACACGGCCCAACGTGGGCCAACCCGCGGCCTCCTTCCGGGGGTGCCAAGCTGGCAGATTTTTCGGGATTTTTCGAGCGAATAGGTACTTCCGGGGCCTGCGAAGCCTCGCTATGGCGGCGGGAACAGCCGCGCGGATTGTTTGAGTTGGTTGCACGCGAAAGAAACACCCCAGGACATGAAAACCATGAAGATCACCCTCACCCCCATCGATGACGTCAAGCCCTACGAACGCAACCCGCGTGTGAACGATCCCGCGGTCGAAGCCGTCGCGCGATCGCTGAAGGAGTACGGCTTCCGCCAGCCGATCGTCGTGGACGCCGAGCACGTCATCGTCGTCGGGCACACGCGCTGGAAGGCCGCGAAGCAGATGGGCCTCGCCAAGGTGCCGGTGCATGTGGCCACGGACCTCTCGGCCGAGCAGATCAAGGCGTACCGCATCGCGGACAACCAGACCGCGACGCTGGCCGAGTGGGACTACGACCTCCTGCCGCTGGAGCTGTCCGAGCTGCAGGGAATGAACTACGAACTCGGTCTGCTGGGTTTTGCGGAGGACGAATTGGAGCGTCTGCTCGCCAGCGGCGACGCAACCGGCGAGGGACTGACCGATGAAGACGATGTCCCGGATCCGCCCGACGACCCGATCACGCAGCCTAGCGACGTGTGGGTGCTGGGCAAGCACCGACTGCTGTGCGGCGACTCGTCGAAGCCGGCGGACCTCGACCTTCTGCTCGATGGCCAAGTGATCCATCTGGTCAACACGGACCCGCCGTACAACGTGAAGGTCGAGCCACGCTCGAACAACGCGATCGCCGCCGGTAATTCGTCGTTCGCCAAAGCGGAGAAGAAGGGTTCAGGGGGTCACCACCAGAAGCTCGATCTCGCTCGCCACCCGGAGAAGTCCAAGCCCACGCACAGGCAGATGCGGGCGAAGGACCGACCGCTGGCGAATGACTTCGTAACCGACGAGGCGTTCGACGAGATGCTCGACGCATGGTTCGGAAATGCGTCACGCGTCCTCGTGCCCGGCGGATCGTTCTACATCTGGGGCGGCTACGCCAATCTCGGCAACTACCCCGCGCCGCTCAAACGGGCCGGGCTGTATTTCAGCCAGGGGATCGTGTGGGACAAGCAGCACCCGGTGCTGACGCGGAAGGACTTCATGGGCGCGTTCGAGATCGCGTTCTACGGCTGGAAGGAGGGCGCGGCCCACCACTTCCACGGCCCCAACAACGCCACCGACCTCTGGCACGTCAAGAAGGTCAACCCGCAGTCGATGGTCCACCTCACCGAGAAGCCGGTCGAGCTCGCCAAGCGGGCCATCGAGTACTCGTCGCTGCCGGGGCAGAACGTGCTTGACCTGTTCGGCGGGTCGGGCTCAACGCTGATGGGCTGCGAGCAGACCGGTCGCCGCGCATTCCTGATGGAACTCGATCAGGCGTACTGCGACGTGATCGTGCAACGGTGGGAGCAGTTCACCGGCAAGAAGGCCGAGCGGATTCCCGGAACCCCGGCTGTCCAGACTGAGAAAACCTCGGCTGAACGTCCGGGGGCCGAGGTGGAGAAGGTGGCCTGATGCGATCAGCGCGGGGCTTCGGCCAACACCAAGTACTCGACCATCGCGTCCTCGTAGAGCGCCGCCGAGGCGGGGTACGAGCGCCGGCGGCGAACCTTCACGCATCCGCGTTCTTTCAGGAACGCCAGCGCGACGTTGACCTGCGTGAAGGGAGCGTCCAGCGCGGCGACCAGGTCTTCGAGCGTGGATCCCGCGGTGGCCTGCTCCTCGATCGTGTGAGCGACCGTTTCGAAGATATTCCGCGTGCATCTGTGGATGTAGTTGCGGTCTGCTTGATCGGGGAAGGCGACCGTCATCTCCAGGTGGTCATCGACCACATCGAACGTGACGTCGCGGTTGCGGTGTCGCGTAGCCATGGTTCACGCTCCCTTCTCGGTGCCGGTGGCGAGGGTGAACTGGCCGCGATCGACCTTGGTGAAGCGTGCGTCGTCGCCGTGCTTCTGGATGTCGCGGAGGATGGCCGAGTAGAGCGTGGCGTGGGGGGTCTTTCCGCCGCTGCGAGGCGACCAGAGGTCGCGCTCGACGATGCGTTCGACCATCTGCTTGCAGCCGAGCGGCTCCTTGGCGTCGCCGAGCACCCGGACGGCGGCGTCGATCAGGCTCAGACGCTTCTCTTGGGGTGTGTCGCTCTTCTTGGTGGCGACGGGCTTGTCGGCGGTGGCCTTCGAGGCCTTGGGCTTGGTATTGGCATCGACCAACCGGGCGCGGCGTTCCGCAGCGGTGAGCTTCTTCTTCACGCCCCCGGAAGTTGCCGCAGCCTTCGGCTTGCCCGGCTCCTTGCTGGGCGCATCGACCTGCTTCCGCAGCTTCTGGGCGCTCTTGATGACCACCTTCTTGTTGGTCTTGAGGTTGGTCGCGTCCCAGCCGCCGGTCTTACCGGTGCTCAGGTTGATGCGGACCGCGTCGATCCGTACGGGTACGACCCGGTTGGTGATCTTGGCCTCGTAGACCTTGCCGATTTCGATCTGTTCCTGCTTCACGATGGTTCTCCTGTTGGGAGGGTTCAAGAAAAAGGCCCGACCAACGTGGCCGGGCCGGGTGGGGTGAGTTGTTCAGCAGCTTTGCTCCACGGCGGTCTTCAGACCTCGCCAAGCGTCGCGGGTTCGTCGGTAGGCCGCGGGTGTTTCGTCGGGTGCCTCGTGAGCGCCGAGCAACTCCCGGGCGGCGGTGAGCAGTTCGCGCTGGCGACAGGTCTTGTCTTCGAGCCCCGCGGCATAGGCGTCGAGCAGCGCCCGCTTGATGTTCCAAACGGCCTGCTCTTTGAAGTCGAGGCTGTCCATCTTGCGTTCTTCGAGCGTCTCGAGGCCCAGGACCTCGCGGGCGATCCGTTCGGCGGCGGCCAATGCGTCGGAGTGGTTGTTCAAGGCGGGTCTCCGTGGTGGGGGTGGTGGTGGTGGGTGCGTTCGATCTCCGGCGGGTCAGACCCCGAGCTCTTTGCAGAGCTGGTCGTACGCGCCGGGGCCGAGCAGTTGGATCAGTTGGTCCGTGAACCAGGCGACCTCGCGTTCGGCCCGTTGGCCCGCTTCGCCTTGGGCGTATCCGGGGCGGCACTTGGCGGCGATCAGGGCGACCGCCTGGGGCGAAAGGCTTTCGCGGAGGGCGTCAAGGAGCCGTTGGTCGGGGGTGGTCATCGCGGTTCTCCGGGCGGGGTGGTTGGCGTTGGGAACAACCACATTCAGCCTCAACCCCGCGAAGACATCAAGCAGTTAATCCCGGTATTCGCAGTTATTTAGATGCATTTTGATGGCCGCCGAAACCACCCAGAATGACGCCCCGCTGAACCCCTCGGCCGTGCCAATGGAGCAGCTGTCGCGTCTGCTGGGCGTCCCTATGGATGACCTATGCCGCCACGTGGCCCAAGGCGCGCCCACAAACGCGAACGGGTCGATCAACCTGGTCCACTACGCCGCGTGGCTGAACGCCCCCGGAAGTAGCGACACGGCCCAACGTGGGGCCCCTGAGGGGGACGCGTGATGGCGATGGACCTGCGCGCCCTCTCCCCGACCGAACTGGTCCGGCTGCTCAATAGCACGCCGGCCGGGACCGTCGTCAGCGCCGCGAAGGTCCACCGCCAAATGAACGAGGCCGGCCTGCGCATCACCGCCGCCGGCGACCCCCGGAAGGTGAATCTCCTCAAATACGTGGCGTGGTTGGTGCGGGAGCGGGACAAGCCGCTTCCGGGCGCGATCTCTTACGAAGAGCGGAAAGCCCGCGAAGCCGAACGCAACCGAGCGCTTTCTCGCGCTGGTCGTGACATCGGCTCGATCCCCGAAGTCGAAGACCCGCAGCGGCGTGATCGATGCAAGGACTCCTTCCGGGGGTTCTGTGAGACTTACTTTCCGGGGGCGTTTCACTTGGCGTGGAGCGAAGATCACCTGCGGGTGATCGCCAAGATCGAACGATCGGTGATCGACGGCGGGCTGTTCGCGTTCGCAATGCCGCGCGGCAGCGGCAAGACGACGCTCGCGCGGATCGCGGGGCTGTGGGCGATCCTCTACGGCTACCGGCCTTACGTGTGCCTGATCGGCAGCGCCGAAGACCAAGCCAAGAGCATGCTCGACGCGATCAAGCGCGAGATGCTGGCCAACGATCTCTTGCTGGCCGACTTCCCCGAGGCGATCTACCCGGTCCGCAAGCTGGAGAACAACGCGCGAAGGCAGATCGGGCAGCTCTGCCGAGGTCGGCCGACGTACATCACCTGGTCGGCAGACAAGCTGGTGATGCCGACGCTTTACGACGTGGATGGTTCTGCTTCCGGGGGCGGGGGGATCATCACGGTGGCGGGGTTGGACTCGAACATCCGGGGGCAGCAGCACACGCGGATGGACGGCACGATCGTGCGTCCATCGCTGGTGATCCTCGACGACCCGCAGACGCGGCAGTCTGCCAACTCGCCGGCGCAGACGCGGCACCGCCTCTCGATCCTCAACGGGGATGTGCTGGGGCTGGGCGGGCCGGGCGTGAAGATGGCCGGGTTCATGACCTGCACGAAGATCTACCACGACGACCTCGCGGACCAGATCCTCGATCGGTCGCGCAACCCCGAGTGGCAGGGCGAGTGCACGAAGCTCATCTACCAGTTCCCCCCCGGAAGCGACGCCGAGAAGCACTGGGATCAGTACGCCCAGCTGCGGGCCGATTCGTTGCGGGAAGGACGGGACGGATCGGAGGCCACCGAGTACTACGAGCAGCACCGCGACGCGATGGACGCCGGGTCCGAGGTCGCGTGGCCGCAGCGCTTCAACCACGACGAGGTCAGCGCACTCCAGCACGCGATGAACCTCAAGCTGCGTGACGAACCGGCCTTCTTCGCCGAGTATCAGAACGAACCCGTCGCCGAGCAGAGCGACGAGGATGTGCTCACGCCCGACCAGGTCGCCCGCCGTGTCAACGGCCGACCCCGGAAGACGGTGCCGGTCGAGTGCACGCGGGTGACGGCGTTCGTCGACGTGCACGACAAGCTGCTGTACTACGCGGTTTGCGCTTGGGCCGAGGACTTCACCGGGTACGTGATCGACTACGGCACGTACCCGGACCAGAAGCGGTCGCTGTTCTCGCTCCGCGACGCCAAGAAGACGCTGAGTGACCTACTTCCGGGGGCGGGCGTGGAGGGCGCGGTGCAGGCGGGGCTGGAGCAGTTGGCGACAGCGCTGCTGACCACGGACTATCCGCAGGGCGAAGGCGAAGGACGTGGGGCGATCCGGATCGAGCGGCTGCTGATCGACTCGGGCTACTTGCCAGGGGTCGTGGCCAACGTTTGTCACAAACTTCCCGGGGCGGGGAGCGCGATGCCGTCCAAGGGCGTGGGCATCCGGGCGGGCAATAAGCCGATGGCGACGTACCGGCGGCGACCCGGCGAGCGACACGGCCACCACTGGTATGTGCCGAACGTGTCGAAGACGAGCGAGTTCCGGCACGTGCAGATCGACACGAATTACTGGAAAAGCTTCCTGCACGCGCGGCTAGCGGTGGCCGAGGGTGACCGCGGGGCGTTGACGTTGTTCGGCGATGTCGGCTCGCGAGGTGCTGGCCACCGACTGTTCGCTGATCACATCGCCGGTGCCGAAAGCTGGACCCGCACGCAGGGCCACGGCCGGATCGTGCAGGAGTGGTCGATCCGCCCGAGCAAGCCCGACAACCATTGGCTCGACTGCCTCGTGGGGTGCGCGGTGGCCGCATCGATGGGCGGCGTGAAGCTTGGCGTGGAACAAGCCCCCGAGCCGCGCCGGCCGCGGATCAAGCTCTCGGAACTGCAGGCGACCAAACGATGACCCAGAATCCTCGAACCGATCAACCTCGGAAGCCCCAGGTGAATGACGTGGGGTTGGCCTGCCCCGCCTGCGGGTGCCGCCACCTGCCGGTCTGGTACACCCGACAGAAACCGGGCTGTATCTTCCGTGTGCGGCTGTGCCGGCACTGTGGGAAACGCGTCACTACGCGCGAGAAGGCCTGATTCAACGAGCTAAATCGCGACCTTCGATCGGTCCACCCGGATCATCTCAACGGCGTATCGCTTGGCGATCGGATCCAAGCTCTCGTGAAGTTCGAATGCGACCAAGGCCGACCGGCCGGCTTCAAAGTCCACACGGTGCAGAACACAGGCAAGGTGTCGATACTTGACGGCTTGGCATAGGCCGTCAAGTTGGCCCAGCCCTTGCGCCGGCTCGACTTCGACCGCGACGTAGCGGCCGATCTGGTCTCGCAAAAGAACATCGATGCGATCGCCCGACGGCACTACGACTTCGGTTCCGATGTGCTTCAATCCCTTTTCTTGGAAGACCAGTTCTGGATAATCGGCGACGTGCTGCTTCAGCGCCTTATGGACTGCACCTTCACCCCCGGGACCATACTTTGGCGGCACATAGTCCGGCGGCTTGAACGATTCAGTTTCAGATGAATCCTTCGACGAAGCAAAAAACGCCGCGAGCTCTAAGAACTGATTTCCGCTGATCTCCTTCAGTCCCGATCGGGCCTCCCCGAAGCCACGGAATCCGTAGTTGGAAGCGAAACCAAGTATGCGGGTCACCTCAGACGTAGGAACGAAGCCTTCGTCGTTATGACCACCAGTCTCTGCCTTCCACCGCCACCAGATTTCGGAATCATCGGTATATGTCGATGGCGGTCTTCCGCTCGACTTCACCGGGCTCGTCACCTCCCCGATCGTCACGATTCCTTGGGCACCGTCTGCTCTGGCTTTGATGACCTTGGGGCCGTCCTCGCCGAGGACAACTTCTGAACGCCCTGTCTTCAACTCGAAGATTGCGACGCGGTCACCGACCTGCACACGTTTGCCAGGAGCCTCGCGTCCGTTCGGAAGGAAAATGTTGCGGTGCTTTCGTGGTGGTGTCGATGGCGAAGGCCATTGTGTGGTGATCCAGTAACGCATCACAGAGAGTCCATATCTGGAACAAAATCACTCGCGGCGGCCTGCCCGATGAATGGTTTTCAAGATACACGGCATAGGTGACCCGTAGGGACTTCTCCCTGCAGGACACCGCCGTTGCCCGATTCGACAACCACTCAACTCGAAGACGTGATCCGCGAAAACGCCGCCGGCCCCGCGCAGGCGAGCGTGGACGGCCAAACCGTCCAGGCCCACGGCCTGCACGAGCAGATCGCCGCCGACCGATATCTCGCGGCCAAGAAGGCCGCCCGCAAAACGGGCCTGAGCGTCAAGACCACCAAGCTCATCCCGCCGGGGGCCGCCTGATGCTGCTGCCCTGGCGGTCCAAGCGCAAGGACACCGCCCCGCGTGAGCGGTCCTATCGCGTGCTCCGCGCCAAGTTCGACGCCGCGCAGACCACCGACGAGAACCGCCGGCACTGGGCCAGCGCCGACCTGCTTAGCGCCGACGCCGCCGCGTCGATGGACGTGCGGGCCATCCTCCGCAGCCGTGCCCGCTACGAGGTCGCCAACAACTCCTACGCACGGGGCATCGTCCTGACGCTGGCCAACGACACCATCGGCACCGGCCCACGCCTGCAGATGCTCACCGACGACCCAGCCGCCAACGCCGCCATCGAGCAGACGTTCATGCGGTGGGCAACAAGCGTCAGCCTGCCCGAAAAACTCCGCACCATGCGGATGGCCCGGGCCGAGTCGGGCGAGGCGTTCGCCGTGCTGACTCAGAACCCGGGGATCGACCACCCGGTCCAGTTGGATGTCCGGCTCATTGAAGCGGACCAAGTCTCTACACCGCTGTCGCGTAGGTCGCTTACCGACGACGCCATCGACGGGATCGAGCACGACCAGTACGGCAACCCCGTCGCGTACCACGTTCTGAAACACCATCCCGGTGACACCGCGCTCGGCACCGCCGGTTTCGGAGAGGGGTTCGATCGTGTTCCTGCTGGCGCTGTCGTTCATCTGTATCGCGCGGATCGGCCGGGCCAGAGCCGGGGCATCCCGGAGCTGACGCCGGCGCTACCGCTGTTCGCGCAGCTGCGCCGCTACCGGCTCGCGGTCCTCGCCGCCGCCGAAACCGCCGCCGACTTCGCGCTGGCTCTTTACACCGACGCCCCACCCAACGGCGAGCCCGACGCGGTGGAGCCGATGGACGTCTTCGAGCTCGAAGCGCGGATGGCCACGACGCTGCCGCAGGGCTGGAAGCTCGGGCAGGTCAAGGCCGAGCACCCCAGCACGAACCACGTCGAGTTCGTGATGTCGATCCTGGCCGAGATCGCGCGCTGCCTGAACATGCCGTTCAACGTCGCCGCGGGCAACAGCTCGGGCTACAACTACGCCTCGGGGCGGCTGGACCACCAGACCTACTACAAGGCGATCCGGGTCGACCAGTCTCACATTGCCGCCAAGGTGCTCGACCCCATTCTCCGGGGCTGGCTCAACGAGGCGATCCTCGTGAGCGATCTGCTGCCGCGCTGGGTCCGCACCGCCGACTTCGGTGGCCTGCCACACCAGTGGTTCTGGGACGGCACCGAGCACGTCGACCCCGCGAAGGAAGCCAACGCCCAGGCGACCCGGCTGTCCAGCCACACCACCACGCTCGCCAACGAGTACGCCAAGCAGGGCCGGGACTGGGAGACCGAGCTTCGCCAACGCGCCAAGGAGATCGCGCTGGTCCGTGAACTCGGCCTGATCCCCGCCCCCACCCCCGGAAGCGAGGCCCCGGGAAGCGAATCCCAAGCGAGCCCCGCGTCGGTTGCGACCGCCCCCGACAAGGAGGACGACGATGGCTGAGGCGCGCGCCCTCACACTCACCGCGCCCTGCGAGATCACCGCCGCCGCTTCGGACCCGGCGTCCGCAAACCCGCGCCGCTTCTCGATGACCGCGTACACCGGCGGACCGATGACCCTCGCGGGCTGGCGCTTCCCGGTCGTGGTCGACCTGGCCGGTATGGACGTGGGCGACAGCGCCCGGCCGATCTTCCTGGGCCACCAGCAGGACGTCGACGACGTGGTCGGCCAGACCGACCGCATCGAGATCGCCGACGGCCAGTTAGTCGCCTCGGGCAACGTGCTGGGCGATTCGCCGCGCGTGCAGCGCGTCGTCGCCTTGGCGGACAAGGGCTTCCGCTGGCAGGCGTCGATCGGCGCGCAGGCCCGCCAAGTGGACTTCATCAAGGCGGGGCAGAGCGTGACGGTCAACGGCCGGGCGTTCGACGGCCCGCTCAACGTCGCCCGGCAGTCCGTGCTCGGCGAGATCAGCTTTGTGCCCCTGGGCGCAGACACCCGCACCTCGGCGCTCATCGCCACGCAACCCCAATCCCCAACGCAAAAGGAAATCTCCATGGACTTCACGCAATGGCTGCAGGCCGGCGGCTTCGACCCCGACACCCTCAGCGACGACCAGACCGCCACGCTCAAAGCTTCTTTCGAAGCCTCGCAAAACCATGCAACCGCCGTGGCCGATCCCCGGGAAGCCCCGGAAGCCCCGGAAGCCAAATCACCGGAAGCCAGCGAACCCCAAGACCCGGTGAAGCAACTGCGCGCTTCGGCCGCGGGTGAGCTGCGTCGCCAGTCGCGCATCCTGGAGATCTGCGGCAGCGACCACGCCACCCTCGCCGCCAAGGGCATCGAGGAAGGCTGGGACGAAACCCGCACCGAACTCGAGGTGCTGCGGGCCTCACGGCCGAGCGCCCCGAACCCCGGTTCCGCGACCGACCGCACGCCGGACCACAACGTCCTGGTCGCCGCCGCATGCCGCGCCGCGGGCATGACCGACCAGCGCGCCGTCACGCAGTTCGGCGAAAAGATCATCGAAGCCAGCGACCGCTTCCGCGGTGTGGGCTTCCAGGAGTTCTGCGAGATCGCGGCGGGTCGGCGTCTGCCGCGCTACCGCCAAGACGCGAGCGGCTGGCTCCAGGCGGCTTTCAGCACGCTCTCCCTTCCGGGGGTCCTGTCCAACGTCGCGCACAAGATGCTGCTCGATGGCTTCAACTACGTCGAGGACGCGTGGCGGCAGGTGAGCAAGATCGGCTCGGTCTCCGACTTCAAGGAACACACGCGCTACCGCCTCACCGACGACATGAAGTTCCAGCCGGTGGGTAAGGGCGGCGAGCTCAAGCACGGCAAGCTGGGCGAGGAGAACTTCACCCAGAAGGCCGACACCCACGGCATTATGTTCTCGCTGGACCGCAAGGACATCATCAACGATGACCTGGGCGCGTTCGCGGCGATCCCGCAGGTGCTGGGCATGGGCTCGGCCGAAGCCATCGCCGAGGCGGTCTTCGAGCTGCTGCTGGCCAACCCCGGCAACTTCTTCTCCACCGGCAACAAGAACTACCTCGCTGGGGTGGACACGGCGCTGTCGATCGAAGCGCTCACCGCCGCGGAGTTGCTGTTCCTCGAACAGACCAAGCCCAACGGCCGGCCGCTGTCGGTGTCGCCGCAGATCCTCTTCGTGCCGCCGGCGCTGAGTGTCATCGCCTCGCAGCTGATGAACGCCACCGCGGTCAACGAGACGACCACCACCAACAAGCCCAAGGTGGCGACCAACCCCCACGCCGGCAAGTTCCGCGTGGTGACCTCGGCCTACCTCTCCAACAGCACCTTCACCGGCCTTCGACACTGCCAGCAGCTTCGAGTTTCATGCTCTGTGCTCTCTTGAAAAGAAAGAGGGAACTGATGCACCTTAGCTTCTTGAGAAGCGACTGGTGACGAAGAGAGTATCTCGCACTGGCTCGATGGAACACGCAATGAGCTACCTTCGGGCAGGCTGCGTCGCAACATTTTTTTTAAAAAAACGACACGAGCGATGGACGAGAAAGTTTGCTCCAAGTTGGCGAGGTGGTCATATACGCGAAGAGCACCTCCTCCGCGCTCGCAAGATTCGTTGCACAAATACTCACACCCGGAGCCCTCGATTGAACCGTGCCCGTCTCACGCTCGGGCATCTGGTAGATCACATCTATTTGGTCTTGAACTCCGTGTTCAATTTTTTGAGTAGTTCCATTGCAGCCCGCTGCTGGCCGAGATTGAGTCGAAGACGCGTGCACCGAGGCAAACATAGGTGCCAATATATTATCACGCCCAGCATGACTGCCCGCCCTTGCCGTAACTTGTGCTCTGAAAAGTCACCGCTTCGTCGAACTCAGAAGTGGCCTGCTTTCTTCTCACATTCTCGACGAGAGCGCTGAGCTGATACTCTTCAAAAATTCCTACCCCACGTGGCAAAGTCTGGCCAACTGCTATTTTCGCATCCCCGCGAGTGCGGGGTACTAACCATCACGAGAGCAAAAATAATTCTTTGCGTGTGGAACCCTC
>JBCCDN010000077.1:0-13525 GCA_039030755.1 Planctomycetota bacterium | reverse complement strand
GCACCGCGGGCGCGGCCGAGCAGTAGTACACCTTCTTCGCGCCGCAGCGTCGGGCCATCTCGATGATCTCGCTGCACGTCGTGCCGCGCACGATCGAGTCGTCCACCAGGCACACCACCTTGCCCTTGAACTCTAGCTCGATCGGATTCAGCTTCTTCCGCACGCTTCTGCGACGCTCGCTCTGCCCGGGCATGATGAACGTTCGGCCGATGTACCGGTTCTTGATGAACCCCTCGCGATACTTCAAGCGCAGGTGCCCGGCCATCGCCATCGCCGCGGTGCGTCCCGAATCCGGGATGGGCATCACGACATCGATGTCATGTTCGGGCATCGCGCGAAGGACTTTCTCCGCGAGTTTCTCGCCCATGCGTAGCCGGGCTTTGTACACGCTGATGCCGTCGATCAGTGAGTCGGGCCGGGCCAAATAAACCTGCTCAAAAATACACGGCGTCAGCCGCGGTTCGGGGGCACACACCCGCTCATGCAGCGCCCCGTCGCTCTCGATGTAGATCGCTTCCCCCGGCTTGACATCACGAACAAACTCAAAACCCAGCGTGTCCAACGCGACCGACTCGCTGGCGAACATCCACTCCGTGCCGTGCAGATCGACGCGCTTACCCAAGCACAGCGGGCGGATGCCGTGTGGGTCGCGCATGCCGACAATGCCGTGACCGATGACCATCGTGACGATGGCGTACGCGCCCTTGCAACGCCTCTGCACACCTTCGCACGCCGCAAAAACATCGTCAGGGGTCGGGTGTTCGGCCGGCCGCTCGTTCAGTTCGTGCGCGAAAATGTTCAGCAGGACTTCGCTATCCGACTCGGTGTTGATGTGTCGGCGGTCGGTGCGAAAAAGATCACTCACGAGGTCCTTGTGGTTCGTGAGGTTGCCGTTGTGCGCGAGCGCGATGCCGTAGGGCGAGTTGACGTAGAACGGCTGGGCCTCGGAACTACTCGGGCAGCCTGCCGTGGGATACCGGCAATGCGCAATGCCCATCTTGCCCTGCAGCCGCTTCATGTGCTTCGTCCGAAACACGTCCGCCACCAACCCGTTGTCCCTCCGCTGTTGGTACCGACCCGCATCATCGGTCGCGATGCCCGCCGCGTCCTGCCCGCGGTGTTGCAGCACGGTCAGCGCGTCGTAGAGCTGTTGATTGACGTTGCGGTTTCCGACGATGCCGACGATGCCACACATGCTCGTTCCTTATCAGGCCGCGGGCCGGTTCACTTCCGTTTCTCGACGAACTCCACTTCGAGATACCGCGCGACATAGTCGATAATCGACTTCGCCTCGGGCACGTCCGGATTCCCCGTCGGGCCCATCGGCTCGAACCGCATGTCCTTGAACCGGTCGCACGCCTCCTGCAAAGGTAGCCCGTACTGCAACGCCAACGAAAACGCCCGGCAAAACGCCTGCATCAAGCCCGACAGCGTGGAGCCTTCCTTGGCCATCTTGACGAACAGCTCGCCCGGTTGCCCGTTGTCGAACAGCCCGACCGTGAGATAGCCCTCGTGACCCATAATCTGAAATTTGTGGGTAAGTGAATCCCGCGTAGCCTCCAAGGCGTGGCGGGATGTCGACGATGGTTCGTTCAAGGTGCTGCTGGCCATCCTTGGCTCCAATAGGGGTGTTTAAAATTCTGACGCGTGCAACCACATCGTAGTGCCTCGATACCCCTACGATCTGCTTCTTGTCTTCGTCGCCGGAAGAAAATCCCGACGCGTTCCCCGTGGCCAAGCTCCTTCGCTGGTATCGCAAGCACCGACGCGATCTGCCTTGGAGAGTCAAGCTCGGCACCCGGGCCGATCCGTATCGCACGCTGGTTAGCGAGCAGATGTGCCAACAGACGCAGGTCGCGACGGTGATCCCGTACTTCCATCGGTTCCTCGAGGCGTTCCCGACGGTGCAGGACTTGGCCAACGCGGACGAGCAGCGTGTCCTCAAACGGTGGCAGGGACTGGGCTACTACCGCCGGGCGAGAAATCTTCACGCCGCCGCGAAGATGATCGTGGACGAGTTCAGCGGCCACTTCCCGGGCGACGTCGAAACGCTCCTGCAACTTCCGGGGGTCGGCCGGTACACCGCCGGGGCGATCGCTTCGATCGCGTTCGACGAGCCCGCCCCGATCCTCGACGGCAACGTGATGCGCGTGTTGTCCCGGCACGAGGGCATCGGCGAGCCGGTCGATCAAACGCCGACGCAGAAGCAGTTGTGGGCCCGGGCCGGGCAGTGGGTGGCGCAGTCGCCGAAGAAGACGCGGGGTGATTTCAATCAAGCGCTGATGGAACTCGGCGCGACGGTCTGCACGCCGCAACCCGGCAGCGCGAAGTGCATGTTCTGCCCGCTGCGAGAGACATGCGACGCGTTCGCGACGGGCCGGGTGGACGTGTTACCGGTGAAGACACCGAAGAAGAAGCCGCAGGCCGTGACGCATCACGTGCTGGCCATCTTCCGGGGAGGCAAGCTGCTGTTCGAGCAACGCCCAAGCGACGGGCTGTGGGCAAAGATGTGGCAGTTGCCGACGCTGGAGTGTCTGGACCCCCCTCCCTCGGGGCGGGGCCAACGGAGGGTACCCGAGCGGCCTGCGAATACCGAGCAACCGCACGATGCAAGCGAACCGAGCACCCTCCCCCAACCCCTCCCGGAGGGGGGGGAGTCGTTGCAACACCACGTCCGCGAAC
This sequence comes from Planctomycetota bacterium, assembly GCA_039030755.1. Classification (GTDB taxonomy): domain Bacteria; phylum Planctomycetota; class Phycisphaerae; order Phycisphaerales; family Phycisphaeraceae; genus CAZIXN01. The sequence goes on along the minus strand of JBCCDN010000077.1, from coordinate 10,843 downwards.
GCTTCGGTTTGCATGTCACGGCTCCGCAAGAAATTTCCAGCTTCCCACACGCCACCACGCACCGCGCGATCACGTTTGTGGTTCACACCGCGCAGGTCGAAGCCGGCCGACTTAAGCCAAAATCCGGCGTCTGGCGAAACGCGGATCGACTTGGCGATCTCCCGCTGTCCAAGCCGCAGCTCCGCGCTCTGGAAGCTCTATTGGTCTAAACGGCCATGTCGTGGAAGACATGCCACAGCATCCAGAAGAACAGGCCGAAAACCAAGGCTACGACCGTGAGATAGATCGTTGCTCCTAAGCAGCCAACCGGGCTCAACGGAGTCGACTGGAAATCCCCCGTCACCATTTCACCGCGCTCCCAACCGCTGCCGAATCATTTTCGCCCGCGCCACCCGCCGCGCTGCGGGGTTCATGGCTTCGTCGGTCAGTTTTTGCAGGTGGGCGGGCTGCGTCAGCAGGAAGAGTTCGTTGACGGTGCGGATGTCGACCGCGTCGAGTCGGCCGAGGTTGACGCCCAGGCGGACATGGCTCAGCAGTTGCAGGACTTCGTCGGTGCCGAGCACGCGGGCGTGGGTCAGGGTGCCCCAGGCGCGGTGGATGCGGTCGTCGAGTTGGGCGGTGCGTTGCTGCATGAGCAGCTGGCGGGCCTGGTGCTCGTAGGCGACGATCTGGGGGACGACGGTGTGCTGGAAGTCGCCGAGGATTTCCTGTTCGGTCTTGCCGAGCGTCGTTTGGTTGGACACCTGAAAAAGATCGCCCTGGGCTTCGGAGCCCTCGCCGAACATTCCGCGGATGGCCAAGTGCATCTGGTTGGCGGCGCGTTTGACCTTTTCGATTTCGCCGGTGAGTTTGAGGGCGGGCAAGTGGACCATCACGGACACGCGGATGCCGGTACCGACGTTGGTGGGGCAGGCGCTGAGGTAACCGAAGCGTCTTGCGTAGGCGTAATCCAGATGCTCTTCGAGGACGTTATCGATGCGGTTAATTTGGTCGAAGGCCTCGCCGAGTTGCATGCCCGAGCGCAGGACTTGGAGGCGGAGGTGGTCTTCTTCGTTGACCATGACGGCGAAGGTTTCGTCGTTGCCGATGGCGACGCCGCGGGGGGTTCCGTTTTTCGCGGAGGCGAAAGGGCGGGAGATGAGGTGGCGTTCGACGAGGAGCTGACGGTCGATGGGCGGGGCGTCGTTGACGGGGACCCAGATCACGCGGTCGGCGAGGCGTTTTTCGGAGATGCCGGTGATGCGTTTGCGGGTGAGCTCGAGAATCTCATCGCACTGCCGGCGGTTCGCGCTGTTGACGAAGGGGAACCCGGCGAGGTTGCGGGCGAGCCGGATGCGTGAAGAGATCACGATGTCGGATTGGGGGCCCGAGCCGCGCAGCCATTCGCCGGCGCCTTCGAGCATGCGGGCCGGGGTCATGAAGCGGCATCCTCGAGCGTGGTCAGTTCGTCGCGGAGCTTGACGGCGAGTTCGTAATCCTCGGCGTCCACGGCGTCATGCAGGCGGCGACGCAAACGGGTGAGTTGCTCTTGGCGTTGTTCGCCGACGCCGGCCCGGGCGGGGACCTTACCGATGTGGTGGGTCGCGCCTTCGTGGGCGCGTTCGAGCAGGTTGCCTAAAGGTTTTTCAAATACGGTGTAGCACCGCGGGCAGCCCAGCAGCGTGGACTCGCGGAACTGGGCGTAGGTGATGCCGCATTGGTCGCAAGCAAGTTCTTTGGCTTGACCGCCGGCCGTACCGGATTCATCGGGCTCGGCATCGACGCCGGCGTTGAGCTTGACAAAGTTGGTCAGCAGTTCGTTGATGGGTTGGTGCTGGGCCTTAACCGTGAGGCCTTCCTGCTCGGCGTGGAACGCGCAGAGATGTTTTTCGATTTTCTGGCCGTTGACGATCTCGACGCTGTGGTGCGTCGCGGGGCGGGAGCAGAGGTCGCACTTGCGTTTCATGGTGTGGAAAGTGTACGCGGGGGACGGGCCCCGGTTCGGTGAACACGGGTTTTGCGAGGATCAGTTGCCGCTGATCGTCAACGTCGCGTTGCCGCTGCCGGACCGGAAGCCTTCGAGGTCCAGGGCGACATAGGTGTAGCCGGCCTTTTTGATGCCGTTAATCGCGGTGGCGCGGAGCATCTCGTCTTCGACGAAGCGGGCGAACTGATCGGCGGGGATTTCGAGGCGGGCGACGGTGTCGTGGTGGCGGACGCGGAAGCCCCGGAAGCCAAGATCAGACAGGGTTTGTTCGGCGGCTTCGACTTGGGCCAAACGCTCGGGCGTCACTTCCGTTCCGTACGGGATACGCGACGCAAGGCAGGCGGCGGCGGGCTTGTCGGCGTTGGGCAGGTTCAGATGCTCGGCCAGCGTTCGGACGTCGGCCTTGGTGAACTCGGCGTCAATCAGCGGGGACACGACCTGACACTCGTGAGCGGCTTGCAAGCCCGGGCGGTGGTCGCCCAGGTCGTCGAGATTCGTGCCGTTGGCGATGAAGTCGGCGGCGAGTTGCTTCGCGGTAGATTGCAACACCGCGTAGAGGTGCGACTTACAGAAATAGCAGCGATTGCCGGCGTTGGCTTGGTAATCGGGATCGTCTTGTTCGTTGGGCTGAACGACGTGGAGATCGAGGTCGAGCTGCTCGGCGATCTTCACGGCGTCGGCGAGTTCACGGCGGGGCAACGACGCGGAGTCGCCGAGCACGGCCGGTGCGTTCGCTTTGCCAAGCGTTTGCCGGGCGACCGCGGCGACGAGCGTGGAATCGACGCCGCCGGAGTAGGCGGTCAATAATCGGCGACGGGAGGCGATGGCGTCGGCGAGGCGCTGCTGGAGCTGTTCGGGGGTGGCAGCAGGAGGCATGGATACGAGTTTATGTCGCGTCGGCCCGGGGGCGACCCCGGGTCGGCAGACCCAAGACCCCCAAGTAACGGCTTTGCGCGTTGCGGATTTGAAACGCCGGCGGGCGTGGAGTACCTTTCGCGATTCGGAGCACTGGTAGCTCAATTGGATAGAGCAGCGGTCTACGGAACCGCAGGTTGGAGGTTCGAATCCTCCCCAGTGCATTTTCAACGACCCCGGCAAGCCCACCGATTTTCGGTGGGTTTTTTATTGGGACGCAAGTGCTCGGCCGCGAATGCCGATAGTTCCTTAACAGTGTCTTCGTGTCTCGCTTTGGGAGTTGGGTCATGTTCGAGCGTCGCCGTCACCGCCGGGTGAAACCGCAAGGGTTGTCCACGCCGTTTGGTGAGGTCACGGATGTGTCCGAATCGGGGCTGGGCGTGTACTGCAAAACCAAGCCGAGCAACGTTGGGGTCGGCCAGACACGGATGATCACGGTCGCCTTCGACGGACAGACGCAAAATCTGTCGGCCACGGTGCAACGCATCGACGCGTTGGGTCCGCGGGCGGTCGAACTGGGCTTCACGCTCAACGATGTCTCGGGCGAGTTGAAGGCGTGGCTGCGGTCGATGGGGACGATGGATGATTGTGTGACGACCGGGCCGCGGGTGTACCTGGCGGCGTGAACTTCGCCACGCGAAAGTCTTGATGTTCGCGGCGTGCGCAACGACACGAACCCAAAACTTCCGGGGGCGATAATCAAGCTCGGACGGCAGATCGGAGGCCGACCGCGCGGCGTGATGCCTTGGGTAAGCAAGTCTCCGCTTGGCGATCGTCTTCCCGTGACGCGTAGGCTCGCGTTGCGATGCGAGTCTCACAAAAAGCGTCAGCTTCGCGTGTGAATGCGGGGCCGTGAGCGGGCAAGACTTGATCGTCGGGGGTGATTTGAGAACCCTCGGTGGGCGGTGCGCGGGATCGAAGCAGAAGCGCAGCGGGATGCTCGCGTGATGGGACTGGGGCAAGGCGCCTCCGCCGGCTTCGGTTGTGCCAGATCCGCCCGCGTTCTTTGGCAAGTGGATCAGGATGTGATGGACGGGTCACCTAAGTGACCCGTTCGGGCGCGTTTAATTGAGCGCGGCGGCGCCGGTCTTGAGCAGGTGGATGCGGAACGCATCGGACAAGGCTTGCCAGCTGGCGTCGATGATGTTTTCGTTGACGCCGATGGTTCGGAATGGTTCGCCCCCGGAAGCGAGGGAGAATTCGATGAGGACGCGGACCTTGGCGGCGGTCCCCTCTTTGGGATTGACCACGCGGACGGCGTAGTCCGTGAGCTGGATCTCGTCGATCTGCGGGAAGCGGGGCCGAAGCGCTTTGCGGAGCGCGGTGTCGAGGGCGTTGACCGGGCCGTCGCCGTCGCCGACGTGGTGCTGGGTTTCGCCGTTGGCGCGGAGTTTGACGATGGCCTCGGTGCTGGTGTCGGCGTCCGCGTCGCGGTGATGGATGATGCAGCGGTAGTGGTCGAGGTCCCAGAATTCCGTAGGGGTGCCGAGCTGCTCATGGGCGAGCAGTTCGAGCGAGGCGTGGGCGTATTCGTATTGGTAGCCGGCGTGTTCGCGGTGCTGGACTTCTTCAAGCAGGGCGCGGGACTTGGTCTTGTCGGAAAGATCGAAGTCGTCGCCCAAGGTAGCCACAATGTTGGACGCACCCGCGAGTTCGGACACCAGGATGGTGCGGCGGTTGCCGACGGACTCGGGGGGCACGTGCTCGTAGGAATGGGCGATACGTTGGACGGCGTGGACGTGCATGCCGCCTTTGTGGGTGAAGGCGTTTTGGCCAACGTAGGGCTGGCTGTGGTCGATCGGCAGGTCGGCCAAGCGAAACACTTCACGCGACAGCTCAGCGAGTTGTTCGGTGGCCCCCGCCCCCGGGAGCAGGCAATCGTGCTTAAGTTTCAGTGCGAGGTTGGCGGCGACGGTGACGAGGTCGACGTTGCCACAGCGTTCGCCGATGCCGTTGATCGTGCCCTGGACCTGGACTGCACCAGCGTCGACGGCGGCGAGGGCGTTGGCCACGGCGAGCCCCGAATCATTGTGCGGATGGATCGCCAGCGAGGGCAGCGAATCGGGCGCGGCGTCGGCATCGACGGGGAGATGCTCGAGCAGGTCGGCCATGACGGCGGAGATCTGCGTGGGCAGGGTGCCGCCGTTGGTGTCGCAGAGGACCAAGCGGGTCGCGCCGCCGTCGATCGCGGCGAGGAGGGTCTGGCGGGCGTACTGCGGATTGGCTTTGTAACCATCGAAGAAGTGCTCGGCGTCGTAGAACACTTCATCGACGTGCGAAGCCTGCGAACAGAACCGCACCGAGTCGCGGATCATGTCGAGGTTTTCGTCGCGACTCACACGCAAAACCTCGTCGACATGGAGGTCCCAGGTCTTGCCGACGATCGTGATGATCGGGGCCTGGGAATCCACGAGCGCCCGCATGCCGTCGTCTTCTTCCGCGGGAATGCCTTTGCGGCGGGTCATGCCGAAGGCGCAGACCTTGGCGTGCTTGAGGTCGAGCTTGGCGGCCTCGGCGAAGTAGGCCTCGTCTTTGGGGTTGGACAGCGGGTAGCCGCCTTCGATGAAGTCGAAGCCGACGTCGTCGAGGAGCTTGGTGATGGCGAGCTTGTCGGCCAAGGTCAGGGCGATGCCCGGGCCCTGGGTGCCGTCGCGGAGGGTGGTGTCGTAGAGCTCGATGCGGCGGGTCATGGCGTGCTTTCGGTTGGCATGAAAAAACCCTGCGCTGGGGCAGGGCGGGTCGTTTGGTGGAGATCAACGATCGCGGCCTACCGCAGCGGGTGCGGATCGGAGAGAATAATCGCGGCGACGTCAATGGGTTGGTCGGGAGACATGTAGCCGGGGATCTTAACGCCCATGACGAAAAGCGCCAAGGAATCCGGCCCGGCGGGTTGGAGCTTTCTATACTTCGAACTCGCACTTAGTTTGAAAGTTTTGTGATGCCCGCCGACGCCCCGCCGCTTGAATCTAACTCGAAGGATGTTGTATTCCCGCCGTATCGTCGTTGGTTGCAGGTTTTGGCGTTTCTGCTGGTGCTCGGGACGTTTGGTTTGGTCGCGATTGGCGGGACGGTGACGAGTTACGACGAGGGGATGGCGGTGCCGGGCGGTTTCGACACGTTCGGGTACTGGTCGCTGACAGCCCCGCTGTACGTGTGGTGGCACGACTTCGGCACGTGGATCGAGCACTCGCACCGGCTGAAGGGGTATGTGGTGGGTTGGCTGACGATTGGCGTGCTGGTCGGCGTGCTGCTGACGCAGCGGCGCCGGCGGTGGGTCAAGGTGCTGGGCTGGGTGCTGCTGGTTTATGTTATCGCGCAGGGCGTGCTGGGCATTCTTCGGGTGGATCAAGTGTCTCTGTTTTTGGCGGGGGTCCACGGGGTCACAGGACAGATTTTCTTTGCGTTGACGGTGCTGATGGCCGCGGCACTGGGCAAGCGGTGGATGAGCAGGGAGGCGGAGCAGCGGTCTTCGGGTCAGCGAGTGATTGGGCGGTTGCCCTGGGCGATGTGGGTGTTCATAGGGTTGCTGTTGACGCAGCTCGCGTTGGGGTCTTCGATCCGACACGGGCAGGCCTCGCTGGCGATTCCGGATTGGCCGTTGCATTACGGACAACTGGTGCCGCCGATGGATCAGGCGGGGATCGACGCGGCAGTGGCGGCGTTACCCGCGGACGTGCAGAGCCAACAGCGTGAGGCGATGCTGGGTGAACCCGTCGAGGCATGGCGGGTGCATTTGCATCTGACGCACCGGGTGGGTGCGTACGCGACGCTGGCATTTGGCGTGGGGTTTTTATTTTGGGCGTGGCGGCGGTGGCGAGACGGTGCCGTGCGGCGGATCGTGTTGCTTGTGGGTGGGTTGCTGGGGGTACAGGTGTTGCTAGGGGTGTGGACAGTGTTGAGCGGGGTTTATCCGCCGATGGCGACACTGCATCAGACGGTGGGTGCGGTACTTTTGGGGGCGTCGGTCTGGTTAGGGGTGCGGATGAAGTTGGTCGCGATTACCGAGGGTGCCGCGAAGCGCCCCTTGGTCGATAGCCGTAAGCTTCAATTGCCCCGTGAGTCTTCTCGGGGTTCTGGCGGGGCGGTGGCCGCTTGAGTGATGCGGGCGCGATCAACATGGCGACCTCCACGGATGATGCGCCGAGCGTATTTTCAGATTACATCGCTTTGACCAAGCCCAGGATCGCGCGGTTGGTCACGGTGACGGCGGGGCTGGGGTTTGCGTTGGCGGTGGCGGCGGGGGAAGCGTGGACCTGGCTGGGCCTGATCGGTTCCTTGGCTGGAACGGCGACGTCGTGCATGGCGGCGAGCGTGTTCAATCAGGCGTGGGAGCGGGACACAGACGCGCGGATGCCACGTACCCAAGATCGGCCGATCGCGGCGGGGCGGATCACGCGGACGCAGGCGGTGGTGTTCGGCGTCCTGCTCGCGTTGCTCGGGCAGGGCTTGCTTTGTGCGTTGGGGACGCCGCTGGCGTCGCTGATCGCGGGGGTGACGATCGTGCTGTACGTGCTGGTGTACACACCGATGAAGCGGGTGTCGCCGTGGGCGTTGTGGGTCGGGGCGGTGCCGGGTGCGTTGCCGCCGGTCATCGGCTACGCGGCGGCGACGCGTTCGACCCCAGGGAGTTTTGAGTTTGCGGATCTCGCCTGGTCGGTCGAGGTGTTCGGCCGGGTAGACACGATCGCGTGGGCGGTGTTTGCGGTGATGGTGTTCTGGCAGATTCCGCACTTTCTCGGCATCGCGTGGATGTACCGAGAGGACTACGCGGCGGGCGGTTTGCCCATGCGGCCGGTGGTTGATCCTGAAGGCAAGTGGACGGCCGTTGAAGCGTTGGTGGGGTGCGGTTTATTGTTTGCAGCGGCGCTCTGGCCGGTGTGGCTGGGAATATCGGGGTGGGCGTACGTGGTGGCGGTCACGTTTGCAAGTTTGGTGTTCGCAGGGACCGCCCTACGCTTTTGGATTCGGCGGGACGACGCGTCGGCACGGTTGATGTTTTTTGTGTCTCTGCCGGTGCTGCCGGTACTGTTGGGAGCGGTGGTGGCGGCGGGGTTTTGGGCGTGGTGATTCGGCCAAGTTCCACGACTGATGCGACATCGGCGGTGCAAGTTAAGCATCTTTCGCATGCTTACGCAGCGGATCGTGTCGCGTTGGATGACGTTTCGTTTGATGTTGCAGCAGGCTCGGCGTTCGCGCTGGTGGGGCCAAACGGCAGCGGGAAGTCGACGCTGCTTTCATTGCTTTCGACGCGGCGGCGGCCGCAGCGTGACGGACGCACCGTATTGGACATCGCGGGTGCCGATGCGTTAACCGAGCCGGCAAGAGTACGGTCCCGCATCGCGGTGGTGTTTCAGCAGCCCAGCGTGGACGTCAAACTGACCGCGCGAGAAAATTTAAAATACGAAGCAATGCTGCACGGCCTGCGGGGGGAAAGGCGTGAGCTCCGGATCGCGGAGGCGTTGGATACGTCTGGGCTCACGGAGCGTGGTGGCGACTTGGTTGAAGATTTCAGCGGCGGCATGCGTCGTCGGTTGGAGATCGCCAAGGCGATGATGCATCGGCCGGCGGTGATGCTGTTGGATGAGCCGGACACGGGTTTAGATGTCCGCGCGTTGGATGACGTGTGGGCCCAGTTGGAATCGCAGCGGGCGACGCACGGCACGACCTTGGTGTTGGCGACGCATCGCATGGAGTTGACCGAGCGGTGCGACGCGGTCGCGGTGTTGCACGCGGGGCGGAAGGTGGCGGACGGAACGCCGGAGGCGTTACGGGCGACGTTGCCGGGTGGGGCCTTGCGGGTGGAGGCGGAGGCGGCGGCGTTGCCCGAAGTGGTATCGGCTCTGATTGCGATGCGGGACCATTGGGATGAGCAGGCGCGGCCGCGGATCGTGCGGGGCGGCGTGGTGGCCTATGACGAATCAACCGCGGAGTTGGCTTCGGCGTTGCACGAGAAGTTCGGCGACCGGATCACGCGGGTGTCGTACGGGCGATCGACGATGCACGACGTGTTTCTGGCGTTGACCGGCGAAGATCCGGCGGCGTGATGTGTTATGGCCGAACGGCAACCGCATGACCCGGGATATGCTCCGTCGTGCTCGCCGGTCCAAAACGACAGCTCGATGCGACTTGGAACGCTTTTGAACCCTTCGATATCGCAGCGCGTTGGCCAGCGGATCGTGGCTTGGCGGTCTTGTCTTCAGGGCGAAGCGACGTGCGTTGGAGCCGGTGGTCGTTGCTGGCCGAACCGGGGGAAGGGCAGGACGAAACTTGGGGGTTGGATGATCCGGCGGACGTGCGTGCGGGACTTGCATCCTTGGAAACGCGGGTAGCGTCGGACAATGCGCCGTGGCTGGGTGTGATGGGGTACGACATGGCGTACGGGTTGGAGTGGGTGGGAACGTCGGCCCGGTTGGATCACGCGTGGCCGGCGGCGGCGATGCGGCGTTGCCCGGGTTGGCTGTTGTATGACCGCGCGAAGGCGTGCTGGTCGGCCGGTGGGACATGGGCGACGGGGCGACCTTGGATTGATGATTTGCCCGGGCGTGTGCCTGTTCCTGCAGAAGATGGTTTCGGCATCGGTGATTTACGGAGTGGTTTCACGCAGGCGGCGTATCGGGAGGCGGTGGCGCGGTGCTTGGATTACATCGCGGCGGGGGATGTGTTTCAGGTGAATCTGACACAGCGATTTGCGGGCGCGTTTATGGGTGATCCGCGGGCGGCGTTTTTGTCGCTGAACGCAGCGTCGCCGGCGTGGTACGGGGCATATGTGGAGTGGCCGGCGACATGCGATCGGCCGGCGTTAGCGCTCGCATCGATTTCGCCCGAGTTGCTCTTGGAGCTACATGGCGACGGCACGGTGGTGACACGGCCGATCAAAGGGACACGGCCGGCCGACGCGACGGAGGACGAACTCCGCGACTCGGAGAAAGATGCGGCGGAGTTATCGATGATCGTGGATTTGTTGCGGAACGATCTGGGCCGGGTGTGCGCGTACGGCTCGGTGCGGGTTGAAGAAGCGCGGGCGATCGAGCATCACCCGACGGTGCAACACGGCGTGGCGACGGTGACAGGTCGGCTGCACGGACCTTGCGGGTTGGCGGACGTGCTGCGTGCGGTCTTGCCCGGGGGGTCGATCACGGGGGCGCCGAAGGTGAGAGCGATGCAAATCATTGATGCGCTGGAGCCCGTGAGGCGTGGGCCGTACTGCGGGGCGGTGGGCTGGTTGCAGGGCGGCGGGGGGGGGCGCGGCGAACGCCTCCGAGGGGCGTGGAACGTGGCGATCCGTACGGCACTGATAGAGCAAGGGCAGCGAGGTGGGTTGGGGCGGGTGAGCTTCGGCGTAGGCGGGGGGATTGTGGCGGATTCGGAGCCGGGCGCGGAATATGCGGAAACGCTGGTGAAGTCTTCGGCGTTGCGGGCGGGCCTGGCAGCTGGCCGGATGGCGATTCCGGATTCGGTCGCAGAGGTGGACGCGTGCGGGACGGCGCAGTTGGTAGAGTTCCTGCGTGAAGCGAACGGTTGAACGGATCATTTCGTGCTTTGGTCTATCGGCGTGGTTGTCGTGCGTAGGTTGCACGGCCCCGCCGGTTGAGCCTGATTTGTCGTCGGACCGGGCGGACGCGATTGTTCCGGCGCTGGTGGATCAGGTGCAGCGGGGTGAAGACGCGGACTTTGCCGCGTTGGTTCGGGCGCTGGACGCCGACGATCCGGCGGTTCGGTTCGCGGCGGCCCGTTCACTGGAAGCCCTGACGGGAGAAGACCGCGGATACCGCTTTTTCGATTCCCGGCTGGATCGGCAAGACGCCGTGGCACGATGGCAGGACTGGCTGATTCAACGTCAGATCCCGTCGCCCGTAGTGTCCGTGCAGGCACTTAAAGTTCCCCACCCTGACCGCGAGCTTCTGCGCTCTGCCCACCGTTCCGAGCCTTCTCCCTAAAGCCCCGCCATGAGCCTCGACACCG
>JBCCDN010000076.1:0-13634 GCA_039030755.1 Planctomycetota bacterium | reverse complement strand
CACGACACGGCCTCCGAAGCGGGGTTCGGGGCCGGCCGGGGCGTGGCGTGGGTGCCAACAGCGCTCAACCGCCGGCCCCACGCTTTGGGACGAAGGTTCGGAAACGTGCGCACGTTCGGCGTCGTAGCGTGGGTCCGGTGGACACGGACCTGGGCGGGGACAAGGGGTTGCGCGTCGGAGCGCGGGCGCGGGGTGGGCTCGATTCCCGGGGACCAGCGCGCGCACGAACCGGGTCGGTGCGTGGCGGTTCGGTGGGGTGCGGGCGGTCGGGGCATCGCGCTTCCTTGCGGCGATGGGTAAGTGGGTCAGGCCGAGGGTGCCGCGTCGCGGTTCGGGGGCGCCGGCTCGGGATTGGTGAGCTGCGGTTGGAACGTGGACAGCAGGGTCTGGGGATCGAGCTTGGCGCGGCGTTCGAAGTCGCGGACCAAGGCGTTGACCAGATACGAGCGGTTGCGGTCCAGCCGGGATTGCAGATCGCCCAACAGCGCGAGCACGTCGGGCTCGAGGTTGACGGTGGTGACGAATTTGTTGCGGCCGGGCTGCGGGCGAGGTTGATCGCGTGCGGCCTTGGCGGCCACGGGCTGAACGGCCTCGACGGTTTGAGGGTTGGATGTGGACGGGGGACTCATGGCCACGGACTCCTTTCCGGGGTGAGGTAAAAAGATGCAACGCACGGCTCCGCCGTGCAGTCCCGGTTGGTGGTTCCGGGACGGATAATGCGAAAGCATAACGCGCAATGGACTGTATTGCGGTGCGATGCGCGACGCAAGATGTGGGTGGACGACAGGGTGCGGGGGATTTCGCGGCCTTGGGGTTATCCCGCGGTGGGGTGGGTGCGGGTGGTCGGTTAATTTGAACTGTGGTTTTGGGTTTCATAGGCCCGGGGTCGGAGAGCAGACATGTTGACCATGCGAACGGCTGAGGTGGCGTGGGTGTGGGGCGTGGTGTGCGCTTCGGGGCTGAGTTGGTGGATGGTCGCGCCCCAGGCCGAGGCGACGGTCCGGATTTGGGACGGCAGCAGCGACAACAATTGGTTCGGCCAGTTCAATTGGAATCCCGCGGGCACGCCGACGTTCGGGGACGACGTGATCATCGGCGCGGGCCCGAACAACGCGGTGGTGCTGGGTTCCCCGCTGACCGCGGCGGCGGACACGGTCACGCTGGCCGGCGGAACGGGCGCTTCGTTGAACACCAACGGCCAGCAGTTGCGGTTCGATTTGGCCGACCGTTCGGGGAGGGTGTTGGTCGGAGACGGGGCGAGTCTCTTCGTCAGCGAAACTGGGCCCGCCGGCAACCCGGGACTCTTCGGCGACACGCTTGCGGTTCAGGACGGCGGGACGGTGCTGCATGCCGGGAATCAATCGGTGCTGGGTGTGTTGGACATCGACACGGGCGGGCAATTTTCCGGCACCGGGGACATCCTTGTGTCCCGGACTGCGGAGGTCGGCCAGGCGCAGATCGTCAACGACGGCACGATCTCGGTCGGCTCGTTCGGGGCGGGCGATTTGATGCTGCGGACCCTCGCGACGGGGGTCAACCAAGGCATCGACCTGGACGGGCTCAACGGCAACGGGATCGTGCGGGCGACCAACGACGCGTTTCTGGGCGGGGTGGCGAGCGCGAACCTGACGATTAACGGTCAGTTGGCCGACGCGTTTGGCGGGACGATGGAGATCGCGCGGGCGGATTCGATCACGTTTTTGCAGTCGTGGGAATTGAACGGCGACTTGGTTTTCCGGGGAAGCGACGACGACCCGGCGACGCTTTCGGGTAATCGGGTGACCGGGACGGCGGGGGCGGACGTTCAGGTGACGCAGGGCCGGGCGGTGTGGGACGCGCCGGCGACCTTTACCGGCGGCGGGCTGACGGCGGCGGGCGGGACCACGCTGGAGGTTCGCCGGTCGGTGCGGTTTGAAGAGGGTTCCCAAGTGGACCTGACGGGCGGGGCAGCGTCGCCGACGACGCTGAACGTGATTGGCGACGGGACGTTTTTGAGCGCTCGGTTGTTGTCGTTGCAGCCGACGTTCGATCTGGACGGCGCTTCGGGCGACAACGTGGTGAATCTTCAAGACGGGGGATCGCTGTGGATCAGCGGCGATTTGGAGACGTCGGCATTGGATGGGTTTGATGGCACGCTGACGATGGGCACGAATACGTCGTTGACGCTGGAAGGCCGGGCGGTGTTCGATGCCGGTTCGACGTTCAGCAAGTCGGGATCGGGGCAGTCGGTCGGGGTGCGGGGGTTGCTGCGGATCGACACGCCGGTGGACCTGGACGGCACGGGATCGGGGGACGATCTGACGGGGTACTTCGTCGGTTCGTCGCCGGGCTACGGCGGAGCGGTGATGGACGTGAACGTCGCGATGGAAACCTCCGGCGGCGGCGCGTTCGACGGGCGGTTTTTGGTGGGCGGGACGCTGGACATCGACGTGCCCGGTTCGGCAGCGTGGACGCTGGGCTCGTCGGGGCAGTTGGACCTGACCGTGGCGGGCAGGCGGGCGGGGTTGGACCGGCCGGCCACGCCCGGCCGGGCGACGGTGCAGGGCGATACGATTTTTCTCGACGGCACACTCGCCGGGAACGGGGTGTTGGCGTCGAATGTGAACGCCCGGGGCGGCTCGGTGATTACGCCCGGCGCGGGCGAAACGCAACGCGGCGGTTTGCCCATTGACGTGGAAGACGGAACCGGCCTGCTCACGTGGGACGGCGCGGGCTTGACGCTCAATGCCGGGAGCAACGTGACGCTGCAATTCGGCGGCGACGCCCGCGGCGCGGCGTTCGATGGTTTCGACGCGATCGATGCGGTGGGCCTATCGATCAACGGCGGCGACCTCACGCTCAACCGCATTGGCACGTACATCCCCGTTCTCTACGAAGAGCACGTGATCCTGCGGAAAACCGGGGCGGGCGACGTCAACGGCGTGTTCGACACGGTCACGTCGTTTGGCCTGAGCGAAGCGCCGTTGCGGACGGCTTGGGCGGTGACGTATCGAGCCAACGAAGTGATCGCCCAGCGGGCGATCGAGGGCGACGCCAACCTCAACGGACAGGTCGAGCAAGGCGACCTCAACGCGGTGCTGAATAACTGGGGCCGGAACAACCTCACAAACTCGGCCACGGATGTCTCGTGGGTCACCGGCGATCTCGACGGCGACGGCCGGGTGGCGCAAGGCGATTTGAACCGCGTGCTGAACAACTGGGGCGATCAGTTCAACGCGCCGGACTTCACCGGGTTCGCAGTGCCCGAGCCCGCGCTGGCGGCATTGGTTCTGCCCGGGCTCTTCATGGCTCGCCGAGGCTCACGCCCGTTGGCCTCGCCTTAACCGCCACCCCCCCACCGCCGCGGCGATCAGTCCCAACCCGGTCGCCGGCTCGGGCACCGCGGCCGCGTCGTGCCACCGGACGCCCGTCACGCTCATCGTCGGCGACGCCACCACGCCCCAGTTGCTCAGCACCGCGGTCAGGTCGAACTGGTCCACCATCTCCCCAATGATCAGCTGCGAAAACAGTGTGTCGTCGACTTCCGAGCTCGGCTGCCCCCAGTTGTTGAGCACGAGATTCAAATCGCCTTGCGCGACCCGGCCGTCGCCGTCGTAGTCGCCCCGGATCGGCGGCGGCGTGAAGGTCAGCTCCAACGTCGCGCCCCGCTGGATGTTCGTGCCCTCGTCTTGCAGGAACACCCGGACCGCCATCCGCAGGCCGTCGTCCAGGTAGGTCGGCCGACCATCCAGGCCGTTGCTCGCCGCGACGTCGTCGAACGGGTCGGACCCCAGCCGAACGTTCAGCACGTCGTAAGACGCCGTGCCCAGCCCGTCGCCGGTATTGGTGGGAAGCTCCAGCGTCTGCCCGCTCAGCAGCACCGGCACGACTTGATCGTCGTCCCGCAGGTACAGAAACAGCGCGTCCTCGCTCGCGCCGGCCGCCGCCCCCGTGGACAGCCGTGCTTCAAACGCGACGTCGCCCGCGGCGTTGGCGGTGAACGTCTCGATGCTGCGATACAGCCGCTCGGGCCCGGGCACCGGCGCGACACGCAACTCGCGGGCCAGCAGCGTTGGCGTCTCTTCGTCCGCCCGCTGGAGCAGCAACGCATCGAGAGACGGACGCTGCCGCGGATCGGTCGTACTTGCCGCCCGGCCCAAAGCCACCGCGTCGCCCGGCCCGGTCACCGCCCATTGATCCGACACGATGTAGGTCTGCAACGCGTTCAGCTCGGTGGGGTTGCGGCTGTCGAAAAAACGAAGCGGCACGGCGTCGCCGTTCAGCACAATCGCCGTGTTCGTATCGGCCGCGCGGTTGCTTGGGTCGCTGGGGTCGATGCGGTGCAGGAACAGGCCGTTGCGTTCGTCGGTGTCGTCGGCGTTGGCGGCCACGCCTTGGTACAGCGTCTGCCCGGCACCATTGACCGACAGCCCCCCGGTGAACGGCGACACCGTCCAACCCGGTCCCGGTGCGCCGCTGGTTTCCGGCAACGCCTCGCCCTGGGCGACCAGTAAACGCGTATCCACCGGGTTCGTCGGGTCGCCGGTTAGCTGCGTTGCGATCAGCGCTGTGGATCCAAACAACACCGATTCGCCGCCGCCCAGGTCGGGTACGTTCGTGTAAACGACGGTCGCGTTCACCGGGAGCACCGCCCGCCCGGACGGATCGAGCGCGGGGTACGCGCTTTCCCAGCCCCGCAGGTTCACCCGGGCCTCGAACTCGGCTTCGGGGTGGTTGGTCAAGATCTGCTCGAAACGTTCGGGCTGGTTGGTGAGCAGCGCGTCCATCACCACCGGCAGCGGCTGATCTTGCCGAAGCACCAGCCGTGGATCCGGGTCGGCGTCGTTCGCGTCGGGCGCGGGCACGAGATACACCCCCGCGTCGGCGGCCTGTGAAGCGGTCGGCACCTCGGCCTCCGGCGCCACCAGCGACGCCGTAAACAGCACCTGCCCCGCGTCGTTGAACCGGGGCACCATCCGCGTGGTGTTGCCGCCCGTCGGCTCGGCCCAGGTCTCCCCGCCGGGCAGCGGCTGCCCCCATGCGTCCGTCGCCGCATTCCCGGTCAGCGCCACGGTCACCGCCCCGCTGGTCCCGGTCGTGCCTCCGCCCGCGCCGGGATCGAAACGGTAGATCCCCACCAACTCTGGCGAGCTGCCACTGGTCGGATTGAAGACATCGAATTCCCCGGCGATCGCCAAGATCTGCCCCGCCGCATTGCCCACCGGCACGCGGGTGGGACTATCCAGCGACTGCACCGGGCCGGTGAATCCCGAGGCGGTGAACCCAAAGCCCGGCAGGAACTGCCCGTCCCGCGCGAGTTCTTCGACGACGGTGGGCCCGAGGATCGCGCCGGTGACCGGGTCCCGCGGCCGATCCACTCGGAGCAGCATCGTGTCGTTGTTCAATGTGACCGTCGAGCCCGCCAGCTTGACCGTGCTCACCAACCCCGTGCCCGTTAGCGACGTCGGCGGCACGAACGGCACGGACTCGGCGACCAGCGTCTCGGCGATCGAAAACCCCGGCGTGACGTACGGATCGCCCGTAATCACCGCCGACGAAAAGTCGTAAAGCTGGAGCCCCTCGCTGGCCTGGCCGACCGCGGGGCCCGCCGCCCCCCCGAAACCGATCGCCGCGCCCAACACCGCCGTCGTCGTCGCCACTGCCAATTGCTTATCTCGCACAACATGTCCTCCGGGTTTCAAGGCCCCCGCAACGTACCGCCCCGCAGCGGCCGCGTCGAGGGTTTTGGCGGCATCGGCACGGCGATGTCGGTGATTTGGACTTCGGGTGCTTGCGCGCTAGCGCGCTGCGCAGGTGGCCCGCTTGCTAGCGCGCTGGCGCGCCAACAAGTGGGTAAAACAATTGCGAGCGTCGTCGTGCGAATAACGGGCGGAGCAAGCCCACATCCCGCAAACAGGCCGTGCGGGTCGCCGCGGTTCAACGGACATCGGCCCCCCGCGACCCGCGGGATCAGGCGGACACTCCGCGGCGAAGCCACCCGGAATTTTTGGCGGGCGGCGGTCACGCTCGTCGATGTCCTTGGCACCATGATCTATGCCGTAATCAACCAGCAGGGCGGGGCGGGCAAGACGACGCTGGCGGTGCACCTGGCCGTGTGGCTGCACGACTGCGGGTTGAAGGTCGCGTTTGTGGACAACGATCCGCAGGCCTCGGCGTCGGGCTGGATCGCGGCGGCCGAGCCGGGCATCACGCTGCGTTCGCTCACCGACGCCGAGGATCTCGTGAATCAACTTCCATCACTGAACGATACGCACGACGCGGTGGTCTGCGACGGGGCGCCGCGCTTGAACGACCAGACGCACGTGCTGATGTATCTCGCCGAGCGGATCGTGATCCCGGTGCTGCCGTCGGGCCTGGATGTCCGGGCCACGTTCCAGACGCAGCAGGCGGTGGGGCGGGTCGCCGAGGCGCGCGAGGCGGACGGCCTGCCCGCGCCGTGGGTTCGGCTGGTGATGAACAAGCAGCGGACCGTGGGCAACCAGGCCAAGCTGGTCGGGCGGTTCATCAAAGACCTGGGACTCCCCCTGGCGACCGGCCAAGACGGCAAGGGCATCGGCGGGCTGGGCCTGCGGGATGCGTACGCCCAGGCGGTGGTCGAAGACGCGACGGTGGGGCGGTTGGCCCAACGGCCCCGGGCCAGCAAAAGCGTCAAGGCGGCGGGCGTCGAGATGGACGCGCTCTTCGAAACGCTCACCCAACCGCAATCGCAAGTCGCGCCGCCCGCGCCGCCCACGGTCACCGTGACCGCCACGGCCGACGATCTTCCCCAACCGAAAACCCCCTCTCAACCCCAACCCACACCCCCCGCCCACGCCGCGTGACTTCCCGCAGGAGACCCCGATGAGCACCGACACCCCAACCAGCCCCCCCCAAGCCAACCCCACTCAGGCCAATCCCACTCAGGCCAAGGCCTCGAACTTCCTGGCCAACCTCAACCGCTTCACCGCCCGTCCCGAGCCGACGAGCGAAGGTCGAGAAGCCGCTCAGAGAACCACACCTACCACTCCCACCACATCCATTGCAGCCTCAACCGCGGCGCTGCCCGAGCAACCCGCCGCCAAGCCCGTCCCCATCGAAGCGCCGGCCGTCGTCCCCCCCGATCGCCAATCCAAAGCGAAAACCCCGCGCCGCCAACCCAAATCCCAAGCCAAATCCCAAGCCGAGCCGAACACCGAGCCTAAGCCGATGCCCCAACCCCAACCCCAAACCCCATCCAAGCCCCGCAACCCGCCACCCGCCACGTCCTCGGCCGGCACCCAGCTCCACCGCTCTTTCACCGTCGCGCCCGGCACCGGCACCAAGGTCCTCACCGCCCGCGTGCCCCGTGCGCTCCACGCCCGCCTCACGCTCCTGGCCACCGCCAACAAATTCGCCGACACCGACGAACACGAGCAGGACTTCACCACCGTCAACGCCATCGTCATGGACGCCCTGCATCACTGGCTCGCCAAGCACGACCCCCAGCAGAACCCGCCCGCCCGCTCCGACGCCGCGTAAGCCGCGGTCGCGTGCGCCGCATTCCTCCACATCCTCTTCACTTGCCAAAGAGCGACCACCGGCCCGGCCCAGCCGGGTTGAGCGCCCGCCTCCCGCGGTCCGCCAAACCCCCGGCATCCACGCACCGACGCCCAGGCCGTCTCGGTCGCCACCGCGCTTCGTCGAGCTGCTCCCGGCCCACACGTCCCGTGCAGGTTCCGAGCGGGGGAGTGGCTGTCTCCGCCCCGGCCCGACCGCCCGCGGCACCGGTCCCGAAACCGCGCCTGGATCGATCGCCACGCCCCTAGGCCTCTGATCGGTGGGGTCGAACCCCATCGTAGCGCGGTCGTGAGCTTCGGCGGTCCGGATGCGCAAGCCACGAACGGGCCTTGAACCCCGCCTCGGTGCGACGCACGACGGGTTATCGGCTCGCCCCGCGAGGGGTCGGCTTCAGACCTTGGACGATTCGACCGTTAATCCCTTCATGAACGGAACGTCGATTGGCCCGTGGGGGGACCAGACGCAAAGCTCGGCGAAAGCCGGTGCCGCGGCGCTTCGTCGCCTGCGTTGGACGTACCTTTTGGCGTTGGCGCTGATCGCTTCTATGGCGTTGGTGTCGCACGGCGTCCTCAAACAAGTGTCCAAGGCACAGATCTCCGACGCGCGGGTCATTAACGTGGCGGGGCGGCAGCGGATGCTTAGCCAACAGATCGCCAAGCTGGTGCTGGTCTGGACCGAAGCCCGCGTCGAGACCGAGTTGTCCGCCCACGATGCGGAAGTGGCGGCCGCCGACCTGCACGTCGAAACCATCGGGCTCACCGGCGGGCCGGCCGCGCTGTTGGCGCGGCGCGAACGGCTGCGTGACGCGCATGCCCTATGGGTCGATTCGCACGCGGCGCTCCGGGACGGCGACCCGGCACTCAGCCTGCCCGCCATCCGAGACCCCGCGATCATTGAGCAGTTCGCCGAGTTGGATCGGCACCTCAACACGATGGGTGGCGCGATCGAACGGCTGCTGAACGAAGACGACCCGCATCCCGCCCAGGCCGCGGCGGTGGTGCTCGCGCACGAGCCGTTGTATCTGCAGAAGCAGGACGCGTTGGTCGCCGCGTTGGAACAGCGGGCCACCCAACGCGTCACGCGGCTGCAGGCCGTGGTGGGTTGGCTCACCGTCGCGAAACTCACGCTGCTGGTGACGATGGCCTTTGTCATCTTCGAGCCGATGCGTCGACGGATGCGCGTCCAGCTTGAGGCGCTGCAAGACATCAATCGATCGATGCTGCATTCGTCCCGCCACGATGCGCTCACGGGATTGCCGAACCGCCCGGCGCTGCTCGAAGACCTCGAACAGGGCTGCCGCGAGACGCAGGATTTTGCGGTGTGCTTCTTGGACTTCGATCGCTTCAAGGCCATCAACGATGCGCTCGGTCACGACGCGGGCGACCAACTCCTGATCAACATCGCCGATCGGTTGGGCGAGTTGTCCGAGACGGCGAAACCGTTGCGGTTGAAGAGCTATCGATTGGGTGGCGACGAATTCGTCGTGACGCTCGACCACGCCGCGGCGTTGACGCCCGGCTTGGACTTCGAGGCCGCCGTCTCGGCGTTGACCGCGCGGGCGATTGGCGTGTTCGCCGAGCCGCACCGACTCATGAACCAGGACTGCGTTTCCACGGCGAGCATCGGCGTGGTGTTCTCCAAGCAGCACCCCGGCGGAACGCCCGAGACGTTGCTGCGCGACGCGGACCTGGCGATGCTTTCGGCCAAGCAGGCCGGCAAGGGCCGCGTGGTGGTGTTCGATCGTGCGATGGCCGATCGCGCGACCCGGAGAGAGGCGGTCGAACGCGAACTCCGCAAAGCCATCCGCGACAACGAACTGGAGCTGCGGTATCAGCCGATTTTCGGTGCCGAGAGTCTCGAGCTCGAAGCGGTCGAAGCGATGCTCGTTTGGGACCACCCGGTGTTGGGGCGGGTGGACAACGGAGAGCTGCTCGCGGTCGCGGCCGAATCGGACCTGATCCATCGGCTGGGCGCGTGGGTGCGTGGCCGGATCGCGCAACAGAGCGGCGCCGCGTCGGGCGCGGGCGGTTGGCTGCAGGATGCGCAGTTCGCCGAGACGCACGTGCATCTGAACGTCAGCCACGCCGAGCTGTTGCACCCGCGCTTCGTCGATCAACTCAAGGCTTACATGGCGGAATACCCCGCGCTGCGGGATCGGCTGGTGCTCGAGTGTCCGTCGTCGGTGGTCGGGCGTGGCGGCGAGGTGTTCAAGCTGGCTGTGATTGAACTCAACAAGTGCGGCGTGGGCTTCGCGCTGGACAACCTCGAACGCGAGCAGGTGTCGCTCACGCAGCTCGCGACGCTGCCGCTGGTCGCGCTCAAGGTCGGCGTGCCCGACACGCTCATCGATACCGCCGGCCCCGACGGCGCCGAACGCTTCCCCGAGGGCGTGTCCGCGTCGGTTGCGCAGGCGAGCCAGCACGCCGCGGTGCTCCGGGCCATCACGCTGTTCGGCCGGTTCCGCGATTTGCGGGTCATCGGCACGGCGATCCAGGAATCCGACCAGATCTCCGTCGCCACCGACACCGGCGTGTCGAGCCTGCAGGGTCGCCTGCTCCGCGAGCCGGTGAGCCTCGACGAAATCCGGCAGCAGCCCCTGCCCGACACGTTGTCCAACGCCATGGCGGGCATCCTCGAACAGGTTGCCGGTCAGGCGGCGTAACCCGCGGCGCGCCGTTGCCGCGACGAAAGCAAAAGCAGTGGGGCGGCCAGCGCGATCGTGCCGGGCTCGGGGATCGCGAAGCCTTCGAAGCTGGGCGCGGCGAGCGTGTTGCCCCAATGGTTCAGCACCGCGTTGAGGTCGCTTTGGTCGATGGTGCCGTCGCCGTTGAAGTCGCCGGTGGTCCACGAGATGTTCGCCGCGGGGTCGATGGCGTTGTTCCGGCCCCAGTTATTCAGCACGGCGTTGAGGTCGCCTTGTTCGACCACGCCGCTGAGGTTGGCATCGCCCAGGAGCGCGGCCTGGGCGAGCACGGCGGTGGCGGTGTAAGTCACGGCGAGGGTTTGCGACGCGTCGGCGGGGACGCCGCCGGTGAACGCGACCGCGTCGAAAACGCCGGTGATGGTGGGGGCCGAGAGCAGGGTGATCGGCGCGTCGGGCAGCGGGTCGGACGGGCCCAGCGTGAGGACGAGTTGGCCGTCGAGCGTCGCGCTGTTCGCGGCGTCGAGGCGGTCGTGGAGGTAGACGCTCGGCGCGTCGGGCGGTTCCTCGAATTGCAGGTCGAGTTGAACGCTCGCGGTGGCGGTCAGGACGAGGTCGCCGCCGGCGTGGACCTGCGCGAGGGGTCGGTCGTTATCAAGGCTGCCCGGGGCGAAGGTGCCGCGGACTTCGAGTCGGCCGTTGCCGTTGATGCCGTTGCCCGTGAGTGCGCCGAGCGTGATCAGCTCGCCGCCGGCTTCGACGACGACCACGCCGGGGTCGTCGTCGAGCGACCGCGGCAGTTCGACTTCGAGATCGCCGGAGAACGTGACCGTCGCGCCGGTTTGGATCGTTGCTATCCCCTCGGTCTCGAAGCGGTCGTCGCCCACGATCACGTCGCCGAACACCTCGGTGAGGCCGGGCGTGAAGCGGATGTTCCAACCCTGGAACGTAATGCCGTCGGTCACGCTTAACGTGCCTTGGAGGTCAGCGGTGGAGCCGTCAATGACCCGCATCGCCCCTTCGACATTGAGCGTTCCGCCCTGCAGGGAGAGCGTCGCGTTGCGTTCGAGATCGATGCGGAACGGGTTGGACGGGTTCGGGTCGCGCACAAAGTCGAGGGTCTGATCGGCACCCACCTCCAAGACGGCACGGTTCCCGAAGAGGTCCAAGACGCTCGTCCCGAAGGTCGGGTCGATTCGGCTCGTGTCAATCGTGCCGAACCCTTCGATCTT
This sequence comes from Planctomycetota bacterium, assembly GCA_039030755.1. Classification (GTDB taxonomy): domain Bacteria; phylum Planctomycetota; class Phycisphaerae; order Phycisphaerales; family Phycisphaeraceae; genus CAZIXN01. The sequence goes on along the minus strand of JBCCDN010000076.1, from coordinate 2,225 downwards.
GCCGCCGTACTGATTGCTGCCGATGGGTTCTTCGAAGAACACCGTGCCGCCGCGCATCTCGAGCGCCGACGCCCACGAATCGATCGCGTTGATCACCGCCACGCCACCGGTGCGGACTTCCAGCTTGCCGTCCACCGTTGCTGGTTGGTACCAGGGATCGCCGGGCTGCCCGACTTCGCCGACCTTGCCGCCGGCCTCGACGATCACCCGGTCGCCCAACGCGACATCGATGCCGAATGCTCCGCCGTCCGCGACCGTGAACACGTCCGACGCGTTGCCGGGTTGCTCCGATCGGAGTAGGGCGGTGCTGCCGGGCCGGTACCACAGGTCGTACGAATCGATAGCGATGACATTGCGGGTGCCCGTGACCACGATCAGCGGCGACGCGCCCGAGGGTGTGCCGACGCGGTCGACAAACAAACGGCCATCATTCATCCGCACCCGGCCGGGGTGTTCGAAGTCCAGCCACGCCGTGACGGTGGAAGCCTCCGGCGGCCCCACGATCAGTGTCCCGCCGTCGGTCAACTCCACGTCGGCTTCATCAATCCGGAGCCCGCGGGTCTGCAAAGAAGCCTCGGCCCCGATCACCGCCAAGCGATCACGCGGACCCCACGAATTGTCGTCGCCGATCTGGATTTCGCCGTCGCCCACGACCACCGCCGTCATCAGGCCGTCGCCGACGAGCGTGTCTTCGATGATGAATTCGGCTTCCGTGCCGGGCTGGTTGTCGCCCACCCGAAGCCCGGTCAGCTCCGCCGTCGCGCCGTCCCGTACCGAAACCACCGCGCGGCTTGTGCCTTGGCCAACCGATAACTCACCGGCCGCCAGCGTGGTGCCCGCGCCGCTAAGCGTCAAGTTCGCGTCCGGCCCGCCTGTTGTTCCCAGCGACATCGGCAGCAACGCGCCCAGCTCCGTCGGCGCGATCAGTGTCGCCCCGCTCGACAACTCCGCGACAAACGGCCCGTTGCCGTCGAGCTGTCCCCAGCCCGTGAGCGTCGCGCCGTGGCGGGCAAAAATCCGACCCGAACCCGCCATCGCCACCCGCTGCAATCCGTTCACCCGCCCGCCGTCGACGATCAGGTCGGCCGTCTGGGTCAGCGGGTCCAGCGGGATCAGGTTCATCCGCGCACCGCTGGCTAAATCGATCCGGCCCGAGCGGTTCACGGTCACCGTGCCTTCGGAGTTCAGCCGCCCGGCCGGCGTCAGCTCCAGCGACGCATCGAACAAGCCTTCGCTCGGGTCGCCGGGGTCGGGGTAGAACGTGTCGCTGCCCACGGTGATCCCGCCGTCGCGCGCCCGCAGGCTCGCCGGGAACGCGCCGCTGCCGCCGGCGTCGCCGACCCGCACCGTCACCACGCCGTACCCGGTGCCCGCCGTCTCGCCAATCGCGAAGCGGTCGGCACTCAGCGCGCCGCCGTTCTCGATGGTGATGGGCGTCAGAAACGTGCCCGCCGGCGCCGCGTCGACCACCATCGGCCCGTGGGCGACATTCATCAGCCCCAGGTCCAACGCGATCGAATGCATCTCGGTGGGCGTCGCGCCGTCGGCCGACAACCGCACCCCGTTCACATCGTTCACCGTGAGCACCGCCTCGGAGACCGACAGGTTCGCGTGCGTCCCGCCTTGGCCGCCTTCGACCGGGTCGGCCCGGAACGACAGCGAATCCGTCGTCCACGCGAGGTTCTGCGTCAATGACACGTCGAACGCGACCGTCGTGCCGGTGGTGTTGATCGTGAAGTCGTCGCCGGGCGTGCCTTGAACGATCGCGTCGTCGCCGCCGAATTCGACGTTGAGGAAACTGAGCGTCGTGTCGGTCGCGCCGCCGAAGTTGCTCTTGGCGATCACGACGGTGTCGCGGCCGGGCGTGGTGAACGGCCGGCCGACATAGAGCGCGCCGTAGTCGGCGCTGTCGCTGAAGCGCACGGTGTAGAGCCCGTCGGTGAGATCATCGGCCGAGAGCGCGATCGTGTCGGCCAAACCCGGCGCGACCGTGGGCACGAGTCCGGCCGGGTCGTTGAGGCCGAAGTTGGCGAGGGTTTCCACGTCGCCGTCGACCGCGCTGCGCCACGCATACACGTCCGCCGACGCCGCGGCGGGAGACAGCGCCGCGGGCAGCGTGAGCACCAGCCAGGCCGTGGGCAAGGACCGGACGCCACGGCGTTGGGATGTTTCGGCGCGTGTGCGGGGCTGTTCGCGTTGCCGTTGACGGGGCATAAGCGGTTCCT
>JBCCDN010000075.1:0-13752 GCA_039030755.1 Planctomycetota bacterium | reverse complement strand
CCAGTCCAGTCCCATCCCGTCCCATCCCTCGCGAAAGGCCTCACCGCAGCCCAACAAGCGCAGGTCGGCTTGATGCACGAACGATGCCCGGGGCTCGACATCGGGCTCCAGGACCAACTTCAAGCAAAAAAGGCCTCCGCTCTGTTCTGGAAAGAGCGCTTAACCAAGTACGCGTTTCGCATCGCGACCGGGTCTGCAAGTTGGGATTCGAGCTCATCAAGTGGCTGCTCGAGCGGCAGCGAATCAAGCTCGTGGTTGTCGACCAGGAGCTCACCGAGAAGCCCCTTCTGGAGATCGTGCACATCTTTTTCCTGCCGCTTCAAGGGCCTCCGCCGATGCACTAGCACCGCCAAGCTAGGCCCGAGCGTGCGGGTGTTGCAGACCTTGTACTCGCCGGACAGCGACTTGGCCAGGGTCTTCAAAGAAGCAGAGAAGTATGACAAGATAGACCTCGGAGGTTGCCGATCGCACGCTGCCATACCGCCAGCGCGAGGTGCAGAAGAAGGTGGCCAACGGCCTGTGCAAGAACTACGACTCCATCCTGCTGCCGGTTTTCGAAACTCAGCGGCAGGGTGGTCAGCAAGCCCAAGATCAAGAGCCGACAGGCGCCGGAAGACCTACTCTGAGACAGCTCGCGCGCTGCTCAAATGGATGTACGTCGAGTTTCAGGAGCCTTTTGGCCTCCAAGATGTTGATGCGCGGCCAACGCAGTAATCTCAGCAAGCAGGTGGGCGGCGCCAAGGTCTACTCGTTCGCGGGGTGCGGTTTCGAGTGTGGCCGCGATGAGAACCCAGATCGAAATACACTTGAATTATTTGTAAGAGTGGCTCTTCGGACTGGCTCGGGTTTGTAAGTACCTAGCTGGTTTTCGGACCAGGGTGCTGTTGTTTTATCCTTGGTTGGATAGCAATGGTTCGAAAAAGAATAAGCAGCTGTATGCATCGGTGCGCATTGTGTAGGTCGACGATGCCCTGGTTTTACAAGCGCTGCATCATGGCCATGACGGGAGTGACGATGATCGAGCCTAGTACACCGCTAGGCAAAGTGTAGGACATGCATTTCGTCGACGAGGGGCGAGGCGTTCATCTCCGTCATCGCTGCCGATGCCATGTCGGGAGTGTTGAAGGCGGAGTGAGGCCCGTGGTCCTGTGAAAAGAAGGAGGGGAGGTGGAAAGCGTGAGCGGGTGGTTTTCATGTTTGGAGGGGGAAGATGCGTATACAACCAAGGAAATCAAGAGAGAGTACGGTTGTCGCTGTCTCTTTCTCGTCCTCTCGTTTGTGAATTCCATCGATGGCCGAGAGAGGAGAGGCGAGAATGCGCAAGAAAGAAAGAGAGAGAAAAAGAGAGACAATACGTCCCATCGCCCACGTCGCGAGGCCCACCGACATCTTCGGGGCGGCACGCAGTCCCCCGCACGCTCCGCACCACCCGGCGATACGCCAGATCGAAATACCCCGCCACCGGCGCGAGCAGCAGATTGGTCTTGAGTTGGACGTCGCCGACGCGGATCACCGGTGAAAGATAACGCGAAATCCTGGAATCAGGCGCTCGCAGCTTGGGTTTCGAGTTCCCCCGAATCGTCGCCGCCCACCGGCACCGCGAGCGTGAACGGCAGCGAAGGTTTCGCATCCCCGACCGCCGTCTCGTCCATCGCCAGCCCCGAGCCGATCGAACTCCCGCTCAGCGGCACGCTCCGCGCCCGGCCCGGGCCGTCCTGCAGAACCCGCACCAGATCACGCACCTTCATCACCCCGGGCAGTTTTGGATCGGCCGGCTTGAACACCTCACGACGCAAGCGGGTCAGCATCGCGTCTTGTCGCGGGTGGTCTTGGATCAAGCCGCGGAAATCCGGGTGCTCTTCGAGACGGCCGAAGTTGCTCACCAAACTGAACAAATCCGCCGCGGGCCCCGGCGGCGAGTACGCCCGAGCGAACGCGCTGCTGCGGATCGCGCCTTTGTCGATCATCCGCATCAGGTCCCGGCGAATCTGCGAGGCCGAGAGCATCTCGGTGAAGAGCTTGACGAGCACCGGGCTGGTTGAGATATCTTCGCCCCGCCGCAGCGCCGAGCCGAAGTCCACGCACTTCACGCCGTTTTCGGTGATCACGAAGTTGTCGAGCCGCAGGTCCAAGTGCACGACGTTCGCGGCGTCGTGGAGTTTCTGCACCAACTCGGCCGCCTGCGTCGCAAAGCTCAGCGGATCCACCGGGTCGCCGCCTAGACGCAGCCACCGCGAACGCAGACACGCGACGTAGCCCTTGTCGCCGTACTCCATGTCGAGCACATCGGGAACGTGGTCGCGCAAGTCTTCGGGGAGATCGCGGCGTAAAATCTTTAGGAATCCCGCCTCGCGCGTTAGGAACATCGGGAACACTTTGCGCCGCAATTTGTGGATGACCCGCTCGAGCGCTTCGCCGGTGGGCCGGTCCTGCGGATCAAGATTCGCAAGCAATCGGCGTGAGATCTGCTCGGGCATCGGGATACGCTTCTGCACGCAGTATCCGCCTTCCACCCCGGGCCAAGGCTCGAGCCGAACGTCATAGGAATGCCGGAGCGTTGGGTTTTCCGGCAACTCCAAGAGCACCTTCCGAACCACGAACGCGACACCATGCGTCTGCGCCCAGGGCTTCCACCAACTCCGCGGCGCAAACTCAATGCCCACCGGCTCGGCGTCGATCCGCCATTCATCCCGACTCAGAAACAACCGGTACAACTCCGTCGCTTGCGCTTCGGACTTCGCCGCGATGACCGCTTGCCCGCCCCAACGCAAGCGGTCAAAGAGTTTGTAAGGGGACGCCTGTTCCGCGTCCGCAACGAATAGCCAATCGACCGGTGTGTCGGTGCCGGCGTGACGCGCATCGCGCTCGAGACGCCGGACGTCGTTGGGATCATGCACAAACCGTTCACGCAGTTTGATGCGAAACGGCGCGGGGCCATAGCCGGCCAGGCCGGACGCGTCGTCTACGCGACGGGAGGTCTTTCGGGTTTCGGGGCGAGGCTTGGCCATCCGTGATCAAGCGGGCGGGAAGGGGCGGGTCGAGAAGTAGGTGTAATGAGCGGGGCTAGGGCGTGGCGGGTTCACTGTCGGAAGTCTCCGGGCCTTCCGGGGGATTTTCAGGCTTACCCGGCCGGGAACGCGGCGGCCCATCCGACCCGACCGCGTCGAGCACCGAGTCTATGTACTGATCGATGAGTTCGTCGCTGCGTGCGTCGTCTTCCGGAGGTGCGTCTGAGGTTTCGCGCGGTGTGGTCACGAACGCAGGCAATTCTCGCTTGGCGTGCGTCTCGGAGTCTGCGGTCGGTTTGGCGTTGTCGGGCGGAGTCTTCTTAGGAACTGGGCTGGGCGATGCTTCCGCGTCGGCTGTGTCCGGGGAAGACTCGGCCGAGTCGGCGGGGTCAAGCGGTGATGATTCCGACGCCGCAAAGTCGATAGCCGTTTCGTGACCGGCATCGACCGGATCAGAATCATCCTCGTCGAAATCAAATTCAAAATCTACGTCGGCTTGGCGATCGAAAGCGGGGGTTTCGGGATCACTTAGTTGAACACCATCTTCGGCCGGGGCTCCGAAATCGATCTCGCTGGCTTGCGGTGTGTCCGCGGCAACCTCGGGCTCAGGATCGCCGGACGTCTTCGCTTGGCCACGATAGATGCCGGTCTGACTCGGCGGGCCCTCGACCGTGCCGTCCTGACCGCCGTGGGTCCGCACCGCGGCGGCGAACATGCCCGAACCCTGGTTGCGCCAACTCGGATCGAGCATCGGCGAACCCTCCGCCGGGGCGGTAAATTTGGTGCGGAACTTCTCGGATTGCATCTCCCGATTGAACACGGTGCCCAGCAGGTTCGCGCCGACCATTCGCAACTTCTGCAACGCCGTATCCACCGCTCGGCGGGCTTCGTCCCGACCCACGACCAACAGGACACCACGACACGCCCCGGCCACGAACACCGCCTCGACGCAGCGCGGCACCGTCCCCGTATCGAATAACACAACGTCGTAATCCTCGGCCGCGTCACGCGACATCCGCTCGAGAAAGGTGCGCGACAAACGTCCCGCGTCACCGGGTTTGATGTGCGCCGCTCCCAACAAGGCCAAGCCCGCGACCCGGGTCGGGATCGCCGCGGTTTTCAACGGTGCGCCCCGCAGGTACGCGCCCAAGCCGACGGGCTGTTCATCGGGGAACGCAAGCAGGTCGCGGTCTTCGGGTTCCAAATAGCCCATGGCACCCAGCGCATTTTCGAGCGTTTGGCCGGTGGGTTCCAAGTCTTTGGTCAGGCCCGAGCCCGGCGCGGTTTCGCTCGCTTCGTCCAACTCGTCCTTGCGGTCGGTCAACGCCGCGTCCACGATCAGTACCCGCAACCCGCCCATCACCAACGACGACGCGAGTCCGATCGTCAGGCTCGTCTTGCCGCTGCCCGGGGTGGCGCTCGTGACGCAAATCGTCTGCGCCGTTCGGCCATCCAATTGCGCCTCGACCACCGCGCGGATCGCGTGGACGGCGTCGGCCAATCGGGACAAGTCACGCTGAACCGCCGCCGCTTGCTTCGGGTCGCTCGTGGGTTGCGCCGTCGTGTTTACCTCGGGCACCACACCCACCAGCGGCGCTTCGCGCTGTGCCCACGGCTCGGGATCGGCCCGACGTACCCGCGGATCGGCAAATGCCCAACCCAACACGCTTAGCAAACCCAGCAGGCCACCAACGGCCGCACCGATCACCGAGCGCGAGAGCCGGTCGTCCACCACCGGTAACCGCGACGAATCCGTCACGACGCGGGAGCCCACCAGCTTCAACACCACCGCCGGCCGATCGGCCAATTGGGCGTAAGACTCTTCGGCCCGTTGTGTCCGGCGACGCGCATCGCGCAATTCGCCTTGAAGCTCTACCACCCGGCGATGCTTTTCCTCCAACCCGGCAACACGTTCACGGGAGGCGTTGCGTCGTGCCTCAAGCGAGACGCGTTCGCGTTGCATTTCGCTGAGCCGTACGGCTACCAACCGCCGGTCGTCCTGCGGTGCACCGACCCACGCCGCGGGCAGCACCCGCGTGTCCGCCGCGATCGCATCGATTTCCTCGGCCATCGCCAGGAAACGAGTTTTGAGACCGGCCGCCACGCCACGCTTACGTTGCGCTAATGCCTCGATCAACTCGATCAACAACTCGGCCCGCTCGATCAGCAGCTCGGCCGTCCGCTTGTCGTTCTCTGCCAGCACCACTAACGCCGTGTCGCGGCTGACCTTCAGCCGGTTCGAATCACCGAACCATTGTCCGATGCGCTCCAGTCGTTCGTTCAAGATGGACGCTTCACGCTGGGCGTTTTCAAGCGTGGCGAGTAGCGCAACGCCGTCTTCCCACGACAGCGCATCGATACGTCGCTGGAGATCATCTCGCGTCGCTCGCAACTGATCGAGTTCACCCAGTAACGCGTCGGCCTTTTCTGCGGTTTCGACTTCGGCGTGAAGCGTCGTTTGTTGGCCGTAAGTCGCGAGGGCTTGCTTGAGGGTGGAACGCGCCGCCTCGGGTTGATCGGCTTCGACCGTCACGTTCAAACCGGTCGGCGGTGTCGGATTCACCGCGAACGCCATCGCTTCGCTGACGAATGCATCCGCCGACTCTCCGAGCAACACCGCTTCACGCGACACCACGCCGCGGACGTCATCGGCGGTCGCGGCGGGGCGGTCGGCTCCACCGGTTTGCATCGGTCTCAACTCCACTCGGCCGTCCACGGCGTAGCGCACCGTGGACGTGCTGTACGCCAAGCCGATCCCAAACAGCAAACCCATCAGGCTCGCCACACCCGCCCACTTCCAACGCCCTCGCATCGGCCACCAGAACCCCGGGCTCAGCGGCGACGGTTGGCTCGGGCGCGGCCCGGCCATGTCCACCGAGCGTCCCACGGAACCTCCGCTGTCGTACGAAGCCACCGCGCGGCCTCCGCCGAGGTCCGACCCGGCGTCGTGACGTTCACGCCACAACTCGGGCATGGCTCCGGGCGGCTGTTCCGATGGGGTTTGTCCGCGTTGCTCCTCGCTCACGCGGCCAGCTTATCGGACGTCGGCAGGGCGGTCGAACAGGCATGAAAAAACCGCGTCCGAAGCCGCGGTTTGCTCTTGAAATCGCGTTTGCGCGGCCTCAGCTGCGCTTCTTCTGTTCGAGTTTTTGGAAATACTCCCGGCCTTCGCCGACCAGATAGAACGAGCCGGCCACCACGATCAGATCGTCACGCGAAACGGCCCGGGCGGCTAGGCCCAGTGCCGACGAGAGGTCGTTGGCGGTCTGAGCCATCTTGCCCGTGGACTCGGCGAATCGGCGGATCAGGTGGTCCGGCTCCATCGCCCGGGGGTTGCCCTTGGCTTTGGTGAAAATGACTTTGTCGGCCCCGAGCGACGCCTGCTTCAGCATGCCCGCGATGTCTTTGTCCTCGCCGCAGCCGAACACGAGCACGAGCGAATCGAAGCTGATGTTTGAACCGAGGGCCCGGAACACGGCCTGGAGCGACGCGGCGTTGTGGGCACCGTCGAGGATCACCCGGGGGGCTTGCCAAACTTCTTCCATGCGGCCGGGCAGGTACGTGGCGTCGAGGCCGGCGATGATGGTTTCGTCTTCCATCGCATAGCCCAAGCCACGGAGCCTGTCGATGATCGAAAGCGCGATGCCCGCGTTGTGGGCTTGGTGTTCGCCCTTGAGCGGCACGGCGAGATGCTCGAACTTGCTGTGGGCGGTCGTGAGGCAGACACGCGTGTGCGGGCCGAGCTCACGGTTGGCTTCAAAGCGGTACGAAAAGTCGATGTCTTTGCCGGAGATCTCGAGTTGCGTCCCGGCTTCTTCGGCGGCGGCCTTGAGGGCTTCGCGGACGGGGACTTCCTGTTCGCAGGTGATGGCGGGAACGCCGGGCTTGAAGATGCCGGCCTTCTCCTTGGCGATCTGCTCGACGCTGTCGCCGAGGATCTGGGTGTGGTCCAGCGAGATGGACGTGACGGCCGTGACCAGCGGGACGCAGACGTTCGTGCAGTCCAACCGACCGCCGAGCCCGACCTCGAGCACAGCCAAATCGACGGCCTGTTCCGCGAAGTGCAGGAACGCCGCCGCCGTCATGATCTCGAAGAACGTGAGGCCCAGCCCGGTCTTGACCTCGGCCTTGGCGATCTGCTGAAACAGCTCGATCGTCGCGGGATACGAGACCATCTGACCGTCGATGGTGATCCGTTCGCGCAGGTCGGAAAGGTGCGGCGAGCTGTAGAGGCCGGTGGTGTAGCCCGAGGCGGTGAGCATCGACGCGGTCATGCCGCAGGTCGAGCCCTTCCCTTTGGTGCCCGCAACGTGGACGGCCTTGATCTGCTCGTGCGGATCGCCCAGTGCCGACAGCAGCTTCCGCATGCGATCGAGGTTGAAAGTACGCTCGTCGTAGGACACGCTCCGCGCCCGCTCGTGGTCGACGTGCTCAAACAGCCAAGCCTTGGCCTCGGCGTAATTGTGCAGCTTGGGCACCCGCTTGGCGGGTGATTTGGTCGCTCCGGCGGCATTGGATTTCGTCGTCGTTTTCGCCCGAGATTTTGTTGCCCGCGCGGATTTGTTCGGTTTTTTTGAGGTTTTCTTGGTTGTAGCCGGCATAGCCCGTTCAGGATACTGAAGCCCGCTCAGTGTGTCAATTGATTGATCGTAATGTATTGTTTCGAATTGACTTACGCGGATAATTCAATCGGCGTGAAATTACATATTTTTCGAGTTTCCAGCGAGTTGTCCCGAAATTGTTCTAGGCCACGGGTTCGATCCGTGCTTGGCCTTGCATGTACGGCCGAAGAGGTGGCGGGATCGTCACTCCGCCGTCGCGATCCTGGTGGATTTCCAAGACCGGGATCATCAGTCGCGGCGAGGCGGCGACGGTGTTGTTCAGGCTGTGGCAGAACACGGTGCGTTTGCCCTTGGGGTCGGCGGGATCGCGATAGCGCAGATTCAAGCGGCGGGTCTGATAGTCGTAGAGCCGGGATGCGGAGTGCGTCTCGCCCCAACCGCCGGACGTGTCTTTCGTGCCGTCTGGGCAGGCCGGCGTGCTGGCCCGCGAGGGCATCCAGCACTCCAAATCGATCATGTCCGCGTTCTTGGGGCCGAGGTCGCCGGTGCAGCAGTGAAGCAATCGATAGGGCAACTCCAACTTCTGCAAGAGCGTTTCGACGTACCCGATCATCTTGCCGTGCCAGTCGCGGCTGACTTGCTCGTCCGCTTCGCAGATGACGACCTGTTCGACCTTATCGAACTGATGAATCCGATACAGCCCGGCCGTGTCTTTCCCCGCGCTGCCCGCCTCACGCCGGAAGCACGTCGACACGGTCGTGTAACACTTCGGCAGTTCGTCGGCCGACAAAATTTCGTCCATGTGATATGCCATGAGCCCGACCTCGCCGGTGCCGGTGAGCGCGAGCCCGCCTTCGGCGGTCGGGTTCGCGACGTCGTAGACCTGCTCTCGTCCGTGCGGAAAAAAACCGGTGCCCACGAGCGTGTGGTGCCGCACCAGACATGACGCGGACAGGGGGGTGAACCCGTTGTCGACCGTCATGAAGTCAAACGCAAAACGCAGCAAGGCCTGATGCAACCGCATGCCTTGCCCGGTGAGCACATAGCTACGCGAGCCAGCGACTTTCACGCCACGCTCGAAGTCAACCAGCCCGAGCGACGCACACAATTCAAGGTGCGACTTGGCTTCAAACCCCTTGTTGTCCGTGAAGGTCTTCGTGGGGTCGAAGGTGGGTGGAGACCAGCGGCGTAGCTCCACATTGTCGTCGGCCGACTTGCCCACCGGTACATCCGCGTCGGCGGGCTGGGGCATCTCCAGAAGCAAGTCATCCCGGGCCACTTCTGCGGCTTTGAGCTCCGGGGCGAGCTCGTCTTGGCGGGCCTTGATCGCGTTGGGGCGGGCTTGCAACGCCGACATCTCGGACTGCAAAGCCGATCGGTCGTCCGGCGAAGCTTTCTTCAAACGCCCCGCCAATTGCCCGATTTCTTTACCGATGGCGTTCTTTTCGGCAGTCAACGCTTGCTGTTCGGTGAGCAAGGCTCGGAGGTTCGCGTCGGCCTCGAGCAGCGCATCCACCGAGGCTGGATCGCCGTTTTTGTTCTCGACGCCCTCCCGATAATGCTCCGGACGTTCGCGCAGGTCTTTGAGATCGATCATGACCGCGGCATCCTACTAGGCCCGGGGGGTTGGCGGCGGGCCCGAAGCTGCGTCATAAACCTCCAGCTAGCCGATAGTTCTCAACTACGATGTCGTTTTGAGTCGTCCCCATGCCCCCAACTTCCCGCCCACGATCTCGATTCACCCCGTTCACGACCGCCACACTCTTGAGTGCGGCGCTGGCGTTGTCAGCCTGTCAGACCAGCCGCCTGGGCGACCAGCCGATCGACCTCCGCGTCGCCGATTTGCCGCCCGCTGTCGTCGAGCCTTACGAAGCGTTGGCGTCGTCGTCTTCGTTTTTGGATCAGCGGACCGTGGCGGCTCAATCGCTTTTGGCGATGGGAGGCGACGCGTCGCAAGAGGTGCTTGCCTGGGCGCTTGAGCCGCAGCGCCCCGGTGAAGTGAATCAGGCGGTCTTGCAAGCCATGTTCGCGTCGCCCGACGAGCCGGCGGAGGACCTGTGGTGGCCGCTGCTCAAACGGATTGATTCGCTCCCTCCGTCTTTGACCGATGACTTCGCTTTGGCGACCTCGCGGTTCTCGGGGAAGGCCTTCGCCGATCAACTCACCCGCATCGCCGAGGACGCGTCGCGTTCGGTGGTGGCCCGCGTGAACGCTGCCGTATCGCTTGGACAGCGCCGAACCAAAGCATCGGCCCAAACGCTGCTGGATCTCACCGCCGCGGACCAGCCCCCGACGTTGCGTGATGCGTCGTTCGTGGCTTTGGGCACGCTGACCGGCCGGGACGACTTCGGCGCCGACGCCGCCGCGTGGTCCACTTGGTGGGATCAGGCCCGCTCGCTCAACGCCGCCGACTGGGAACGGCAACTCCGAGAGAATCTTGTCCGTCGCGAAGCCACCGACGACATCACCGCCGATCAACTTGTCGATCGCTTGCGTGAACTCAACACCACGCTGTATCGCCTCGCGCGTCCCGATGACAAGCCGCGGGTTCTGACCGACCTGCTCGGCGAATCGCTCTTGCCGTTGCGCGAGTTAGGCGTGTCGTTGGCCGAACAACGCTTGGCCTCCGGCGGTCCGTTCGATGAAGCGTTGCGGTCCGCGTTGCGTGCGGTGCTGGTTGCAGACACGGCGGACTTGCGTCAACGTGTTGCGACGTTGCTGCGCGATTTGTCCGATGAGCCTGCGGCCGATCGCGTCGCTCAACGCTTGGCCGATAGTGAAGAGCACGTGACCTCGGTGCAGGCCTCGTATCTGCTGCTGCTGGAACGCATGCCGCGTGCGATTGCGGTCGATCCGGCCCAAGCGTTTCTCGCCGATTCGGCCTTGCAAGCCCAAGCGGCCGCCGCGCTCGCCAGCGCTGCGCGGTCGGGCCAACTTTCCGAGGGCCAAAAGCGTCGTGTGCTGCGTGACGTCCGCCGATTGTTAGAGGTCAGCGGTCCAAGCCCATCGCCTTCGCTCGTCACGCTCACCGGCCAGGTCGGTCAAGACCGCGAGTTCGAACGGATCGCCGGATGGCTCGAACATCCCGAGCCCGCTGTCCGCCGCGCCGCCGCGCAAGCGTGGGCCGACTCGTCGCTGCCGTTGGTCATCTTGGCCGAGCGGGCCGACGATCCGATCATTCAACCGATCGCGATCACCGCGGCGCGGCAGCGCGGCCAAGACCCGCAGACGCTCCGCACGCTTGCGCTATTCCCGCCGGGCCCCGGTACCGCGGCACGCGACGCCTGGGTTGAAGCGTTGATCGCCATGGCCGGTCGCGTGGATGCCGATCAAGCACTCGCCGCCGCCCGCACGCTCCCTGCGAAGGCCTTGCCCGGCCCGCGTGAAGCCATCCTTACCTCCGCGCTCGACGCCGCGCCGCTGGGTGAACAGCCCACCGCGGCCTACCTCGCGATGCTTCTCGACCGCGCAGAAATCCGACTGCTTACCGATCGTCCCCGCCTCGCCGCGCTGGACTTCGAAGGCTTGATCCCGCGTCGCGACCGACTCGCCGTCGGGCAGCGCGAACGCCTCGACCGTGGACTCGTGACCGCGCTCTTGCAAACCGACCAACTGGTCAAAGCCTTCGGTGTCGCCCGTCGGCTCTTCGCCGGCGGCAACGGCCAACTCATCCAGCCAGCGCCCGACGATCCGGTGATTGACTTGTTCATCACGGCCGCCGAAACCCATGTCGATGCGGGGCGAAACGCGCAAGCTCGCAGGCTGCTCGAAGAGTTACGGATGCTCTTGGGCCCGAGTATGAAACCTGATTTGGCCGTGCGTATCGGAAATATCGAAGAAAGGGCGCAGCCGACCTCAGACCGCTCCCCCGACTCATCGAGCGGCCGCCGTACGGTTCAGGCCGACGACATGCCTTAGTTTCTTTTCAAGCCAAGCGTCAGATTTCAGTGCTCAAGGGTGGATCGAATCGCCTTGCTGTCGATGTGGTTTGAAGACCCACACGCCGAGCAAACTGGCCAGCAACAGGCCCGGCTCGGGGACGGTCGATTCGTTCGAATCGTCCCCAAAGCTCGGAGGCAACGCCTGGCCCCAGTTGTTGAGCACGCGGTTCAATTCCTCCTGATCGATCTGGCCTTCGGGAGGATCATTCACCCAGCCGACCGGAATACCGACCAGCCCGTCGTCATCCGCCGAAGCGTCTTGGCCCCAATTGTTCAGCACCAAGTTGAGGTCTCCTTGCTCGACCGAACCACTGTCGTTGTAGTCCCCGGCCAGGGTGCCGCCTTGTGACCAAACCGCCACGCCCGTCCGCCCGTCTGTCAGCGCGAACGAAAACGCGATCTCCCCGGCATTGTTCAGCCCGCTGCGTTCATTGCCTCGCTCGTTCGTGCCGCCGCTGAAGCCGAAGCTTTCAACGGTGTCACCCAAAAGCGAAGCCCCCACGCGGACGACCTCTATCAATCCTTCGTTCGGGTCCCAGAACAGCAGCGTGTCCGTCTCACTTGAGCCGTTGCCCGCCGAGCCGAGCCGGGCAAAAAACGCGACCTGCCCTGCGTCGTTGAGCGCAAAGCGCGCCCCATCGCCGGCCGGTTCGAACCCATTCTCTCGGAACACTTCGCCGGAAGCTCCAGGCACGGACTGCCCCGACTGCGCAATGGTCTGCACACCCAGCAAGTCATCAAACAGGAAAAGCCCATCACCGTCGGGTGCCCCCATGGGATTACTGCTGGTCTTCGAGGTGAACGCCACTTGGCCGTTGAGATTGAGCGTGTGCTTGGTTTGGCCGCTGTACGTCAGCACGACCGCGGAGTCGATCGGAGAACTCGATCCGTAGTCGGCCACGATCTCCACGGTGTCTTGCCCAGCCGTACTTCCGTTGGGGCTCAATCGGATCAACTCATACGTGGACGAGGTGCGGTCAAACGTTTCGGTGACGATCTGTCCGGAGGCGTTCAACGAAAAGCCGATGCCCGCGCCGAGCGAAGAAATGCCGGCGATCGCGATCGCTTGATCGTCTTCGTAAGCCAAATTGCCCGGCCCGAACGCGACGTTGAGCTCCTGCGTGACTTGATCTGTTCGCAACGCAAACGCATCGGGCACGATTGCGCCGGCCGGCGAAACGAATCCTGGAAACGCCGCCTGCCCCGCGTCGTTGAGTGCCGGGGTGACCGCCGAGCCCTGCGCTGCGCCGGGCACACCGCTGAGCAGACGGTCGGACAGGTCATTGCCATTGGGCTCGGTCCGGGCCAGAAGCGTGGGTGTCGGCCCATCAGCGATGTACAGGCCCAGCCCGCCCGCGCTTGAACCTGAGTACGCGGTGAAGCCCACACGGCCGGCGCCGTTGATCGTCGGGTTGCCGCCGCCGTTGTTGAAGCTCAACGTGGGGCCGCTCATGCCCGAGAGCGTCTGGGTGGTGTCTGCGATCCGGATTTGCCCGCCCGGACCAGCGCGGAACAGCCCCTCGGCGACCCCGCCGGGAAACGCCGGATCGCGAAGCGACGCGATAAACGCGACGTGTCCCGCGTCACTTTGTGTGGGCTGTTGGAAGTCCACGAATCGTGTGGTTGCCGAGCCGGCCGCCCGAGCATTGGACCGCGCCGCCACCGATTGGCCAGCATTGCTGCTCTGTACCACCGTTGAATTACTTGCCCCGCCGTTGAGTCGGTTGAACGAAACAACCGCGACCTGCCCGGTTTCGTTGATCACCGGATCGCCGAATGTCAGATACCGCGCAGCCCCGTCGGCAGTCGGCTGACCACCCCATAACAGCACATCCACATCCTGAGCACACGCGCCGCCGCCCCCCAGTAGCACGCAGGCCGCGGCACCCGTCATGATCGCAGGCCGACTCAAGAACAATTCAGAAAACTTGGCGGACATCGCGTTTCTCCTCCATGAGAGATTCGAGCAGTTCGGTCGTAAGACCCCAGCCCGAACGCAAAAGTGCGCACCCGTATTCACATCGACCTGATCGCCGCCGACGCCCCAGAATCCCGAGAAAGACCAACCCCAACAGCCCAGGTTCAGGAATTCTAAAGCCTTGCTGAAATAGCGGTTGTGCGTTGTTGTCGCAAATGTTCAGCACGCGATTGCGATCGGTCTGATCCACCGCACCCGTCGCCCATCGTCCATTCGGCAGGTGTGTCGCGTCCATGCGATTTCGCCGCATATCGTGTCTTTTT
>JBCCDN010000074.1:0-13940 GCA_039030755.1 Planctomycetota bacterium | reverse complement strand
TCCGCAGCGTCTACGCCGACGTACTCGGCAACTGGCTGAAACTCGACGATGCTGCGGCGCTAGGCCGTCGCTTCCGGCCGACCGGCTTGATCCGTACGCCGGCGTAACGCGGCGGCGTTGCCGCCGACAACGGGGGCGGTTACGCTCGCCGCGTGCCATCGCTCCCTATTGAGTTCCTTCATTTCGAAGACCGCGCGGACCGCGCGAAGTACGTCGCCAAGCGTTACGCAGATCAGCTGCACGGCGACTTGCTTGACGTCGGCTGTTGGAAACGCGACCTTGAAAAAGCTGCCGCGGGTTTGAATTCCTACGTCGGTATCGACATCGGCGGCGACCCCACGCAGCTGATCAATCTCGAAGAATGCGAACGCCTTCCGTTCGACGATACGTCGTTCGATTGCGTTGTTTGCACCGAAGTTTTGGAGCACCTGGACCGGTGTCATCGCGTGTTCGACGAGATCGTCCGCGTGACCAAGCCCGGCGGATCGATCATGATTTCGTTGCCGAATTGTTGGCGGACCATGCGTTCGCGGATCGTCAAAGGCCGAGGTACGCCACGGTTCTACGGCCTACCGCCCGAGCCGCCGGAAGACCGCCACAAGTGGTTTTTCAACGTGACGGACGTGGTTGATTTCTTCGATGCGCAATGCAAGCGGCACCCGTTGCGCGTGACGCAGACGCACGTGCAGGAACAGCCGCGGGGTGCCGTGTCACGCGGGTTGCGTCGAGTTTGGCACACCTCGCAGCGCAGCTATCTCAACCGCTACGCCGACTCGACGTGGGTCGTGCTCGAGCGGCTGGGCGACGCCTGATGCCCACGAGGTTGGCCATGCCCGAACCGTCCGCCGACGTTGGGCCGCTTTCACCCGAGGCGATCGAGGCGTTGATTGCACGGACGCGAGGTCTAGCGCCGATCAAGTCCGACAACCGTTCGCAGGTATGGCGGCTCGACGCTTTACCAGATTCGGATGTTCCCGCATTGCGAAGCGCCTGGGTGCTCAAGCGTGTCGCCGTGCCGCGCTGGAAGACGTTCGCTCCGGCGTGGCTCCGGCTGACGCCCGGACAGCGACAATCGTGGGGAGGTCGGCTGCTGGCGGAGACCAACTTGCGTTACGCGGGGCCCGCTGCCGTGGTTTTGCGCGACCTCCACAAAACGGAATTTACGTTGGTGCCCTGGGTGTCGGGCGAAACCCTCGATGCTTGGTGGCCCGGGGCGACCGCAGACGCCAGGTCAGCGATCGCGGGCTCGCTCGGCCGGTTGCTCGGCACGCTGACGGCCTCGGGCCTCCGCAACCGCGATTACAAGCCGACCAACCTGCTTGTCGATGCGGAAGCCAAGCAGGGCGCTCTGCCGGTCATGATCGATCTCGACGGCGTCGGCCGAGGCGGTTCCGAGCGTGACGTGGTGCGGAGCGCCGCGGTGTTGGAACGAGCGCTGCAACGCATCGATCGTGTTGAGCCCGGCGAGCGCGATGCGTTTGTGTACGGGTGTTGCGCGGCGGCGTCGGAATTATTTGCTCAACACGCGGATCGTCCGGCTGCGTTCCGTCGGGCCGTGGACGACGCGCACGACGCTCGGCCGCTTAGCTACGATCCCGAGCCGACTCATTCCTCCAGCGAGCATTTGAATCCGTGAGCCTGATGACCGCCTGCAAAACCAAGCTGACGAGCAAGCTTGTCACGATGTTCCCCGAGCGGTTCGCCACGTCGCACGAGTTGCACACGTTGTGGCGGGACCGCTTGCGTCAAGCCGGGCTTGGGGTGATCGAGACGATCGAGCCGGTGGCCGATGCGACGTGTTTCTCGCGCTCCTGGTTCGACGCGGCGTCGTTTGCGCAACAGCACCGTACGACGTGTGATGCGGGCGACTACCTCGGTCGGCTACTGGCGATGCGGGTCCATCACCCGGCGTTCAGGCCGGACCTGCTGCGCTCGAACGTCGATGGTTCACTTGAGCTCCGTGACGCGTCGGGTCTGCGTGGCTACAAGGGCACGCCGCTGCTGGCTGCGGCGATGCCGATGCTGCTTGCATTGCAAAGCGAATTCAAGCCCAGCCGATCGCAGAAGCTGCGGTTCTACAAGGCCTTGGTGTCCGCGTGGCCCGCGGTGCCCGATGGATTGCACCGGTTACCGCGGCATCGTGACTTTCTCTGAGTGTCAAGCGATTTAGCCGTGGAAGCCGTGCTTCAAGGACTCGGCGTAGAACCGCGGGTTCAGCCATCGGCTCGGCACCTTCGCGTACGGCGGATGCTTGGCGATCAAATCTCGCATCAACGCCGGGTGTGAGCGGCGATACTTCTTGAGAATCGGGTAGCGGTCGATGAACGCGCCGAACTTGTTGTTCTTGCGTCGGGCTTTCTCTTCTTCGGACAGTGTGCCCCACCAGAGCTTGTCGACCATTTCGAACTTGTCGTCGAGCTGCTCGCGGGTCTTGACCCAGCCGTAGTGGAAGACGCGGGCTTCTCCTAAGCCGGGCAACGCGTTGTCCGACGCCCACCGCACGTGGGTGCCCAAGTGTTTTTTGTCGAGGTAGCCGTCGTTTTTTTTCAAAACCGCGGGCGACGGATCGATCAGGCCCGGCCCGCACGCGTCGCCGAAGATCCTGCAAGTGCCATCGAGGCGAACGACGCGGCAGGCCTTGTGATACATCCACGGGTCGGTGGTTTCGTAATCGAGGACGAAGTGCAAGTACCGGAACAGCAGGGCTTTGATTTGAGGGTGATCCGCCCATCGTTCCATCGCCGCCACGACGTGGCATAGGTCGTTCTGGTGGATCACCTCGTCCGCCTGGATGTAAAAACCCCAGGTGCAGCCGGTCGCTTCCGCGGCCTGCATCGCCTTGTTCGCTTCGATGCTGAGCACTTCGCCGTCGATCTGCACGTCCGGCCACGTCGTATCCACGATCTCGATTTCCCCGCCGCGCCCCTGGTCCATCGTCGACGTATCGATCGCGGCGACGCGGGCGCGGGTGTCGTCGTCGCTGGCCCCGACCGCAAAGACGAACCGTTGGCAGACCGGCAAGACCGAGCCGACCGCCGCCTCGACCGGATAGTTCAATTTGGTGAGGTTTCGCCCGAAGGAAAAACCGCAAACCGAGGGGGATTCGCCGGGAACATCGGGAGCCATGAGTCGGGCACTATAATCCGCGGCCACGGAAGCCCACGTTCAGTGAACGTGGGCTTCTCGCCCACCCCACGAACTCACGCCATGCCCGCCGCGACCAACATCCGCAACTTCTGCATCATCGCCCACATCGACCACGGCAAGTCCACGCTCGCCGACCGCATGCTCATGGGCACCGGCGCGATGGACGACCGCACGAAGCAGGACCAACGCCTCGACCAGCTCGACCTCGAACGCGAGCGCGGCATCACCATCAAGGCCGCGGCCGTGTCCGTCGAGCACGAGTACAACGGCGTCAACTACGAGCTCAACTTCATCGACACGCCCGGCCACGTCGACTTCCACTACGAAGTTTCCCGCGCGCTCGCCGCGTGCGAAGGCGCGATCCTCGTGGTCGATGCGACGCAGGGCGTCGAGGCGCAGACCGTCGCGAACCTTTACAAAGCCGTGGACGCCGACCTCGAACTGATTCCCGTCATCAACAAGATCGATCTGCCCAGCGCCGAGCCGGAGAAGCGGGCGGAGCAGGTCGAAGAGGTGCTCGGGCTCGACGCGGCCGACTGCATCATGACCTCGGCCAAGTCCGGCGTCGGCGTGTCCGAACTGCTCGACGCGATCTGCGAGCGTTTCCCCCCGCCGAAGGGCGACCCGGATCGGCCGCTGCAAGCTTTGATCTTCGACGCGAAGTACGACGACTACCGCGGCGTGATCGTGTATTTCCGGGTGGTCAACGGGCGGCTCAAGAAGGGCGACCGCATCCTGATGATGGGCGCCCAGCGGACGTACGCCGTCACCGAGCTGGGCAAGTTCAAACCCGACATGCACCCGACCGCCGAGCCGTTCGAAGCGGGCGACGTCGGCTATATGGTCGCGGCGATCAAGAGCCTCGAGGACGTGAACGTCGGTGACACGATCACGCTCGACACCGCGCGTTGCGACGCGCCGCTGCCGGGCTACGAAGAGCCGCAGCCGATGGTGTACTGCGACTTCTATCCGTCGGGCGACACGATGTTCGACGATCTACGCGATGCCGTGGCCCGGCTGCACGTCAACGACGCGAGCTTCACGTACGAGCCTTCGAACAGCGAGGCGCTCGGGTCCGGCTTCCGCTGCGGCTTCCTCGGGATGCTGCACATGGACATCATCCAGGAGCGCCTCGAACGCGAAGGCAACGTCAGCATCGTGCAGACCGCGCCGACCGTGACGTACGAGATCGAGATCATCGGCAAAGGCGGCGAGAAGCAGACGATCCAGATCACCAACCCCGCCGAGCTGCCGGACATGAGCAAGGTCAAGGAGATCCGCGAGCCGATCGTCGCCTGCGAGATCATCACGCCCACCGGCAGCATCGGCGACATCATGACGCTCTGCGACAACCGCCGCGGCATTTACAAGGGCCAAAAGTTCCTAGCCGACGACCGGCAGATTCTCGAGTACCACCTGCCGCTCGCCGAGATCATCTACGACTTCTTCGACAAGCTGAAATCCATTACCTCCGGCTACGGCACGATGGACTACCACGTCGTCGGCTTCAAGACCGACAACCTCGCGAAGATGGACGTGCTCGTCAACGGCAACCCGGTCGAGGCGTTGTCATTGATCGTGCACCGCAGCAAGGCGGAGTTCCGCGGCCGGCACCTGCTCAAGAAGCTCAAGGAGCAGATCGACCGGCACCTCTTCGAGATTCCGCTGCAGGCCGCGATCGGCGGCAAGATCATCGCCCGGGAAACCATCAAGAGCGTCGGCAAAAACGTCACCGCCAAGTGCTACGGCGGCGACGTGACCCGCAAACGCAAGCTGCTCGAGAAGCAGAAAAAGGGCAAGGACCGCATGAAACGCGTCGGCACCGTGGACATCCCGCAAGGGGCGTTCATGGCCGTGCTCGATACTGGAGAATGATCGCGGTGTCCTGGTGGGTGTGATGCTCCCGAATTTCACGGACTCGCTCGACTCGTTCTACGCAGAGTTTCAGGTGAAATTCGCGTTGCCTACCCCCACATCCAGATGTTTCTGAATCAGACCGCCCCGGACCCGCGTCCGTTGCACTCACACGACCCGCCTTCGCGGCGTTGGCCAAGTGGCGGCGGTGAACAAGATCGATTTCATTGTTTGCGGTGATCCATTCGGCTCGCTGGCGGAGTGACCGGATGGATGATGCGCTTCGCTGCGTCTCGACTGATCGTGCCCCACAGAATGTTCGGTTTCCCGGCCTCGCGTCCAGACTTGTTGCATCGCGATTGCCGGCAGAATGGACAGTGAGAAGGCTTAGCACTAAAGTTGCCACCGGTCTCATATTGGGCTATTTCTTTTTTTGCGATTTTCTTTCGAGTTCCAGCGATGGCTTATCCACGACGTACTTATTTCTTTGTGTTACCGGCTTGGAGGGGATCCGCGTCCGCCCGGTATCGCCGATCTGTTCGCGGAGTCTTCGCGGCTGGCCTCGCGATGTTCGCCTTGGTCCTGCCCACGGTCGGCCACACTCAGATGCATCCGCCCGCCGAGCCACGCCTCACCGCCGTCGAAACGTCAAGGGCCATGGGCGTGGGCATCAACCTGGGCAACACCTTCGACTATCCCGTTCATCCCACCGACGCCAAGAGCGCCCAGGCTCAGATCTCGCTGTACGCCGACGCCGGGTTCACCAACGTGCGCATTCCCGCGACGTGGAACGATCTGTACGACACGCCGCTGCTCGACGAACACGGGCAGATCCAAACCGATCACCCACGGTTCCAAAGCTTCGAGGCCACCGTCGATCACGCGCTGGACCTGGGCCTGTACGTCACGATCAACATGCACCACGAGAAGTGGCTCAAGCACCACTTTGCCGGACCCGATACCGACCTGGGCCGGTACTTCGCCGCCGCGTGGACCAGCATCGCCACGCACTTCGCCGACCGTAGCCCTCGGCTTATCTTCGAGGTCATCAACGAACCCGAAGGCACGCAGGGCGACTGGGTCGGTGAGGTGCACCCTTACGACGAACAGGCGCTGCAACTCACGCGCGAACTGAACCAACTCGGCTACGACGCTATTCGGGCCGTGCCCGGTAATGAACAACGCATCGTGATGGTGGCGCCCAACGCGATGGGGAATCAAGGCCTCATCAGCGCGGTGTACCCCACGCCCGAAAGTCTCCCCGGCGGCGGCGACGATCGGTACCTCATGGTCACGCTGCACACGTACGACCCGTGGACGTACTGCGGCCAGGACGGCAGCAATGCCGTGTACCTCGACCAACCCGACCCCGCCGCCGCGCTGCAACGGGACATCGACGCCATGGTGGATGCGATCGCCAAGTGGGCCGAGACGATGCCCGTTGGCGTGCACTGGGGCGAGTACGGCGTCGGCCGGCTCGAACAGTCTGAGCGCGATCACGACGTCGCGCGGCTGTTCTACTTCCACCTCACGAAGCGCCTCCAGGAACACGGCTGGGGCACGTCGGCCTGGGACGACCGCGGTTGGTTCGCGATCAGCCCGCCGTCCACCCCGACCGGGCGGAGCGATGACGCCGACTGGCCGTTTGGGTTTAAGGATGCGCTACTGGAAGCCGCGTCAACGCGGTAGCCGAAGCTTCGTGGTGATCGTGAATCCTCACATTCGGATGGGTCGCAAGCGATTGGATTAGTTGCAGCCGCAACTGCTCTCGTCGGGCGAGTACGTGAAGGAGCGGTTGTCTTGGTCGGTGTCCCACCAGGCCCAGTGTTTGCCGGTGAGGTGCAAGTCGGCGTGGTGGAGGCGGCGGGCGCTGCCGTCGAGCATGGTGAAGTTCGCCCCGTCGGGGGCGTGTCGGTAGCCGCGCTGCGGATTGTGGTGGGTGAGTTCGAGCCAAGCGGCGCCGCCGCCGTATTCGTACGCGACGCTTACGGCGGTGAGGCCGTCGGCGGTTTGAAGTTGTTCGAAGGGTTCGAGCGCCTGTTCACCGACGAGGATCAGATCGCTCGCGCGGGGCACGGCTCCGGCGGCGTCGGCGCGGAAGCCCCAGCGGTTGAATTGCATGGCCGGATTGATGCCGAAGGACGACGCTTGGTGGCCGGGCTGAACCAGCGGGGCCAGACGCGTGAACTCGCCGGGTTCGACGGCGGGGCATTGCATGACCGAGCCGGGCAGCGGGAGTTCTTCGCGCGGCACGTTGAGGTAGTCGGCCAAAGGGGAAACGGGGTTGTTGATGGCTTCACCGTCGCCGTCGGACGCAGACCAGAGCCGAGCGAACACGGCGTGATCGTGTTGATACGCGAATTGAGCCACGGTGACTTGGCGGAGGTTGGCCTTGCACTGGGTGTCGATGGCGGCGGCGCGGGCGGCGCTCAGGGCGGGCAGCAGGATGCCGACGACCAGGGCGATGATCGACATGACGAGGAGGAGTTCGATCAGGGTGAAGGCTTGTCGGGGACGACGCATCTTTTCAAAATAGTGTTGGGCTTTCGGAATGCCGCGCAAAATCGAGTTCGAGGCGTTGTTTTCCGTGGGTTCACGGGCTTTCGGGCAGGTGGGCGTCGATGGCGGCCTGGCTGAGGACGCCGATGTGGGGGAGGTTGCGGTAGTAGCCGTCGTAGTCCAGGCCGTAGCCGACGACAAACTCGTCGGGGATGTCGAAGGCGACGTGGTCGATGGGGAAGTTGAGCGCGGCGTCGCGCTGCTTGCGGAGCAGGACGCAGGTCTTGAGGCCGGCGGGGTTGCGTTTTTTGAGTTCGGCGGTGACGGCGGCGAGGGTGTGGCCCGAGTCGAGGATGTCGTCGAGGACCAGGACGTGCCGGCCGGTGAGGTCGGCGGGCACGTTGGACAGCGTGGCGTCGAGCTTGACCTGGGACGGGTCGGCGGCGGTGGTGGTCGTCGCGGTGCCGGCGTAGCTGCTGGCGTGCATGAGATGGATCTGCATCTTCTGCGGGAGCTGCCGGATGAGGTCCGCGGCGAAGATGAAGGCGCCGGTCATGATGGGCACCGGCGTGATTTCGGGCGTATCGCCTTGATCATCCTGGAAGCCGGCGAGGACCTCGCTGGCCATTTCGGCGACGCGGGCGGCGATCTGGTCGGCGGTCAACAGGACGCGGTCCAGATCTTGATTGAGGTCGTTGTGCATGGCGAGAGTTTAGAGTGACGATGGGAACTCACGAAAGGTGTGCGTGGGTTAGTCGCTGGTTTTGGAAACGCACTTGGGAGTTTTGGGATGCCGCATCGCCTAGCTTTTGTCTCGACCGCGCACATTCACACCAAGGATTTTCTCAAGCGGATTGGGGAAGAGGATTGCGACGCGACCGTGCACGCGATCTGGGACGACGTGCCCGAGCGGGGTCGGCGGTACGCAGAGCAGGCGGGTTGCGCGTTCGTAGAAGATTTGGATGCGCTGGTGAGTGATGACGCGGTAGACGGGTTCGTGGTGTGCGACGCGACGGCGCATCACTTCGCGCGGCTGGAAAAGGTGTTGCCGGTGGGCAAGCCGACGCTGTGTGAAAAGCAGGTTGTGGCCACGGCGGACGAGGCACGGCAGGTCCGGGCGATGCTCGAGGCGTCGGCGGCGACGCTTTGCAGCGGCTACTTTCAGCCGTACGTCGGCGGCAACGCGGCGATCTGCAACGCGGTGGACGACGGCGCGTTCGGGGAGGTGACGCACGCGTCGTATTGCAACGCGCACCACGCGGCGTATGGGCGTTGGTTTGACTCGGACGATCTGCGTTGGTTTACGCAAAAAGAGTTGGCGCTCGGCGGGGCGATGATCGATATGGGCACGCACGCGGTGCACTGGCTGGCGTATTTGTTCGGCAAGGCGAGCGCTGCTTGGGGGACGGTGGCGAACGTGTCGGGGCAATATCCGGACGTGGACGATTGGGGCGTGGGGCAGTTGCGATTCGAAAGCGGTGTGGCGGGGCGGGCGGAGGGTTCGTGGGTGCGTCACGGCGGGGGCGGGCCGATCGAGTTGTGGGGCACGGAAGGGGCGCTGGTGAAGCAAGGCGACGGTTGGGCGGTGAAGCGCGGGCGGAAAGAGCCGGTCGCTTTACCCCGGGCCGCGGACGAGCCCACGCGGATCGATCGGCTGATTTCGATCTTGGACGGGGCGTTGGACGAAGCGGACCATCGCCGGGAATTTGAGGCGGAAATCGCGGCGGTGGCGATCATGGAAGCGATTTACCGGTCCTCGGATTCGGGGTGTTGGGAGCCGGTCGCGGGGGTGTAAGTCCGGTCTTTGGCCTCGGGACCCGGAAAACCTTGACCGTTTCGCGGCGCTCGGCGACAATTCTTAGATGGTGACGCGGGACCCTCCCCCGCCTTGGCTTCACGTCACGCCAACGGCCCGCCCCCCGCGTTCAGCCCTGCCCCGCCTGCGGAGTCCCCGATGTTGAGTTCCCGGATGCCCCGGATGCCCCGGACGTTGCGTATGTGTTCCCGTCGTCGCCTCGCCTCGGTCTCCTTGGGTTTGGTCGTTGCGATGAACGCGGTGGTCCTGACCACGCTGCCCGGTTGCGGCGGTCAAAAAGAAATCGTGGCCGACACGCCCGCGGCCGCGCCGGGAATCACCTTCACCGGCCCGCGCGAACTCCGCGGCACCATCGGCTCGCTCGCCAGCCTCAAAGGCACCGATCCCCTGCCGGTCAACCGTTATGGCCTGGTCGTCAATCTTGACGGCACGGGCTCGAACATCGTCCCCGAGTGGATGCGTTCGTGGCTGGTCAACGAAATGCAGAAGCTGGGCGTGGGCCGACGCTCCATCATCGCGCGGAATCCCGAGTGGCAATTCATGACGCCGCAGCGCATCCTCGACGATCCGCGCACCGCCGTCGTCCGGGTGAGCGGCCTGATCCCGCCCGGTGCGAGTGAAGGCACCCGTTTTGACCTGCTCGTCGAAGCGCTCGACGAAGACACCGGCACCACGTCGCTGGCCGGCGGCGAACTCTGGCAGGCCGACCTCGGGCTGATGGGGGGCGACCCCCGGTTGCTGGACGTGCGTCGCCTCGCCATCGGGCGCGGCCCGATCTATATCCCGCCTTACGAAGCCGTCCACGGCAGCACGGGCAGCCAGGCCGAGGTCACGCGTTACCGACGCCAAGCCGTCATTGTCGGCGGTGGCCAGGTCACCGATCCGCGCCGCCTGGAGATCGTGCTCAATCAGGCGAGCAGCAACACCGCCCGGCTCATCGAACGCGCGATCAATGCCAAGTTCCGCCGCGCGCCCGACGAGCGTGACAACACGGCCGTGCCCGCAAGCCGCCAACGCATCGAACTCAACATCCCCCGGCGATATCAGGCCAACCCCGAACACCTCATCGACCTCATCGCGCACACGTTCGTCGGCCCCGTGCCCATCGGCCCGACGGTCGACGACATGGTCGCGTGGATGGAACGCGATAACACGCCGGAAGTGCGACGCCGCGCGATGCTGACCATCAAAGCCTTGGGCGCGATCGCCGCCGAGCACTTGTCCAGGCATTACGGCCATCAAGACCCGCAGATCCGTCTGGCCGTGCTCGAAGCCGGGGCCTATCTCAAGGACACGACCGTGGCCGACGCGTTGATCGCGCTCGCGGATTCGCCGGAAGTCTCGACACGCATCGCGGTTGCCAACGGCCTCGTGCATATCCCACGCAACACCGGCGTGATCGCCACGCTCCGACAACTGCTCTCGGACCCGGAGATGGACGTGCGGATGGCGGCGTACGAAACGCTGTCGGTGCACCGCGACCCGATGATCGATTCGTTGGCGATCCGCGACACCAACGGCACCAAGTTCGTGATTGACCGTGTGCCTTCGGATGTGCCGAGCGTGTTCATTGAAGCTGAAGGGCTTCCGCGGGTCGTGTTGTTTGATGCCGGCCAAGGGTTTCAGCAGCCGGTGTTCGCGTCGCTGTGGGAAAACCGCATGACGCTGATGTCGCCGTCGAGCATCGCTCAGGCGTCGCTTGGACTCGAAGAGGGCAACACCGCGTTCCTGCCCGTGGTCCGCCGCGGCCCCTTGCAAGAAGCGGGGGGCGGCGTGATGCAGGCCGAGGTGTTCGATGCGGCCGGGGGTTCGGCGACGGTGCGTGCGAGCAATCCCGACGCACTCGCCATCCTGGCCGACGGCCTTTCTGAAGAGCCGGCCTCCGGTTTTTTGGTGCAGGGCCGCGTAGCGGACAATGTCGCGGGGCGCTTGACCCTGGAGATGGTCGGCCTTGATCGCTCGCTCGAAGACATGCCCTTGTCGGTGTACTACCGCGATCCGCGCGAGCCGCGCCCCACGGTGCACCGCGTCACGCCGACGGTCGCGACGCTGGCGTTTTTCCTCGCCCACCGGCCGACGATGCAGCAGCCGCAAGAAGGCTTGGATCTGGACTTTGGCCAAGTCGTCGACGTGCTCTACACGCTCGGGCAGAACGGGGCGATCCCCGCCCAAGTCACGCTCGCGCAAAGCGACTTGGCCGACATGATCGTTGGCGTTCGCGAACGCGCCGCCCCGATTGAACGGCCCGAAACCGACGGCCAAGCGCCCAGCCTGCCCGAACCCGCGGTCGAGCCGGCTCCGGAAGAGGCCTCCGCAAAGCTTGATTGATCCAAACAAAATACGTACGAATTTTGCCGGATTGACTTTGTTTTCTAGGCAAAATCGATCCGGATCGTCGATCCATTAGAGTGTCCATCAGGACGGAGAAAGTCGCCGCAAGGATTGCGGTGTTTCCGGTCGTCCGTGCGTGGACTCCACGCCGGCCCACCCTGACACGGAGGTCGTTGCCCGCATGAAGCCACCCCATCCCCCTCAAAGCCAACCTGCGGCTTCTCCGCAGATGCGTCTCGCGAAACTCACGGTCGCGGGCTTCAAGTCCTTCGCCGACAAAACCGAGATCCGCTTCGACGAGCCCATCGTCGGCATCGTCGGGCCCAACGGCTGCGGCAAGTCCAACGTCGTCGACGCGATCAAGTGGGTGCTCGGCGATCAGTCGCCCAAGAGCCTCCGCGGTGGCGCGATGATGGACGTGATCTTCAATGGCAGCGCCAAACGTCGGCCGTCGGGCATGGCTTCGGTCACGCTCACCTTCGACAACCCGATCACCGGCGAAAACAACCAACGCCCGCTCCCCCTGGATGTCGATCAGGTCGCGATCACCCGTGAGTTGTACCGCGACGGCACGTCTGCTTACCGCATCAACAACCAGCGTGCCCGGCTGCGCGACGTGCGTGAAACCTTCATGGACACCGGCATCGGCACCGACGCCTACTCGATCATCGAGCAGGGCAAGGTCGCGCGGATGCTCGAAGCCAACGGCAGCGAACGCCGGCAGATCTTCGAAGAAGCCGCGGGCGTTGCGCGGTTCAAAGCCCGGAAAAAGGAAGCGCTCCGCAAGCTCGACCGGGCCGAGCAAAACCTTGCGTTGGTCCGCACGCGTTTGGAAGATACGCAGCGCCGTTTGCGGAGCGTGAAGATGCAGGCCGCCCGCGCCCGCAGCTACCGCGAACACGCCTGCCGACTTCGCGAACTTCAACTTACGCACGGCCTGGCGGAATACCACACGCTCTCCAAAGAGCTCACCGAACTCAATGAGCTGCTCGAACAAGCCGAGGCCGACCGCGCCGTCGCCGCCCGCAAGCTCGCCGAACATGAACACGCTCAGGAGGACGCCGAGCAGGACCGCGCTGCGGTGGCGGAGAAGCTCAAGCAGTTCGAGCGGGCCCGTCACGAGCAGCAGTCCGCGAAAGATCAAGCCCAGCAGCAGCAGGCGTTCGCGAAGCGGACGCTCGAAGAAACCGCTAAACAAACTGAGCGCGACACGCAGCGTCTGGGCGAGTTATCCCAACAGGCCGAGCGCCTCATGGCTGAGCAGTCCGCCGCCGCCGAAGAGATCGCGTCGCTCGAAGGCCAGCGGGCCGACGAACAAGAGCGTCTACAGACCGCGCAGAATGAACACCGCGCCGCTCAGAAAGAACTGCACCAACAGCGAGCCTCGCTCGAGGACGAGAAGAACGGCTTGGTCGATCTCATGCGCCGCGCGGCCGACCTGAAGAACCAGGTGCGTTCGCTTCAGAGCTTTGCCGAGTCGCTGCAAGCCAATCGCAGCAAGATCGAGTCGCGCAGTGGAGATATCGCGCAGCAATTGAAAGAATTGCTGACATCACGGGACGCGTCACGGGACGCGTTGCGGGAAGCCGAGTCGTTGATTCAGGCCGAGCAGGGCAAGCTGGATGAACGCAGGACGCTTGCGGGCAAATTCGGCGATCAGATCAAGTCGTTGACGGATCGCCTGTCGTCGCAGCGCGAGAAACGGGCGACGCTGGATTCCCGTCGGCAGGTGTTGCGGGAGATGGAAGAGAATCTGGAAGGGATTGGCGACGCGGTGAAGGCCGTGCTTGCGCGGGCGGCGGCGGATGGCAAAGAGGGGGCGGCCAATCCGTTCAGCGCGGTTCGCGGGATGTTGGCCGAGCTGATCGATGCGGATGTGGCCGACGCGACGCTGGTGGAGGCGGCGCTCGGCGAGCATCAGCAAGCGCTGGTGGTGGATCGGCTGGCTGAGCTTTGCGACACGCGTGCGGACGAACTGCGGGGTTCGCTTTCGGGGCGGGTGATGTTCTTGGCGTTGGATCAGCCGCCGCTGCCGGACGTTTCGTTGCGAACGTTTGATGGCACGGCCCTTCGAGTGGTCGCGGACTGTGTGCGGTATCCGGACTGGTTGGGCCCGATCGTCTGGCGGCTTTTGGGGCGGACGGTGGTGGTGGAAGATCTGGATCGGGCGATGCTGCTTCGCGCGGGGTTGCCGGACGGCTTTCGGTTTGTGACCCGGGCGGGCGAGGTGTTGGATGAACAGGGGCGGGTGGTGGCCGGGCCATTGGGCACCAGTGCAGGGGCGGGGGTGATT
>JBCCDN010000073.1:0-14071 GCA_039030755.1 Planctomycetota bacterium | reverse complement strand
GCCAGTACAGGCCGCCGATCTCGACGGGGGTGTAATACTCCTGGTCGAAGTCGCCTTTTTCGTCGGCCTCATTGGCTTTGGCGGCTTTGAGCTTGGGAAGTCCGAAGACGACGGCCCACGCCACGCCCGCAAGCAGCAGCACGACGCCGAGGATTGGCATCCAGATGGCGGGGTAATCCATGAGCCAATACATCCAGCCGAAGTACACGCCCAGGCTGATCGGGCCGACCGCGGTGACGAATGGTCGCCACGCGGGCTTGGCGACTTTCCAGGCGACCCAGTGCAAAACGCCCATGCCGATGAGCACGTGCAGGCCGTGCAGGCCGGTCATGACGAAGTAGATCTGGAAGAACAGGTGGACGCGCTCCCGGCTGTTGGGATCGAGCGCGGTGACCTCGCTGGGATAGTGGTTGTGGCCGGCCATCGCTTGGGCCTGGGCTTCGCCTTTGTAAAGCTTTTCGAGGGGGTTGAGCTCGGCGACTTCCTCGGCCCCGCGTGTGAAGTTGGGCGACAGCTCGGCGGGGCGGTTGGGCGGGGCGCCGATGTTCGCGTAGTCGGCGGGCACGGGCGGCCAAGACGCTGCCGGCGCTTCTTCCGCGACCGCTTCGACAACCGCTTCGGTCGTGCCTTCGGCGTCGGGCGGGCCGGCTTTGCCTTCGGGCGCGGCGTGATCGTCGCCGTGGTGGTCGTCACCGGTGGCGTGGTCGTCGTGCTTGGCTTCGCCGTGGTCGCTGTGTCCGTCGTCATAGCCGTGCGCTTCGCCGCCGTGGTGCGCGTCGCCGTGGCCTTGCTTGTATTGGATGTATTCCTCGCCGTACTTCAGCTCGTCGGGGTGCGTGAACACACCGGCGTCGTTGTAGAAGGCATTGGCGGAGCCGGGCACGAAGGCGTGGTCGTACTTGTCGTAGTACTCCTTGGTCTTGATGCCCATGAAGCCGCATCCGCCGATGAACGTCAACGCGATGAGTAGCAGGCAGAGCTTGTCTTGTCCCCGAGCGATCGCGTAGACGCCCCAGGCCATGGTGAACGACGAGGCGAGGAGCACGGCCGTGTTGATCGCACCGAGGTTCGTGTCGAGCGCCTTGTGGGCGAAAAGGAACACGTCGGGGTTGTTACCGCGGTAGATGGCGTAAGCGCAGAAAAGCCCGCCGAACATCAAGATTTCGGTGGCGAGGAAGACCCACATGCCGAGTTTGCCGGACTCGAACTGCTGGGCCATCGAGCCGAAGTGGTGGGCCTGGGCGGGGTGGTGGGCGTGGCCGCCGTCTCCTTCGCCGTGGTCATCGTGGTGACCGTGTGCGTGGTCGGTGCTGATCGTGCTCATGTTGCGGAGAAAATAACAGGTTTACGGAATCAAAGCGTTCGATCGGGGAACGAAAACACGGCGGAGAAAAACGCTCCGCCGTGCTGAGAAAAACCGAGTTGGTCGGCCCAGGGGGTTAGTGGGCCCCCTTGGCCATGATCTCGTCGTAGTCGTCTTTCATGACGTACGCGTCGATGTCTTTGTCGTACTTCCAACCGTCGAAGTTGTACGGGTCGCCGACCTTGGGCGGGGCGTCGAAGTTCAGGTGGGCCGGGGGCGACATGGATTGCCACTCCAGGCCGTTGGCTCCCCAAGGGTTGGCCGGGGCGGGCTTGCCTTTCATAAGCGAGTGGATCCAGTTGAATGCCACGATGAAGAGGCCGAGGGTCAGCAAGTACGAGCCGGCCGTGGAGATGTGGTGGTACGGGATGTACTCGTCGGGGTAGTTGGCATAGCGACGAGGCATGCCGCGAGAGCCGGCGAGGAACTGGATAAAGAACGTCAGGTTGAACCCGGCGAAAACCGTCCACGCGCCAACCTTGCCCCAGAACTCGTCGTACATCTTGCCGGTGATCTTGGGCCACCAAAAGTAGAGGCCGCCGATGAACGCGAACAGCGTCGAGCCGACCATCACGTAGTGGAAGTGGGCCACGACGAAGTACGTGTCGTGGAAGTGGATGTCGGTGTTGAGGGCGGCCAGGAACAGGCCGGTGAGCCCGCCGATGGTGAACAGCCAGATAAAGCCCATCGCGTAGAGCATGGGCGTGTCGAGGCGGATGCGTCCGCGGTACATCGTTGCCAGCCAGTTAAAGACTTTCACGGCCGATGGGATGGCCACCGACATCGTTAGCAGCGAGAAGATCGCCGAGAGCAGCCAGCCTTGGCCGGAGGTGAACATGTGGTGGCCCCACACGATGAAGCCGAACAGGGCGATCGCCAGCGACGAGAACGCGATGAACTTGTAGCCGAAGATGTGCTTCCGGCTGAACACCGAGATGATTTCGCTGACCACGCCCAAGCCCGGCAGAATCATGATGTACACGGCCGGGTGCGAGTAGAACCAGAAGAAGTGCTGGAACAGCACCGGGTCGCCGCCTAGCGCGGGGTCGAAGATGCCCACACCCAGGACCCGCTCGGCCGCGAGCAGCAGCAGCGTGATCGCCAGCACAGGCGTCGCGAGGATCTGGATGATCGCCGTGGAGTACAGCGCCCAGATCAGCAGCGGTAGTTGGAACCAGCCCTGGCCCTCGGGCCGCATCATGTGCACCGTTGCGACGAAGTTCACGCCGGTGAGGATCGATGCAAAGCCCAGAATAAATGCCCCCAACACGGCCATCGTCGCGGCCGTCGTCGTCTGGATCGAATACGGCGTGTAGAACGTCCAGCCCGTATCCAACCCGCCCGAAAACAGCACGGCCCCGAAGAACAGCGAGCCCACCAGCCAGCAGTAAAACGACATGAGGTTGAGTCGCGGGAACGCTACGTCGATGGCCCCGACCATCATGGGCAGCACGAAATTCCCGATCACGCCGGGGATCGCGGGGATGATGAACATGAACACCATCACCGCGCCGTGAATGGTGAACGCCTGATTATAAAAGTTCGTGACCGCCGCTTCCTTCATCGCTTCGCCGGCAAGGACGTCGGTGTTGAACAACAGCATGGTCCGCAGCACGATGGCCATCACGCCGCCGAGCAGGAACGCGCCGAGCACGCCGACCAAGTACATGATCGCGATGCGTTTATGGTCGAGCGTCAACGCCCAAGAGAGGAAGCCCTTGGAGTGGTTGAGGTAATGCTTGCGTTCCGCGTCGAGGACGGGTTGACCGACGAGGTCGGTGTGGACGCCGGGGGATGCGAGAGTGGTCATGCGGTTGCGTCGGGGAAAAGGTTGCGTGCGTGAAGGGTTTCCGGAGGGAAAGCGACGCGGCGGGCGGTGGCTCGCGGCGTCGTGGGTTTGGGTTTAGTCCAGCGGCGGTGGCTCGATCGCGTTGCCTTGATCGTCGATCCACTGTGTGCCGTCGTAGAGATCGCGGTCGGCCGGGAAGCTCTGCATGATTTCGTCTTCGGGCACGTCGCTGAGGCTCTTGATGTAGGCGATCACGCCCTGCACGTCCCCGTAGTTGAGCTGACCTGCGTAGCTGGCCATCGCGACGCCTTCGTAACCCTCGACGTAGTACTTGGTCGGCTGGTAGATCGCTTCGAGCAGGTACTGCTCGTCGACGGGCTTGCCTTTGCGTTGCTGGTTCCACAGACCTTTCCAAGTCGGGCCGGTGTTCGCTGAGCCGTCCACGCTGTGGCACGCGACGCAGCCGCCGAAGCCCGCGTGGATGTACTGCCCCCAGTCGGTCGGGGTTTCGTTTTCTTTGTTCCAGATGTTGAGCACGTCGAGCTGCTCTTTCCAATAGCTCGGCTTCCACACGCGGAGGATGCCGTTCATCTGCGAGTGGTTCTGCCCGCAGTACTCGGTGCAATACAGCGGGAAGTCGGCGAAGCGCCCTTGCGGGTCCACATCGAAGCCTTGTTCGCGTTGCTCGGCGTTGCGTTCGTCGATGTCTTTGGACGAAACGGTGACCCACATGCGGTTGTACCGGCCGGGCACGCAGTCCTTTTTGATCCGCTGGTGCGGGAAGTACAGCCCATGCAAGACATCGCGTGCCGAGAGGCGGAACTCTACCGGGCGATCGGCGGGGATATCCAAAATTGCGCCGGACTCTTTGCCCGCTTCGTCTTTCGCGTAATTCGCACCCGCGACGATCGCGCCATTTTCGTGTGTGAATTGCCACGCCCATTGGTACGCCTCGACATCCACGAGATACGCATCCGCCGACTGCGGCGGCATCTGGGCCATGTCCAAGTAGCCGCGGAAGCCCCACAAGAAGCAAAGCAGCACGATGATGACCGGTGGGGCGGTCCAGATCAGTTCGATCGCGGTGTTATGCGTCGCGCCGTGGACAACTTCGTCTTTGTCCTCGTCGGTTTGCTTGCCCTGTAAGGCGAACGTGAACATCAGCCCGCCGATCAGCAGGAAGAAGATCACGTTCACCGCGTAGATGAAGTAGAACAACCAGTCGACGTCTTTGGAGAAGCCGCCGCCGTCATGGGGCATCCAGTCGACGAAAATCGAAAGCACGCCGAGCACGAGCACGACAATCCAGGTGGCGAGGATTCCGAGGGCGGTGGACTTCTTCACGGGGGGTGGGGTCTCGAATAAGGAGAGCCGACGCCACGTCTTGCGACGTCGGAGGGTTTTCTCGGCGGCACCCGTGCTACCGAACTATCGACTCGATCGGGAATTTCCCTCAGTGGAAACACGCCGATGTGTCTTGGTTCGCGGCAGTTTAGCCAAGCGATCGCGCCGCGTCATGGTTGAAACGTGGATTTTCGGCGATTGCGAACCGGTTTCAACGCCGTCGGATTAAACAGGTTGCGCGAGCTCGTGATCTTCGCGCTTGGTCGCTTTGCCCTTCCGCCGACGTTCCCACCAGAACAGTCCACCCACGGCCCCGCCGACCACCGCCAGCGTCACGGCCCCGCCCAGCATCATCGCGTTTTTCGCCACAAGCACGTATTTGCCCGCCGACGGGTCGAACGCGAAGCAGAACTGCAGCGCCATCATGATGACCGAACCGGTTTGGCCTTCCTTGGCGTCGGAAATCGCCAAATCGAACTGCCGACCGGGGTAGTCTACCCCGAGCAAATAGCTGCTGACCGTGCCGTCGGGTGAGAGGAACACAATGCCCGCGGCGTGACCGAATTCGTCCTGCTGGGGCAGGTATTTGTAGCCGTAGCCCACGGCGTCGGCGATGGAACGCACGGCCGGCTCGGGCCCAGTGAGGAACCGCCACTGCTGCTCGGGATTCTCGATTTCTGCGAACTCGGGACTTTTAAGCACGCGGGCCTGTTCCGAGCGAGCCACGGCGGGCGTTTCTTCGTGGTCGATGCTAATCGAGACGATCCGATAATCCTGCCCGAGCGTGAAACTCGACTCTTTCACCGCCCGGGTGATGCCCTTTTTCACGGTCGGGCAAAGCAGCGGGCATTCGTAATAGCCCAGGTCGAGCACAATCGGGACGCCGTCGTCGAGCAGCTCGTTGAGCGTGACGCGTTGATCCTGTTCGTCCACGAGCCCGCCGGAGATCGGGACGGCGGCCCCGAGGATCTGATTGATCGTGACGCCACGCATTTCCGGCGGCGGGGCGGTGGGATCGAAATCACCGTCGGTTATGCCCGGGCGCATCTGGCTTTGGCTCAACGCCGACACCGTGGGCAAGGTGAGGCAGGTGAAGAGCAAGCAAAACAAAGCGAGGCGGGCGAAACGCGGCATGGTTCGCACAGCGTAGGTCCGCTCTTTCGATCGTGGGCTCCAAGTGTGGTGTGCGCACCACATCCGGCAAGATCGGGCGATGGGGTAAATGGGGGAATTCTGCGTTTGGCCTTGTTTTGCAGGGTTTTTAGAAATTTCGGGCGGTCGGCTTGCGGCGGTGCGGACGTGTGTCATCTTGAAACTGTCGCCCGGAACGCTTCGCCCCGCGGAGTGAAAAATGAGGAAAAGAGACGCCGCCACGACTCCCGGAGGGGAGGGCCTTGGCGGTCACCCGACTCGCCTCCCCGGCGGATCGGTGTTTTGGCCCTGCTTCACGGTTTCTTTGGAACATCCCTTCGCCCCTGATCGAGTGCGGGCCGCCGTATCCCCTGCGGTGGCTCGTGCTTTTTTGCGCGGTTGGTCCGGGATTGGGTCACAACCGGGTGCCCCAATGGTTCAGCACCGCGTTGAGCTCGGCCTGATCGATCAGCGTGCCCGGGTCGTTTTGTACCCAGCGGTCGGGCAGGCCCAGGGTCTCGACGTTTCGGCCCCAGTGATTCAGCACGAGGTTTAGGTCGGACTGATCCACCACGCCGTCGCCGTCAAAATCCCCGGCCAGCACGGGCGGCGGCGGGGTCGACAACGCGGTGTCCAGGCGGAACGCGCCGCGGCCGGTCAGGGCGTGGACGTGCAGCGTGTAGGTGAGCAAACCCGGGCTTTCGGGGCTTCCCGGGACGGCGGCGGGGGCGGTGAATCGGATCGACAACGCGTTCGGGTCGGCCGGGTCGGCGATCATATCGGTGGCGACCGTCAGCCCGTCCGCGTCGGCGAGCACTGCGCCGAGCGTGAGGTCGCGTTCGTCGGTCAGCGCGTCGAGGCGGAGCGTCGCGGTTTGTCCGGGGGCGAGCGTGAGGGCGTAGCTCTGGGCGGGGGCCGGCGCGGTGGGATCAGAGAGGTCGGGGCGGGCGGGTTCCCCAGGGGCCGGCGCTACGAAGGCGGCCCGGGGTTCGTCGCCGATCACGTCGTTGATGTCGAACGCGTCGAACCCGTCGGGCACCTCGACCTCGGCGGCGCTCAAGAGCGAACCCGTATCGAAGTCGAGGGTCAACCAACTCGCGGCCACGTCGCCGCCATCGAAGCCGCCGATACCGCCGCCGTTGGGCAGGTTGGCGACGATCAGCACGTGCAATCGGCCGTCACGCCACGCGAGACCTTGGGTACCACGAGCATCAATCAGCCGCGAGTCCTGCAAACGTTCAGAAACGTTGAGCACGCCACGCGTCGAACCGTCCGAGAGGTCGTATTCCGTAACCAAAATATTCGCGATCGACCGATCGATGCTTTCGTCGAAGACGAAATCCGTGCTGGCGACAAAGACCGTGCCCGCCGCGCCGCGCGAGCCCACGCCGACCACCGCGTTGGCAAAGCGTCCAAGCCCGGGCACGTCGAGGGTCCGTAGCCACCGCCCGGTTGACAGGTCGAACACGTCAAACCGGTCGAAAAGGTTTTGCACCACCAACGCATCGCCCGCCACGGCCAGCTGCTGATACGCACGGACGCCGTCGGGCGGGGTCTCTAGCGTCAAGGTGTCCACCATCAGGCCGGTGATCGGATCGATGCGATTCAAGACGGTGAGCGCGTCTTGCCCCGAGAAGTTGTCGAGTTGGTAGAGCCAGACGCCGTCGGAGACCGTGTTGCCGTAGCCTTCGGATAGGTTGGCTTGAGCGCTGGTGGCTAGGGCCGGGCCGGGTTGTCCGGTGGCGGGGTCCAAGGCGTATTGCGCGACGCTGTCGCGTTGGCCCCCGGAGAGTTCGAGACGCGGGAACGCGTCGGGATTGGGCGCGGCGGCGAAGCCCAACGTGGTTGTGCCTTGCGTTAGCTCGACGGGTGTGGCGTTGGGCCGGGAAGAGGTACTGACGATGGCCGCGCGGACGCTAAGCGTGTAATCGCCCACCGCGGCACCGCCGACCCGCAAGGTGTAAGGGCCGTCGGCCGATGCGGTGGGTACGTTGAATCCGAGGTCGGCCTGGCCCGTGGCGAGGACGTTGCCTTGGGCGTCGAGCACTTCGAGCGTGTCATTGTCGTCGACGCCGTTGTCACGTACCAGGGCAACGTGCACGGGTTGTGCGGCAAACGTGGCGAGGTCGAGCGTGTAGGCATCGCCGGGCGCCTCCGCGTCTGCGACGGGATCGATGTCTTGGCTGCTCAGCGTGCCGCGGACGACCCAGAGCGAGCCGCCTTGATTGACTGAGTTGATGTCGGCATCGAGCGTGACGGCGGGGAGGTCACGCCGTGCCCCGTCGATCGGCTGAGG
Organism: Planctomycetota bacterium; assembly: GCA_039030755.1. Taxonomy (GTDB): domain Bacteria; phylum Planctomycetota; class Phycisphaerae; order Phycisphaerales; family Phycisphaeraceae; genus CAZIXN01. The sequence goes on along the minus strand of JBCCDN010000073.1, from coordinate 6,148 downwards.
CGTCTGCGTGTCCATGGTTTCGAGTGCGAGCCCCCGCGTGGTCGTCAGGCGATATGCGGCGGGGCGGTCGGCGGAGACGGTCAGTCGGAGCTCGCCGGTAACGTCGTCACGGGCGGGGAGATTCACGACGAGCGGCACCCCGCGATCCGGCGCGGTGTAACTCTCGCCCGGCTGCCCGTTCGTGTCGAGGGACAGCGTGAAGACGGCGTCTTGGCTACCAAAGTTGCCGTCCGAAATCGGTTCGATTCGTACCGCGACGGGCACACCCGCCAGCTCGGGAACCACAAACGTGTCGGTGTCCAGCGGCACGATCGAAACGTCGTCCACTTCCCAGGCATTGGGATCGCCGGGCCCGAGGATGCCGACGACCTGTTGGTCGGTCACGCCCAGTTCAAGCGGGGCCGTGTTGGTGAATAGGCCGAGCGTTTCGTCTCCTACGCGTTCGATCTCGAAGCGGGCGACCGGAACCGGCCGTTCGAGGTCTTCGGTGTTGAGCCAGTTGCGCGCTTCGTCACGCGGGAAGCCGCCAGCAATCCGCCAGTCGTATGCGCCTTCGCCCAGTAGCACCGCCGATCCGTCGCCGGCCACCGGTAACACGAACGTCGCGGTGTGGGTCACGGGGTCGTAGGTCTGGGCACGGACCCGGGGTCGCCAGTCGTTGTTTGAGAGGTCGTCGAAAATCGGGTGAAGCGGCACGAATAGGCCGGTGCCCGCCGGGCCGTCTTCGGGGCCGAAGTCCGACGCCCAGACGGGTTCGGAGAACCGCACGGTGAGCGTGAGTTCCCGCGTTGTCGCGGCAAAGACGGTGCGGGGTGCGTCGGCCACGTCGGTAGGTTCGGCAAGCAGATCGATCTCCACCACGCCGTCAGACAGCTCCGCAGCCACCACGGTCGGCGCGGTGCGGTCCACTACGAAGTCGGTCGAGAACTCGGCCGTGGCTCGCCCCCGCACATCGGTGACCGAGCCCGGCGTGAGCGCAGCGGTATACGAACCGTCCATGAGGAACGATTCTTCGGAGAGCTGCGTGGCGTCGGGAATCCACTCGGCCACAAAGGCGTCGATCACGCGCACTTCCGCGGCGGGCACGCCGTTGATGAGGACGTCGCCGGGCTCCAGCGAAGCCGAGTCTACTTGTTCGTTGAAGGCGAAGCGCACGGATCCGATCGGATCGTTGGTCGTGACCCCCGCCGTGGGCGTCACGGTCACCGGGGCAAAGTCGACCAGGGGCACGAGTCCGAAGTCGACGTCGTTGATGCGATCGTCTGCCCCGAGCACGACGCGATTGACGCCGGACAGATTGTCGGTCGCGATCGCGACCGCGTCGAGGTACCACGCGTCGAATGTGAATGACGTCAGCGTTCGGAATCGCACGGCCGTGTTGTCGTGCAACGCTTCCGCCGGCAAGACCAACTGCTGCCACGTGAATCGTGGCAGCGACGGGCCGCTGCCGAAGTGCTGCTTCAAGACCCGCCACTGTCCCTGGTCGTCTCGGTATTCCAGGATCATGTCGTCGCCGGTCTCCGAAGAGGCGTCGGCCCAGGCGTACCGCAGCGTTGCGCTGTCCGATCCGCTCAAGTCCAGCGGCACGCTCATCAGGTTGGCCCGCCCGCGTAGGTTCGCCACCCGCTCGCCCTCAACATTGTCGTAGGACGACAAGGCCAGCGACGTGACGCCGGTTCGACTCGCCCACCGTTGGGTGTCAATGGAAGTCGCCTCGAAGCCGTCATCGAAGAGGGGCGTGCACCACGGCGAAGTGCGGACCGTCTCGGGCGGGTCGGTCAGTCCGATCGTGTACGAGCCCGCGGGCAAACCCTCGAACACGTAACGCCCGGTCGTCGCGTCGGTCGTGACCCAGCGTTCGCCCTCGCCGGCATCCCACGCCGCGTCGCCGTCCGCGTCGCTCCAGTCGAGAGCGTTGTCTCCGTCGCTATCGAGAAACACCCGCGCGCCCCGAAGCAGAGCCGACTCGTCGTCGTCGAAGCGACCGTCCCCGTCCGCGTCATCCCATAGCCCGCCTTCGATCGTGCTGCTGAACGTTTCGACATCGTCGTTGAGCAGCGTGAGAGTCTGCGTCGCGATCCCCAGTTCGTAGTAGTCCACGCCCGCGGTGGCGATCGACTCGAGGGCAAAGCGCAGCGTTTCGTCGGCCTCGATCAAGCGGTCGCCCTGAATCCGGAACGCGAGCGATTGTGGCTGGTCGTCGCCGTCGTTCCAAGTGAGCACGACGGCTTGTGTGGGCACCGTGTCGTCGTCGGGCGTCGCGTCGACTTCGAGCAGCCCGGACGCATCGACGCCTGGCTCGGCGGTCGAGCCGGCGGCATCGATCACGACCCGAGCCGACGCCGATTCGCCGCCATTGAAAAATGCAGAGGACGGCGTCACCGTGAGCCGCAGGGTGACAAATCCGTCGTCGCCTTCATCGATCCAGAAGGCGTCGGGTTCGCCGGGCTGGGGCGTGAGGGCGGTGCCGTCGGCTCGGGTGAGGGAAAGGTCGAGCATCGGTCGCGGCTGGATACGGATCGCTTCGGCGATCGTGCCTTCGGTGACATTGCCCGCGCGGTCGGTGGCTCGGTAATCCAAATCGATCGCCCCAGCCGGTAACGGGCCGTCCCAACCGAAGTACGCCCACGGCTGCGTTGGCCCGCCCCCGCCGAGCAAAAACGCGTCGCCAAAGTCCGGATCCGAAGTCGCCTGAGGCTGCGGACGGAGTTCCAGCGAGATCACGTCCCCGGCGATCTGGCCGGAGAAACGGGTGGGCTCCGCCGAGGATTGATACGGATCCACGGTCGGGGGCGGGGGCGCGGTCGTGTCGAGGGTGTACGACGTGCTTGAGCTCGACCAAACGATCCCGCTGGCGTCCGTCACTTCAAGCCGGAAGTTCCAGATGCCATCGCTTAGGCCCGTGACGCCATCGGTGATCAAGACGGCCGAGCCGTCGACTTCGTTTGCCTGGGCGATGCGTCGCGGGGGTGCTTCCGAGCCGACTTGCATTGCGTAGACCGAGGCGACATCGCCGGGCAGCAGGGAGCCGGCGGTGAAGGTGAGCGTGCGTTGCGGGTTGGCGTTGTTTCGGTTGGTGAGTTGGTCCGACGGACTAAAGCCGCTGTCGTTGCTCGGGTCGGGCGTGAAGGTCAGAACCCGTCGCCACCCGGCGTCGAGCTCCGTGATCTGTTGTCCGGGCATGATCGTGACGACCTGCGTGAACTCGCCCTGCACCCCACCGGGAATCGGAGCCGTGCCTTGATAGCCGTCGCGCTGTTCGAAGTTGAGCCGGTACGTACCGGGGAGCAGGTTGTCGAAGGCGTAGCGCCCGGTCTCGTCCACGTCGGGCGTGCTGGGGTCGTCCGCTTGGCCGGCCACCCAGCGTTCGCCTTCGCCGTCATCCCAGACGCCATCCCCGTCGGCGTCGGTCCAGTCCAACACGCCGTTGCCGAGGGACCCCGAGTCGGCCACCGTCTCGAACCAGACCCGCGTTCCCGCCAAGCCTGGTTCTCCGGGGTCACGCAAGCGATTCCCGTTGATGTCTTCGAACAGCACACCGCCGATCGCACCGCCGGCCTCGACGACTTCGAGTTCGCCCACGGTCGTGTCGAAGCCGACGTTGCCCGCCGCATCGGTGGCGAAGGCCGTGACGTCGTACACGCCCGGCTCTAAACCGACGCCGCCCCAGGCCTCCGGTTCCAAGGTCCATCCGCCGAAGGCCGGCCCGGTAAAAAAAGTGCGGCCTTCGACCGCGACAAAGACTTGGTCGAAAAAGCCATCGACCGTCCCCGTCAGGGTCGGCGCGGGCGGTGGCAACAACGGGTCGGCCTCAATCTGCACCGCATCGACCGTGATCACCGGCGGCGTGGTGTCGATGGTGTACGTGATCGGTGTGGAGTCGTTCGAAAAGCCCGGCTCAAACAAATCCGATTGCTGCCGAACCACGACCTGCCAGGTTCCGTCGGCCAACGGCGCGTTGCCGTTCGTCGTGAACAGGAACGGCGCGATTAAGTTGTCGGTGGGATCGTTTTGCGGCGGCGCGACGGTTTCGAGCAGCGTCACGCGCGGGCCGTCCGGGTCTTGGTAAGCCTCGATCACCACGTCGGCGCCGCGAAATACCCGTGCCAGGAGGCGAAGCGGGCTGGTCGGCGAGGAATTGTTCCGGCTGGTCAGGTTGTTGTCCCCGATGGTTTCGTTGGCTTCGACGTAATCCACCGGCAGGGTCCGCGTGAACACGCCCAACGCGAGATCATCCACCGACGCCCCCTGCTCCAGCGGAACATCCACGGTGATCGTGGCCGGCACAAAACCTCGGGTCGTCGGGATTGTCTTGCCGGGACCCTTGGGCGCCTGCCAATTCACCGAATAGTCTGCGCCGCCGCCGGTCGTGAGCCCGTCGAACGCGAACCGCCCGTTGTCGTCGCTGCGGACCCATCGCTCGCCCTCTCCCGGGTCCCACCGGTCGTTCGCATTGGTGTCCACGGTGTCGAGTTGCCCCAACACGTTCGTATCCGGCAACGCTTCTTCAAGCCACACCAGACCGCCTTCCACCGCCGGTTCCCCCGGGTCACGCAAGCCATCGAGATTCAAATCATCGAAGACCACGCCCGAGATCGTGCCGGTTTCTTGCAAACGTTCGCTGGCCGCCGGACCGGCACCGAACCAGCCCGCGCCGGCGTCTGCCTGAGGATCGAACGCCGCCGAGCCGGGCACCAAACCTTCGTTGGTCACGACGATACGGTCGACCACGACGCCGTCTTCGCGCATCCACAGGCTCAGCAGCGCGGTTCCCGAGCCGGCTTGCGACTCGCCGAAATCAATCTGTACGGGCGCGTCCCCGTCCATCGTGCGCTGCGTCCAGTGCAGGCCGGGCGTGTCGTTGGTCCAGCGGACCCGGTCGGCGTCTTCCTGGGGCGATGCGTCCACGCCCAGGTGCACCGAGTTCCCCGCGTTGTCGCCTCCGCCGCGTAGCCAGACGGTGTATGGACCCGGCGTAGGAACCGCCAGCCGGTAGTCGAGCCGCGGGGCGTTGGCCGTGAAGTCACCGGACGCGTTCAGCCGGACGTCCGCATCGGGCAGCGCCGCGACCGCGGCACCGGGCACCATGCCACTGCCTGACCAGATCACCGGCCCAGGCTCGATCCCCGCAGACACGCCGTTGAAATTGTCAACCGCTTCCCAGCGTTGGCCCGTTGCCGCGCCCGCGCCATCAAAACGCTGGTCAAACGCCTCCGCCTCAATCACCGCTCGCCACACACCGCTCCCCGGGCCACCGACTTCGTCAAAGCTCCAGGCAAGCCCGGCCACGCCGCTCTCTCCGCTCAGCAACACGCGCGGCTCCAACGCTTCGAGTAGCGCGCGAATCGATCGCATTGTTTGCGAAACGCACCGCGTGCGACGTTTGCCTGTAACCCCGTCTTGCATGATGTAAGACCCGTGCCTTGCCTAGAGGACAACCCAGAACACTGGGCTGAAACTACCGGCCGAGAAGCCGTGTGACAAGGCCTTTGGCTGTCAGACTTGCGTGAGCGGTCGGCGGCGACGCCGGATCACAGCCATAAGCAAACCGCCGGCCACGACGCCAACGCCCGGCTCGGGAACGCCCAGTCCGCGCAGGTCGGGCGCGGCCGTCGAACCCCAGTTGTTCAAGACCTGGTTCAGCTCGCTTTGCGCGATCGCGCCGCCCGGGACGGCGTTGAGCCAGCCCACGGCTGAGGGGTCGCTGAGTGTTTGTCCCCAGTGATTGAGGACCAGATTCAGGTCGCCCTGCTCCACGCGGCCGTTGCCGTTGAAGTCCCCGGTCAGGGTGGAGATGAATACGTCCGACAGCGTGAGGCCGTCTTCGCCGACCGTCACGTTGTAGACCCGGGTTTCGCCATCGACCGTCACCTCGACGCGGTGTTCGCCGCGGAACACGCGCGACTCCGCATCGCCCTCGGCGTCGGTCACGAGTTGGAGGTCGCTCCACCATTCGTCGAAAACAAGATCGACATACGCTTGGCCCGCGGGGCGGATCGACCAATCAGCGTTGAACAAAGCCGCGTCGGGTCGCCAGTGCGCGCTTTCCCAGAAGCCCCACTGCACGAACGAATCGATCGACTCGTGTGCAAACACCGCCGTCATGAAGTCCCGGAGGTAGTCGGCCTGGAGCTGACGGTCGGTCGTG
>JBCCDN010000072.1:0-14595 GCA_039030755.1 Planctomycetota bacterium | reverse complement strand
GTTGGTCGAGAGCACTTCAAAAACACCATCGCCAACGTCGAGGATGGAGACGTCGAACGTGCCGCCCCCCAGGTCGAAGACCACGATCTTCTCGTTGGTTTTTTTGTCCAGGCCGTAAGCGAGCGCGGCCGCGGTGGGCTCGTTGATGATGCGGTCGACCTTGAGGCCCGCGATCTCGCCGGCTTCTTTGGTGGCTTGCCGCTGGCTGTCGTTGAAGTAGGCCGGGACGGTGATGACGGCGTTGGTCACGGTTTCGCCCAAATAGTCCTCGGCGGTCTTTTTGAGGTTGCCGAGCACCATCGCGGAAACTTCCTGCGGGGTGTACTCCTTGCCTTTGGCAGCGACTTTGACGACATCGTCGCCCGAGCCGAGCACTTCGTAGGGCACCATCTTCTGCTCATCCTGCACTTCGTTGGCGCGGCGGCCCATGAAGCGCTTGATCGAATAGACCGTGCCTTGCGGGTTGGTGACTTGTTGTTGTCGCGCGGGTTGGCCGACGAGGCGGTCGCCCTTGTCGGTAAAGGCGACGATGGACGGGGTGGTGCGGTTGCCCGAAGCGTTGATGAGCACTTTGGGGCTGCCGGCTTCCATCACGGCGACGACGGAATTCGTCGTGCCCAGGTCGATGCCAATGGTTTTGGACATGGTGGGTTCCTTGTGCGAAGCGAGGTTTGTGGAAAAGATGGCACGGCGACGCGCGCACGGTGCCACACAAAAAGGGAATTGCAACCTCGGTGCCAAACGCGTCAAGGCGTGAAACCGCGTTCACGGGGCGTGAGCAGGGGTGTTCGCTGCCAGCGGCCGGGGAAACGGCCGCGCGGGTGTCATTCCGGCAGGGTTGGCCCGAGGCGGTGAACCGTGTTTTATCGCATACGGATTTACCTTGTTTTTCAAGCGGATTTGACGAGGATCGATAAAAAGTGCAGGATTTCATGGGCGATACGCGATTGATGCATCACCGGCGAACGAATTCGCCACGAATCAGGGGAGAATCGTCACCCCGTCCATTTCCTCACGCCACCGCAAGGAGCGCAACCATGGCCAAGAAAGTCACCAAGAAAGCCCCCGCCGCCAAGCCCCCGACCAAGTCGGAGATCTACCGCACGCTCGCCGAAGAGACCGACCTCACCCGCAAGGACGTCGTCGCCGTGTGTGACGCGCTGACCGACATGATGGCCAAGAGCCTCAAGAAGCACCAGCAGTTCAACCTGCTCGGCCTCGCGAAGATGACGCTGGTCAAGAAGCCCGCGGTCAAGGGCGGCAAGCTGGTCCGCAACCCGTTCACCGGCGAGATGGTGCCCCAGAAGCCCAAGCCCACCAGCAAGAACGTGAAAGTCCGCGCGATGAAGGGCCTGAAGGATCTGGTCAACTAAGGCCCGTTTCGTTGCATTCAAGAGTTCAGCAGAAGCCCGCGTTCAAGCAACGCGGGCTTCTTGCATTTACCAGGGCTTCACGAGTTCGGTCCGCAAGTGAGTCGCCCGGGTTTCGCGCAAGGGCCGAAGCGGGCCTCGGGTGAGCGTGTAGATCGGAAGCTGGCGGGGCGCAAAGGCGCGGAACGGCAACGTCATTTCACCCAGACCGCGTGACACACACAGCAGCGTGTCACGGTGCCGCTGCCAACCCGCGGTCAAACGGTTGGGCAGCGACGAGGAGTTCTTCAACGGCCGACGCCCCGGCAGGCAAACCTGTCCGCCGTGCGTATGGCCGCTGAGTAACAGATCCACACCCAAATCCGCCGCGGTGGGCAGGACGCGGGGGAAGTGGGCCAGCATCAAGCGAAACGGCCGACGGCGATCGGTCGGCCCGCACACCTCGGGATGAAGATCGGTGGGCAAATCGGCGTGCATCGCGCCAGCGAGCCGCACCGCGTCGGGCCAGCGCGACATCCGCGTGTCCACGCCCACCACGTCCAGCGGCGTACCACGAAACGTCAGCCGCACCGCGTCATTCAGCAGCCAAAGGACCGGCCGAGCAACCTGCATCGCTTCTGAACGACACGCCTCCACCAACGCGTCCGAGTCGTGGTTTCCGAACACCCCCAGCGTCGCCACCGCCGGCTCGATCCGTTCCTGCAGCGTTCGTAGAAACGCCAACGCCGCCGGCTCGTCATCGCCGTGGTTCATGAAGTCGCCGGTAAGCAGGAGTAGGTCGATCGGCCGGCGGACGTGCTCGGCGTGCAGATCGTCGAGCAGGGACCGAAAACGTGAGCGAAGCCGCTGCGCTTCGGGCCGATGCAGATGCAGATCGGTCAGGTGCGCGAGGCGTAAGCCCACCAAAGCATCGGGCAGGCGGGGCAACGAAAGCGTTTGCGGGTCGAGCATGGCGAGCGTCCCGGGGCTTAGCCGTTTCGGCTTTTGCGGATTCGCCCCCGAGGTCCCGAAGTTTGGGTCTTCCGGGGCGGCGTTCAACGGTTCTTGTGGCGGGTCCGTTCAGGACTTACACTAGAAAAGTCTGGCGTGAATGTCGTTCTGCGCCGCTAATTTGCCGCTTGTCCGCCGTTGTATCGGAGTCCGCCCCATGGCCAAGATGTTTTACACCCTCGATGAGGCCGCCGAGAAGCTGGGCGTGCAGCCCGACGCCATCAAGGAAATGGCCGCCGAGGGCAAGCTCCAGCAGTTCCGCGACCGCGACAAGCTGATGTTCAAGCGGGACCAGGTGGACGGCCTCGCCGCCTCGGCTGGTTCGTCGGGTGCGATTCCGATCGCGTCCGACTCGGCTTCGGGCATGTCTGCGACCGGCAGCTCCATGATTCTCCTCGACGATTCGGGCGACACAAAAATCGACGACGCCCTCGAAGACGAAGACCCCCGCGAAGCTTCGGGCGTGTCCGTCTTCGATGCCGGCGAGATCGAACCCGCCGACCCCATGGCCCAAACGCAGGTCACCTCCGCCCGCGTCGACGACGACGAAGAGCTCGCCCTCGAATCCGTCGGCTCCGGCTCGGGCCTGCTCGACCTCACCCGCGAATCCGACGACACCTCGCTGGGCGCCGAACTCCTCGACGAGATCTACCCCGGCGGAGGCGACGAAAGCTCGGCCGACTTCAAGATGGAAAGTTCGGTCGGCTCATCGGGCGTCTTCGACGGCGCGATGAGCATGGAAACCGGCGCGTCCGGGCCCTCCGGCCTGGAGCACCTCGGTGGCAGCATCAGCGGAGCCTCTGACGGCTCAGCCGTCTTCGAAGCGCCCTCCGCAGGCGTCGGCGGCGCGACCGTGGCTGCCGGCACCGCTGCATACGCGTCCGACGAGTTCGACCCTGCCGGCTCGGGCTTAAGCTTCGGCCTGTTGTTCGTGGCGTTCATCGCGTTGGCCATCGGCCTGATCGTGACCACCGCGGCCGTGCTCGGTGAACGCAGCCAACTCACCTCGCTGCTCATCGACGAACGCGGCAACTCCAGCGTGATGTTTCTGACCATCGGACTATTGGTCGGTGCCGTTCTGTTCGGCGTGATTGGCCTCATGGTCGGCAAAAAGAACACGTAAGCGTCGTCGTCACCACGCCGAGCCCCGCAGGAGCCTCCCCCCGTTGCCGCCCTCGACCCCGCAAGAAGAACAACAAGCCCAGCGCGAGTACTACAAGCAGACCGCCGAGGCCTACGACCAACTCCATACCGAGGTCTACGACGAGCATCACCTCGCGCTGGAGTATCTCGCAGGTCTGCTTCCGGCCTTGGGCGTGACCTCGGCATTGGATGTGGGCTGTGGCACGGGACGGGCGATGCTCGGACTCGACCAGACTTGTCCTACGGTAAAGACTGAAGGCATCGAGCCGGTCGATTCGCTCATCGAGATCGCCCAAAAAACGCACGGCCTATCCGGCGATCGACTCCGTGTTGGCTCCGGCGACGACCTGCCCTACGACGACGACGCGTTCGACGCCACCATGCAATTCGGCGTGCTTCACCACGTCCCCGACCCGTCGAAAGTGGTCGCCGAGATGACCCGCGTCGCTCGGCGGGTGGTCATCCTTTCGGACACCAACCGCTTCGGGCAGGGTCGGCCTTGGGTCCGGTGGATCAAGCTCGGACTGGGCAAGGCCCGGCTCTGGAAGCTCTACGACCGCATCCGGACCGGCGGCAAGGGCTACATGGAAAGCGAAGCCGACGGGCTCTGGTATTCCTACAGCGTGTACGACTCTTACCGGCAACTCGGCCGATGGGCCGACCGCGTCATCGCCGTCCCCATCCAGGTCCCCAAGCCCCGCTCCCACTCTTGGCTCGGACCCTTGATCGATTCGAGTCACGTCATGCTGATCGCGATCCGCGATCGTCCCGCGCCACATCAATCGGTAAGCTAAGCCCCATGCTCTCCGGTTACGCGCGTGCCGAATGGTCGATCATCCTCCTCGTGGGTGCCTTGCTCACGATCAGCGGTGCACTGCTGGGTTGGTGGTGGTTAGCGCCGCTACCGATTGTCATTGCAGTAGTCACGGTCTTGTTCTTCCGCGACCCGGTCCGCAAGCCGCCGAGCCAGCGTGGCGCGGTCGTGGCGGTCTGTGACGGTCGCGTTTCTTCGATCCACGACGTCGAGCACTTTCCGCCTTTCGACGGCCCGGCGACCTGCGTCCGGGTGTTCATGTCCGTCTTCGATGTGCACCTCAACCGAAGCCCCTGCCACGGCAAGGTGGCCGCGATCACCGAGCAGCCGGGCAACTTCGGCAACACGCTGAACCCGCAAAGCATCGAAGACAATCAGTCGGTCACGACGCTGCTGGTCCACCCGTCTAAGGGCCACCCCGTCGCGGCGGTTCGGCAGGTCGCGGGGATGCTTGCCCGCACGATTCACAATGCGTTGCGTGACGGACAAATCGTCCAGCGCGGCCAACGCATGGGCATCATCAAGCTCGGCTCCACCACGGAGCTTTACCTGCCCCGAACGATTGAGCCGGTGGTGCAAGTGACCCAAGGGCAAAAAGTCCTTGCCGGCCAAACCGTGCTCGCATCGGTGAATTCGGCCGACCCCAGCGCAGCCGCGGTCATCCCTGCGACACGGGACAGCAAAGAACAGCCCGCGACACCAACCGAGTCGGCTTCCGCGTGAGCCGAGCGTCGGAGCCTTTACCAGGACTCCCCCACGACCGTTACGATCTGCAAGCGCGTTACTTAGAACTGGTGCGCGTTGAACTTCCGGCCGCCGCTGGCCGTGGTAACTGGACGATCCGTGAAGACCACTGCTTTATGCGAATGATCCTCGACGCGCTGTTTGAGGACTGTTGGTACAAGTATCTGGACCGCCGGCTACGGGCCTACAAACAACTCGATACAGAACAACTCAAGCGGGCCGTGGCTTTAGCGGAGCGATTGCTCGACGAGGGACAACCCACCGTCACGCAACTCAACCAGCAAAGCTTGCGTTGGCGCGGCAAAATAGTTTGAGCTTGTGTCGCTAAGCCCCAAGGTCAAGGTCAAGGTCAAGGTCAAGGTCAACCGGCATTGATCTGCGACGCCAAACGTGCGACGGCGTCGCGTACCGTGGCCGCGGTCTCCGCGTCGTCGCCGAGCGATTCGAGCTGTTGCTGCGTGGCCGTGAGCGCTTCACCTGCTTGATCGCGGAAGGCTTGAGCCACACCGCTCAACTCGTTCGAAATCGTGTCGATTTTCTGACGCAGTTCGGGGGCCCGCTCGAACACCGATCGGCCAACCATTGCTTCAAGCGACGCGTCGAGGCCGGCGTGATAACTCGCGGCGTCCGCGAGCGTCTGCGTGAGTAAATGCATCTTGTCCAACGTTTCGAGTTGCTGCTGACGCTGCTCAGCCCCGCGCAGTCCCGAACCGGCCCGGACCGTACGGTCTACCGCCGTCTGAGCCCGCTGAGCCGCTTGGGTGATCGGGCCGGTCACGGTCTCGTAGAACGTATTGACCCGCTGCTCCAGATCGGCCGCGAGCCCGTCGGTTAGTTCAGCCTGCTGCGCCCGCAGCTCACGGACCACGCGTTCCGCGTCCTGCCCAGCCTGCGCGAAAGCGTCCCGCGTGTCGAGAAAACGATCGAGCGATTCTTGGGCCAGCGTCAGTTCGCGGTCGACCAAATCGAGTTCCGCGACGGCCTGTTCCCGTTCAATCGTGAGTTCTTGGGCTTGGACGTCGGCGATATCCGCTCGACGCTGGGCGGCGGTCGCCTGGCTCAGCGTTTCGTATTTGTCGTCTCCGTCAAGCACAAACGCGGCGCTTTCCAGGTTGGTCTTCTCGGCAAAGGCGCCCCGGGCGGCTTCCTGCTGCTTCGTGATCTGACTTTCCAGATCGGCGACCGTGGCTTGCAGGCGGGCGACCTGCGTGGCCAACTCAGTTTTTTTAGCTTCGCCGGAAGCAATCGCCTCATCCATCTGCGCGATGGCCTCGGCGGGGTCGCGTTGAGCGGTGAGTGCCGTGGAGCCGAGCGCTTCAATCGCGTCGAGCCGCGCGAGCAGGCCGACGAGCGCGAGCCGGGTGTCGGCCGAGCCGGACGCGGCATCGCGTGCGAGGGCTTCGGCGGCTTGAGCCTCGATGCGGGCCAGCAGCAGATTCGCCTGAGCCTGTTGGGCGGGCGCACCCTTGGACGCCGCTTCTTCCAACGGGGCGACCGCGGCGGAGAGCATGCCGAGCCGAACCTCAGACAGCCGCTGATTATCGCTAGCCTTGGCCGTGTCTGCTTCGAGCATCGCGGCGACGCCTTGATTGAGCAGCCGGGCGGCTTCACCACGGTTCTTGGCGGACGGATCGCAACCCGTGAGCGTCGCGAGCAGCGAAGCAGAACTGACGGCAACGACAACGGCGGACGGGGCGAACTTCATGAAACGCGATTCCTCAATACAAACGTCACAACAAAACACGCAGCTAACCAGCCGCCGCGCTAGGCTGAATAGTACCACGGTGACCGCCGTTCAACGCATCGAGCGAACTGCGCGGAAACCCGGCGGTTACGGCGTCTCCGAGGTGGCGGGAGCTCCCAGTTCTGACGGGGGATTGCCGTTCGCCGCACCGGGCTGAAATGACAGACCGTAATTGGCCGGCGGGCTGGGGAACAGCGACGCGATCCAGTCTACAAGCTGCTGGAAGCGTGGATCGTCAACGCCCCGAAACGCTGGCTCCCATCCTTTAACACCCTCGGGAGCCGGATGAACCGCACGGTCACGCGGCAATCCCCACTGCAGCAGCAGGGATTCGGAAGGATTGATCCGATCAATCAGGGGGACCCCGGAAGGACCGGTCGCCGCATTCAAGACATAAAAGTTTGTGTAGGCCTCGCCAACGGCGTTGGGACGAGTGCCGACCAGGTCTAGCTTGGGCCCGTCGCCCTGAGCGTTGGGGCCGAAGTGTCGCATGAAATAGTTCACGACATACGGCCCATTCACGCGGTTCCGAAACGTTGCCATCGCCGGCGGATCGTTGGCGACCACGACACCGGCGTACAGACCACGGTCCCGCGTGGAGAAGATCGCGTCGAGCTGCTCATAGCCGGGCAAGCGGCGGAAGTCGCTCTGGCCGCGACGGTCCAGTGGCTGATTGTTGCCGTCGCGATATACCGTGAAGAACTGCTGCATCGTCTCGGGCTTGATCGAGATGCCGCGCGGCTCTTCGCCAAGGTCGATCTCATACACGCGGATTAGGTTGATCTGGTCCTCGTTGAGCAGGTCCCCCTCTTCGGGCCTGGCGTTGCGTTCACGCGGCACTGGCCCGTCGGAAACATCACCACCCGGGGAACGGCGGTTGTCGCGCTCGACGCGTCGCCGCAGCAGTTCTTCCTTGGCGGTGATCTGCGTATCGAGTCGATCGATGCGCGGGTCACCCGGGAACAGCCGAGCCAAATCGGACAACTCACGCCGCGCCAGCCCGAACGCGTCTCGATCCATCATCGCTCGGGTCAGGTCCAGCCGACCGGATAGATCGGTGTTGGCTAACGTCGGCCGTACCGCGTCGTACACCTCTTGAGGCGTCTGCTGAACCTCCAACTCTGCCACGTCGCCACGCTGCAGCGTCGTCTCGATACCGGCAATATTCAGCACCACCACGCGGTCGTTCTGGATCACGAGCTGACCGGTCAGGGTCCGCCCGTCCTTCATGATCGCCTTGGCTTCACGCGTCTCGGCGGCATACGACACACCCGCCAAGCCGACCAACAAACCAACACAAATCCCACGAAACCAATGAGACAACGTCATGGCAAGCCCTTTCAAAAAAGCATTCGCCTCATTGTAACCCCGGGCCCATTTTTTCTGATCAGGACCGCTTAGAGCAACTCGGACACGGCCGTAATCAGCCGCTCCATCCGCACCGGCTTGTGGAGGTAGCCATCGACGCCCAACGCCTCGGCGTACTCTTGGTGCCGCTTGCCCTCGTTCGCGGTGACCATGATCACTTTGGGGCACTTCTCGAACCGCTTGATTTTCTCAAGCACGAGAAAACCCGAGCGTTTCGGCAGCATCATGTCCAACACGACGAGGTCCGGCGGGTCGGATTCGACGATCCGCACGGCCGTGTTCCCGTCGCCGCAAGTCTGCGTCAGCGCACCCTCGGCCTGGAGCGAATGATCGATCGCGGAACGCACCTCCGAATCGTCATCAACGATCAGGACTTTTTTGTGATGCAGGCGGAGTTCTTCGGTGGCGTCAGGCATGGTGGTTCTCGTTTCGGGAAACCCAATAGTGTAACGAAGCCGATCAGCCCGCCGTGGCCGGCTCGCGTTTCATCAACTTCGCCGCCGGTGCGGCGTTGTCTTGGTCTAGCGTGTCCGCAGCGATCCAGCCGCTCATCATCACCATGGGCATGCCCGGGCCGGGGTGAGCCGCTCCTCCCGCCAGGTACAGGCCATCCGCCAGGCCGCTGCGATTGCTGGGCTTGAACGCCCCGGTCCACAGCCCGTGAGAAGCCAAACCGTAAATCGCACCGTTGAGCACGCGATACCGATCGTGGATGTCCTGCGGCGTGAGCGACCGCTCGAAGACGATCCGCTCTTCCAGGTCCGGCAGATTGGCCGTCCGTTTGAGCTTATCCAGAATGGTCTGCCGATACGTCGTGAATAACTCGCCGTCTTTCGACCAATCGTGATGCGGCCGCAAATACGGCGTATGCACGAGAACGTACAGCGCCTCCCCACCTTCGGGGGCAACCGTTCCCGGGGCTTCGGTCCTCGCCGTGGCCGCGAGATATGCCGTGGGGTCCGGGGCCGGCTCGCCTCGCTTATAAATCGCATCGAACTCTTCCTCGGGGTCGCGCGAGAACACAAAATCGTGGTGCGCGAGATGGTCGTAGCCCTTGTTCAAACCGAGATACAGCACGACGCCCGAACACGCCGGCTCGGGGTCCGCGCCCGTCGCCTTGCCGTCGCGGTGCCGATCGCCGTCGACCAGTTCGTGCCGCGTCCGTACCGCGTCCATGTTGCTCACCACCGCGTCGAGCGCGACCTGCTCGCCGCTCTCCAACACGACGCCCGCCACCGCGCCGTTTTCCTTCACGATCCGCGACACCCCCTCACCCGCCCGATACTCGACGCCGAGTTCTTCGCCCAGCTTCTGCAACGCCTCGGGCACCGCCCGCGTCCCGCCGATCGGATACCACACGCCCTCATTGACCTGCATCGACGCAATGCCACAGAGAATCGCCGGGCTGCCGTACGGCGAACTGCCGACGTACTGCGTGAAGTGATCCAGCATTTGCGACACGCGCTTCTCGGGCACGTACTTCCGAATCGTGCTCGCGACCGACCGGCCCATCCGCATCGCCAATACGTCCTTGAGCGTGTCGAGGCTCGTCGCCCCGCCGACGTCCATCATGTCCTTGATGCCGCCGATCGCCTTCCAAAAATAGAAATCGTCGCTGATCCGGTGCAGGCGCTGCGTGTACTTGATGAAGTCTTCGTATTTTGCGACGTCGCCGCCGCCCAAGCCGAAGTCGGCGAGCGTCTGTTTCATCGCGTCCGTGTCTTCACGCAGATCCAGCACACCACCACCCGCATCGTCGTCGAAGAAACACCGCCATTGCGGATCCAAACGCACGAGGTCCAGGTAGTCGTGCATGTCTTTGCCTGCCTCGGCAAAGATGCGCTCCAGCACTTTCGGCACCGTCAGAATCGTCGGGCCCATGTCGAAGCGGAACTTCTCGCCGCCCGGACCTTCGCCGTGGAGCTGCGCCGCCTTGCCGCCCAGCCACGGGTTCTTGTCGAAGCACACGACGCGGTAGCCGCGCGCCGCCAACGTCGCCGCCGCCGCCAACCCGCCAAGCCCCGCGCCGATGACGCCGACCTTCGCTTCACGATTCGTGTTGTTCGCGATCATCTTGGTTTCCCTGGTTCGACCCGGACTTCTTCGACAACGCCTTCAACCCTCCGAACAACGCCGGCAAGCTCGCCAACCGCGACGCCCAACTCGGCCCGTGCACCGTCCGCAGATACGCCGCGAACGCCGCCGCGTCTTCGTCTCCAACCGGATCATAGTGCGGGTGCTGGTTAAGCCGCCGCACGCTCACCGTCTTCACCCGCGTCATCTCGAGCAAACCCTCGGCCCCCCGCGTCACGCCAAACCCCGAATCGCCCCGCCCCCCGAACGGCAAGCGCGGGTCGGCCGTGGGCGCGACCAGGTCGTTGACCGTGACGCTCCCCGCCCGGACGCGACGCGCAAAACGCTCGGCCTCCTTCCGCGGGCCAAAGACCGAAGCCCCCAACGCGTAGGGACACGCCGCGTCGGCTTGGAGCATCTCCGTATCGCCGCTACACCGAATGATCGAAACCACCGGTGCGAAAAGATCGGCCTGGGCAATTTCGTCCGTTGGCTTGACGCCCCAAAGCACAAAAGGGACCGCTTCCAATGCACCGACCGGCTTCCACCGACCCGTAAGACGCTCACGATGTTGGCTCTTATCATTCGGCGAAGCGTCCGCCTCGGACCACCAGGCGTTGAACATGGCGTGAACGCGTGCCATGACTCCGGGATCAACTGGGACCGGGCCAAACCAATTCACTTCATCACGCAGAGCGCAGGCGAAATCGGATTCAATCCGACCGGTAGCCACGAACACCCGCCGTGGCGCGATGCACGTCTGCGACCCGTTCAGCCGCAACCCGAACGCCACCGCCTTCGCGGCAAGCGCGACCGTCGCCTCATCGCTGCCGGGCAAGACAAAGACCGCATCACACCCCGACAACTCCACGCAGGCCGGTGTCAACGTCTCCGCACACTTCGCCAACACCGCCCGCCCACTCTCCACCGAACCCGTCAAAAACACTTTGTTGGCACGCCGGATCGGCGTGCCCGCTTCAGCGGGCACGCATCCCCCCAACCACCGCTCCGCCGCCTCCACGCTCTCCTCCTCCACGACCAACAACCCCGCCGGCAACCCCGCGTCGCGCAACACATCCGCCAACCACGCCGCCGCCGCCGTCCCGCCCCGACCCGGCTTAAGGACGACCGCGTTGCCCGCCACCAACGCCTGCAACGCCTGAACCCCCGGCAGGAACAACGGGTAATTCCCCGCCGCGATGATGAGCACGGTGCCCAAGGGTTCCCGCCGAATCTCGCTTGCGACCCCGAACAACCACGCCGGCCGCCCCCGCCACCCCAACCGCTGCGGCTTCAGCCAATACCCCGCTTCACGCTGCAAAAACTTCGCCGCGTCGCACAGCGGCAACACCTCGGACGTCAACACCTCCGCGACGCCCACGCTCCCTTCGGGACGCGACGCCGTCGCCTCGGCTACATCCTTCGCGACCCAGTCCGCTTTATCCGCCAGCAGCCCGCGGAACCTCCGCACAACCTTCAGCCGGGAGCGCACCGATCGACCGGCCCAGGCTTCCCGTGCTCGCGGATCGATCTGCGTCATCAATAGTTTCTGCGATTCATACCATCGCCGGTTCACGGCTCGCATGAAACGTCCCGTACCCCGGCGTCGCCGACTTGGGTTCGGGGGCTTCCCAGTTCGTCGTGACGCCCAGGTCGTCGCACAACAGCTTCGCGCTGATGCGGGCGCCCTCGTAGATCACGGGCAGGCCCGAGCCCGGGTGCGTGCCGCCGCCGACGAGGTAGACGCCGTCCAAATCCTCGAAGCGATTGTTGGGCCGAAGGTTCAGCATCTGCCCGAGGTTGTGGGCGAGGTTGAACGTCGCCCCGCGGAAGATCGCCAGGTCGTCCCGCCAACCGCTGGGCGTAAGTTGTTTCTCGTACACGACGCGGGATTCGAGATCGGGCAGGCCGAGCTTGGCGAGTTGATTGAACACGGTCTTCCGGAACTTTGGCGCGTCGCGCCGCCAATCGACGTTGGTTGTTTCGTGCGTGACCGGGGCGAGTACGTACAGCGCGGTATGGCCATCCGGGGCCATCGTTGGGTCGGTGTGCCCCGGGTGTTGCAGGTACACCGAGGGGTTCTCGCTGAGCACGTGCTGATTCTCGATCTGATCCAGGTTGGTCGGGTAGTCGTGGGCCAGGAAAATGTTGTGGTGTTCCAACGCCTTGCTGTAGTGCTCGGGCTCCCCCGTCACGCCGAGGTACAGCATGTACGTCGAGCACGAATACTTTTTTGCGGCGATTTTTTTGTCCGTCCACCGCGTACGGAGACGGTCCGGCACCAACTTGCTCATCGCGTGGGCGAAGTCCGCGTTGACCACCACCGCGTCGGCATCGAGCGAATGCGTCACGCCGCCCGCATCGCGATACGTCAACCCCGTACACGTCTGACTGCCGGGAGCAAAGTCCAACGCCTTCACATCCGCATCCAATTCGATCGCCACGCCCAAGTCCCGCGCCGCCTCCGCCATCGCGTCACTCACCGCCCCACAACCGCCGCGCGGATGAAACACACCGAAGTCGTATTCCAAATAACTCAAAATCGTGAACAAACTCGGGCACTTGAACGGGCTCATGCCCAAGTACTTGCTCTGGAAGCTAAACGCCAGCCGCACCCGCGGGTCCTTGAAATACCGCTTGAGGTCCGCGTCCACCGAAGCCCACGGCCGAACCAGCGGCAGCATCTCCATCAGCGACGGGTCGGCCAGCGCGGCCAGCGAGCCCCAGTCCTTCTGCAGGATCGGCGTGAACGCGGCGAATTTTTTGCGATTGTCTGCCACGAACTTCGGGAAGCGTTGCGCATCTTCCACATTGAGTTGCGCGATCTGCTCGACCATGCGTGAGATGTTGGCCGTGCAATCGAGCTGCACATCAATCCCCCCGGAAGTTTCGCCCGACGCCGGCGGACGCTCAAAGAGCAGGCGATACTGCGGGTCCAGCCGAACCATTTCGACACGTTCGTGCAGATCGTCCCCGCACATCGCAAACAGCTCTTCGAGGATCCGCGGGTACAGAAAGAACGTCGGCCCCAGGTCAAACTTGAACTCGCCTTGCACCCCGTCCGCCTGCCCGAACAGCGTCGAGGTCCGCCCGCCGACACGGCCCCGCCGCTCCACCACGGTCACGTCCAGCCCGGCCTTGGCCAACAGCATCGCCGACGACAGCCCGCCCGGCCCGGCCCCAACGATCACAACACGCTTCGTCATAGTGGTTGATAGTAGGTCAGCCGAGGCGACCCCGGGGTCAATCCGCCTTCTTCGCGGCACAAGCCTTCGAGCAATACTTCACGTTGTCCCAATCCCGCGCCCACTTCTTCCGCCACGTAAACGCTCGCCCGCACACCACGCACGTCTTGCTCGGCAGCGTCTGCTGCTTCGCGTTTCCTCGGCGGGGCTTTTTCTTCCGATCGCCCATCAACTCAGCCCTCCTGAGATCGGCTCACCGCCTTCACGAAGTTGCTGTTCGTACAAAGCCCGTGCCTGCCGTTCGATGCCCCGCAACATGCCCGGAAAAATAAACCCGTGGGCGGGCAACATCGCGTACCAGTACAACGTGCCCGGCAAACCGTGCGGCTCAAACAAGGCGGTCTGCCGCAGATGCGTCCAGCCCGAATGCCCGTCCCGCCCGGGCAGAATCTCCCACTGAAGCCACGCCTTGCCCGGCACCCGCATCTCCGCCCGCAGCCTTAGCAACGCCCGGCCCGGCTCGTGCGGATGTTCTTCCAAACGATGCGTATCTTTCGGCGACTCCACGCACTCGACCCGCCAAAAATCCAACGCCTCGCCTTCCAAAATCCGCTCAGAATCCCGCCGGCCCCGACGCAGCCCCGGCCCGCCCGTGAGTACATCCATCAACCCCCGCAGCTTCCACGCCCAACCCCAACCGTGGTACCCGTACGGCCCACCGATCCGACACACCGCCGCGAACAAACACTCTGCAGGCAAGTCCGTCGCCAACGTCCGCTGATCCCGGAACACGCCTTCGCGGTCTTCGAGGACGCTCTCGATCCGACCCTTGCCCGGGCGCGTCGGTGCGCCGCTCCACCGCGTCTCGATGTCTTTCTTCTCGGTCTTATCCAACGCGAACCGCACCGCCCGCCGGTACGGAATCGGATCGACGTTCGGGAATAGCTCCTGAGCTTGACTTAAGTCCGCGACCAACGGCTGCGTCATGCCCTCGACCAACGGCACGGCCAGCGAATTCGGGATCGGCGTCACCAAACCCACCCAACGCGCGGCGAACCACGGGGCCATCACCGGCGTCGGGACGATCCACCGCTTCAAGCCCCGCTCCGCCGCGACCCCCTGCATCATCTGCTTGAAGGTCAGCGTTTCGCCGCCGATATCCAC
>JBCCDN010000071.1:0-14778 GCA_039030755.1 Planctomycetota bacterium | reverse complement strand
CATCACAACGGCCGCCACGGTTTCAGCAAAAACGCATGCCGTGCTGACCGCGGCGTATCTCCTTTCTCATACTGGGCTGCTCTTGCTGATGTGGCAACGGGCACCCTTGACCAAAGAGCAGCGATGAATACTGATTCCTCTTCCTCCCAGCCCGTGACCGCGTTGACGACGGACCCTCCCGCGGCATCATCGGAAGTCCCCCGACTCAGCGCGGCGGCCCTGGACATCGAGAGTCGTCTGGGGCTCGAGCCGGCGGGGCGAACCGCTTATCGCAGCGGCGCGTGGCTATTGGTTGCGGCGGTGTTGACGGCCGTCTTTTTCGGCGCGCTCGCGGTTTTGCCGGAGTCGCGGGGAGTGGCGCTGTTTACGGAGCGTGGGGCCGTGCCATACGTCGTGATGGTGTTGTCGTTTTGGGCGGCGTTGTGTTTGCTGGTGAAGCTTCAGAAAGTTGGCGTGCAACGGCGTGCGTTGTCGGTGAAAGACGTGGTGCCGCGAGAGCCGGACTTCGTGTTATCGCCGGGTACGGCGGGGCGGGTGCTGGAACGGTTGTCGGCGCGGTGCGTCGATCCTCAGCGGTTCATGCTGTTTGATCGCATGTCGTTTGCGCTTTCGAACCTGAAGAACATGGGGCGGGTCGGCGACGTGGACGACGCGTTGCACGCACGAGCGGATGCGGACGCGGACGCGGCGGAGTCGAGCTATACGCTGCTACGCGGACTGGTCTGGGCGATCCCGGTGTTGGGGTTTATTGGCACGGTGCAGGGATTGTCGGTCTCGCTGGGCGCGTTCGGCGGGGTGATTCAGGAGTCGGCCGACTTTGAAGCGCTCAAGCCGGCGCTGCGGGAGGTGACCAGCGGGCTGGCGACGGCGTTTGACACGACGCTGCTCGCGCTGGTGGCCGCACTGATCGTGCAGATGCTGCTTACGGTGACGCGGAAGCGTGAGGAGGAGCTGCTCGACGCGTGCCAGGCGTATTGCTTGACGCACGTGGTGGGCAAATTGCGGCTCAGCCCGTTCGACGCGGAGCGGCGGGCATGAGTCGGCGTCGGCGACGAAGGCGTGGAGCCGGTTCCGGTAGGGCGGGCGCACCGTTTTCGCTGTTCGCGTTTCAAGACATCATGGCTGCGGTCACCGGCGTGATGATCGTGACGACGCTGCTGATGGTGATCGATCTGTTGACGCGGACCGTCGCGGTGCAGGCAACGCCCGTGATTGAGCCGAGCGAGCATACGGACGATCCGTCTGAGGCACAGACGGCATTGCTCGCGCGGCTGCAAGCCGAGGCAGAAAACCCGCTGGTGACGCCGGCCCAACTCAATGCGTTGCAGGCCGAAGCGCAACGACTCCAAGATCGTGCGGCCGAGCTTGAAGCCGAACGGGCTGAGCTCATCGTTGCCAAGCAGCATGCGCGGGCCCAAGCAGAGAAACTCATCACGCGGCGCGACACGCTCGCCGCCAAACTGGCCGACACGCGTCAACGCATCGCGATCGCAAGCCAGCATCCGCCCGTGACGTTGCTGGACGGTGACGCCGCGGGCACGCCGACGTGGTGGGTTCGACTCGATGGAGATGGCATCCAAGCCGCGCCGCTGCGAACGGGCGGGCCGGTCGGTACTCCGGAAACGGCCAAGCCGCCAACGCGGTGGGCCAACACGGCCGCCTTTCTCGCGGATGCCCGAACGATCGATTCGGCTTCACGCGCGTGGGTGCTGCTGGTGACGCCCTCCGGGGTTGACGCGTTCTCTGAAACGCAGGAGGCGCTGCGTCGCCAAGGGTTCGACGTCGGTTGGGATTTGGCGCCTTTAGAGACACCCGAGACTCACGCGGAAACCACACCTTGACCCGACGCCGTGCCCGAGAGCTTGATGACGACGCGTTGGACTTGTTCCTGGACGCGATCAGCAACGTGTTTGGCGGCATTTTGTTTATCGCGTTAGCCGTGGTGGTGCTGTTGCAGTTCACGGTGCCTACGCCGGATGTGGTTCCGCTCGATCCCGAGGCGGTCGTCGAGCCGGCCCAAGCCGCGGCGATGCCTGAAGCCCTGGAAGCGCTCATGCTTCTGGAAACGTTGCCGGGTGATGGCGACCTCGTGATAGAAGCGGCCGAGTTGTCTGATGTGATCCAGAGCGAGCTTCAAGCGCTTGCGCGTTTACAAAACGCCCAAGCGCCGCTTCGAGCCGAGGCGAAGCAAGCGGAGACCCAATCCAAGGAGGCTCAGAAAGACGCCGCGCAAGTCGAACAAGCATGGGTGGAAGCCCAGCGAGAACTCGAGCGGCTGCAAAGCCGACCGACCCAGCGCGTCCGGGCGGCGCGGTTCCGTCCGTCGGCCAAGCAGGAAGTGCCGCTGATGGTCGCCGCGGGTCGGGTGATCCGGCCGATGACTGCCGAAGGCTCGGCGAATCCCGCTGTCTTACGGATCGATGCGGAAACGCAAACTGCACGGCCCGCGCCCGGTGCGGGCACCGCGATCGAAATGGGCCAAGCCGGCGACGCGGCGCTCACGCGCCTCCTCGCGTCGCTGGACGCCCAGCGGCAATTCCTCAACGTCGCGGTGTGGCCCGACGGCTTCGACGCGGCGCGGCGGCTGCGCGATGCGGCGATCGATCTGGGGTTTGAGTTCACGCTCACGCCCGTGCCCGCCGGGCTCGGGGTGCCCTTCAACGCGGCGTCGGGCGTGCAGTGAACGTCTCTTACACAGCCGCTACAGTCGCGGCTATGCCCCACACATGGTTCGATGCATTGGAAATTCAGGCCGAAGCACAAGGCCAAAACCCGCACGTCTTGCGGATGGGCGAAGCGCGGCTGCTGGTGGTCGAACACGGCGCGCGGGTGTTGGCCTGCGAGTTGCCGGGCGTGGACCACAATCTGTTTTTCACCACCGATTTCAGCAATCAAGACGGCAGTCAAGGAAAGCTCACCGGCGGCGACCGCGTTTGGATGTCGCCGGAGATCGCGTACTTCTGGCCGACGCTTGAGGACGCACTGAACGACCCCAAGGGCACCGCCGCGACGCCCGCCGAGATCGACCCCGCCGCGTGGCACAACATGAACCCCGGCGACGAAGACCGCGTCGAGCTCGCCTGTGGCATGTCGCTCACCGACCTGCGGAGCGGCCGGTCGGGCAAGGTGCTGGTGCAGCGTGAGGTGATCGCGGAGCGTTCGGGTACGGCCGATGTTGCGGGCCTGGCGTCCCTGTCGTTTCTCATCACGCATTCGGTCGAGATGCAGGAAGGTGCGGATTCGGGTTTCTGTACCGGCGCGTGGGACATCCTTCAGGTTCCGACGGGCGGGACGTTGATCTGTCCGACGGCTCGGCCGGTCACGATTCCTGACGATATGCGGAGTTATTACGAACCGTTTGGCGATCGTCACGTCGTGATCGATCCAGCATGCGTTCGGTTTCGGCTGGACGGCCGACGTCGGATCAAGGCGGGGATCAAGGCCGAGCACACGACCGGGCGGATGGCGTATTACCGAGAACTCGGCGAAGGGCGGTCGAGCTTGATCGTGCGGATTTTCGCGCCGATGCCTGGCGAACCGTACTGCGATGTGCCGCGCGATGACCCGCGGAACTTCGAGCTGCGCGACGGCAAACGCGAAAGTCCGGTCCTCGGGGGCGATTGTTTCCAGGTGTACAACGACGATGGCGACGCGTTTGGCGGCGGGCCGGACGTGACGTTCGGCGAGATGGAATACCACGATCCGTGTGTGGTGGGCGGCGAAGGGCCGGACCGCCGGACGGGCACGAGCGTGAGTCACGTCGTGGCCGGCCCGGACGCGGCCGTTCGGGCGTGGGGTGAGGGCGTGCTGGGCTGCGCGATCGAAGCGTTGAGGTGATGAAGTGATGGTCTCGGACGTGCGCAGCGGTGCGTGCCGAAAATCTTCCCGCGCAATCATTCAGCACGGACGGCGGATCGGAGGCCGACCGCGCGGCGTGATGCCGGGGGTGAGCCGAGGGGCGTCGCCCGCGAGTCGCCGGGGCGAGTCCACGTCAGGTTTGAACGTGGGCTTCCGGATCCCGGGGAACGACTTGCGTGGAGCGCGTTTCGAAGAACCCCCGGTGGGCGGTGCGTGGGGCCGGGGGCGAAGCGATCGCGGGAGGCGGCGCGGGACACCCCGGACGGGCCGGGTCCGCCCGCGTTCTTTGGCAAGTGAAGCAGGATGTGGCGAAGCTCCGCACGGATGAGCGGGGCTTCAAATCCATCAATGCGGGCTGGGTAGCGGCAGCGTCGAGCCGTTCTCGGCATCACGGGCCCCGGTGATGAGATCACGGATCAGGCCCGCGACGAGAATGGGGTCGAGCGCGTTGGCTTCGGGAATCGCTTTGGTCGAAAAGTTGTCGCGGAGCATGTCGGTTTCGATTGCGCCGGGCGCAACGGCATAGGCACGGAGATTCATGCGGGCGCCTTCGTCGGCGGTGGCTTTGGTGAACAGGTTGACGCCGGCTTTGGCCGCGGCGTAGATGTTAAAGCCGCGGAACGGATCGATGCTGGCCATGGATGAAACGTTGACGATCACGCCGGCCTTTTGGGCTTTGAAGGTTTTCCAGACGGCCCGCGTGGTGTGGACAACGGACTTGAGGTTCGCGGCGAGGCAAGCGTCCAGGACGTCGTCTTCGATGCGTTCGATGGGTTGGAGCGGGGCGGAGCCGGCGACGTTGGCGACTGCGTCGATGCGGCCGAGTTTCTCGACTGTGGTGTCCACGAGTTGTTGCACGGCGACGGGGTCGGTGAGATCGGTCGGCATCGCGTGCAACGTGGCCGGCTTATCGAGTTCGCTTTGGATCAGTTCGATCGAATCGTTGAGCTTGCTTTCGGTTCGACCGACGAGAACAACGGCGTAGCCCGCTTCGGCGAGGAGCATGGCCGTGTCTCGGCCGACGCCCGAGCCGGCTCCGGTGACGATGGCGACTTGAGACGGTAATGGAGCGGTGTCATTCATGGTCGCACCCTAGGCACGGTCGCTCTTAGACTGTCTTCCCAACCGCGCGTAGCTCAGCTGGATAGAGCAGCGGCCTTCTAAGCCGCAGGTCGGTGGTTCGAGTCCACCCGCGCGGGCTTCACGACGCACTCCGAGAAAACCATGGTGACGGCAAGCTTTGGTAAGTTTGGCTCTACGCGATGAGTCCTTGGCAAGTGCAGGGAATGCCCCCGGCAGGGATCGAACCTGCGACCTGCGCTTTAGGAAAGCGCTGCTCTATCCAACTGAGCTACGAGGGCAACGGGAGGACATCACGATGGCATCGCGTTCCCGTATTGCGACCGAGTCTACGTTGCGAGGTCGGGCAAAAAAAGCGGCTGGGTACTCCACAAGCCCGGTCGGGTTGTCTTACACTCCGATACCGAGGTCAGTTTTCGATTAGGAGGCCTTGGCGAGACGACGCGCCTAACCATTGCGAAGCATGGATGCCATGAGCGACACCGGCCCCCAAATCCAAATTGACGACGACTGGAAAGCTCAGGCCCAACGCGACAAGCAGGCCGCCGCCCAAAAGTCCAAGCAAACTTCGGCGGCTCCGTCTTCGCCGTCCGGTCCCTCCGCTGCGTCGCCGTCTTCGACCAGCCCGGCACGCCCGCGTGAATTGCCGCCGGCGAGCCTCGCGACCCTGGTCAATCAACTCGCGTCGCAAGCGATGCTTTACCTCGGCGTATCCCCCGACCCGCGTGGTCAGCACTATGTTTCGCCCGAAATGGCCCGGCATCAGATCGATCTGCTCGATGTGTTGAAGCACAAGACCGAGGGAAAGCTCGACGACGAAGAGGCGAGCCTCATCGCTGCGACGTTGTACGAATTACGTGAAGCGTATTTGAGC
This sequence comes from Planctomycetota bacterium, assembly GCA_039030755.1. Classification (GTDB taxonomy): domain Bacteria; phylum Planctomycetota; class Phycisphaerae; order Phycisphaerales; family Phycisphaeraceae; genus CAZIXN01. The sequence goes on along the minus strand of JBCCDN010000071.1, from coordinate 8,966 downwards.
GTGTCGCGGATGCTGCGTGACCAGGCGTTGGGCCGGGACATGCAGACGGCTGGCCGTTAACCAACCCGGAAGAAGAAACCAAACAAGGACTCTTTTGTGACCGCTTTGACTTCAACCAGTTCCGGGGGCGACGCCCCCGCGCGTCAGTCGTTCGTGGCCGAGCAACTCGGTAAGCACCACTTTTTGATGCGTCGGCTGCACTCGCTGACGGGCATTGTGCCGGTCGGTCTGTTCACGATCGGCCACCTCTTCACCAACGCCCAGATGATCTGGGGCCAAGACGCCGAGGGTCACAGCGCTTTTCAGCACGAAGTCGAGTTCATCCACAACCTGCCGTTTTTGTTGTTTATCGAGATCGGTCTCTGGGCGTCGATTGCGTTCCACGCTGGGCTGGGCTTGTTCTATACGTTCAGCGGCAAAGGCAACGTCAAGAGTTACAGCTACGGCGACAACATCCGCTATATGCTTCAGCGGGTGTCGGGCATCATCGCCCTGGTGTTTATTTTCTTCCATATCGCGACGCTGCGTTGGCGATGGGACATGCTTGGGTTGTGGGATACGCCGTTCTATCACTTGGGCGGATATGTCCCGGGGATGGACGACGTTGCTCCGGCTTTGGCGGACGCCCCGCTTTCGGTGCCGCTGACCGCTTACGCGTTGCAGTATTCCGCTTGGGTCGCGCTGTTCTATCTCCTCGGCGTCGTTGCGGTCGTGTTCCATTGGAGCAACGGCTTGTGGACGGCGGCGATCTCGTGGGGCCTGACGATTAGCGTGAATTCGATGCGAAACTGGGGTTACGCCTGCATCGGGCTGTTCGTGGCGTTGATGCTGTTCTTTGTTGCTGCCTATGTGGGCTCGCTCAAGTTCGATTTCGACACGATGACGCCGGAGCAGAAGGCGGCGACGCTGCTGACCGTCGGCCCGCAGCAGGGCACTTGGGCGTTCGACGACGAGGAGGCGTTGGCGGACGATCTCGCGTCGCTGGGCATGGAGTGGGTGTTGGTCGTCGACGAACCCGAAGACGCCAACGAAGACCGCCCCGTGATTGAGCCGAGCACCGAAAGCGAATCGGCGGACGCGGGGGCGTCGTTGGGCTTGAATTGACTCGATTTTCTTCGTGAATTGCTGGCCCGGAGCGGCCGATGAGTCCTATGCTTTTCATGACCCGGCTTCGCAACCCGGCGTCGCAACCCCTCAAGTAACCCATGTCAGAACACCCCAGAGTGATTGTCGTCGGCGGCGGATTGGCCGGCCTTGCGTCGTCGGTCCGCGTGGCCGAAGCCGGTGTCGCCGTCGACCTGTTTTCAATGGTGCCGGTGAAACGGTCCCACTCGGTCTGTGCCCAGGGCGGGATCAACGCCTGCAACAAGGTCGCCGCGCAGCAGGGCTACTCCGAGTGGCAGCACATGGACGAGACGCTCTACGGCGGCGACTTTCTCAACCATCAGCCGCCCGTCTACGAAATGACGCATTGGGCGCCCAAGATCATCAATCTCTTGGATCGCATGGGCGTCCCCTTCAATCGCACCAACGAAGGACAGCGTGACCTTCGTCTTTTCGGCGGAAGCCTGTTCAAGCGGACGCACTTCGCCGGCGCGTCGACCGGTCAGCAACTGCTTTACGGGCTGGATGAACAGACCCGCCGTTTCGAGGCCGAAGGTAAAGTCAAGAAATACGAATTCTGGGAGTTCCTCTGGCCCATCCTCAACGACGATGGTCATTGCAAAGGCATCGTCGCCCAAGACATGCGGACGATGGAGATCCGGCCGTTCCTTGCCGACGCGGTCGTGATGGCCACCGGCGGCAACGGGCTGATTTACGGTAAGTCGACCATGTCCGTGATCTGCACCGGCGGTGCCCCGTCGCGGTGCTATCAGGCCGGCGCGGCACTCGGCAATCCCGAGATGATCCAAGTGCACCCCACCGCCATTCCGGGCGAAGACAAGTGTCGCTTGATGTCCGAATCCGCCCGTGGCGAAGGCGGCCGGGTGTGGGTCCCCCGCACCAAGGGCGACGACCGGCATCCGCTCGACATCCCCGAAGAAGAACGCCTGTACTTCCTCGAAGAGAAGTACCCCGACTACGGCAACCTCGTCCCCCGCGACATCGCCACCCGCGAGATTTTCTGGATCTGCGAAAAAGGCATGGGCATCGGCGGCGGCCAAATGGTTTATCTCGATATCACGCACCTACCCAAGGCGACGAAGGACAAACTCGCGGCCATTCTCGAGATTTACGAGAAGTTCACCGGTGATGACCCGCGTGAAATCCCGATGAAAATCTTCCCCGCGGTCCATTACACCATGGGCGGGATGTACACAACCTATACGTCCTACGACCCGGAGCAGGACACCTACACCCCCGCCCACGAGCCCAAACGCGAGCCCGGCGAAGGCATGCTCTACGGCGACCCGCAGAACATGATGACCAATATCCCGGGTCTCTATGCCTTCGGCGAAACCAACTATGCGTACCACGGCGCGACCCGGCTGGGCGCGAACGCCTTGTTGTCCTGCATCTTCGACGGCCTGTTTTGTGGGCTATCGGTTGCGAACTACGCCAAGGCTCCCCAGGGTGGTAAAGCTAGCGAGACGTCTGAGTCCACCGTCAATAAGTTTGTGCAGCAAGAGCACGAGAAGATGACCCGCCTGACCGAATCCAAGGGTACGTACAACCCTTACGAGATTCACAAGCAAATGGGACAAGAGATGATCGCCTCGGCGACCGTCGTGAAGACCGAAGAACGTCTGATGCAGGCCCGTGCGAAACTCAATGAACTCGCCGAGCAATACCGCGAGCTCAAGATCAGCGACACCGGGTTGTACACGAACCAGAACGTGAGCTTCGCCCGCGCGGTCGGCGACATGCTGATTTACGCGCAAGCGATCATCGAAGGCTCGATCGCCCGCAAGGAATCCCGTGGCAGCCATTACCGCGATGACTTCCCCACCCGCATCGACGAGCCGTTCCACGCAACGACCAAGTGTTTTTACGACGAAAGTGCACCGGGCCGCACCCGCATCGAATGGGAGCCGATCCCGCTGCCGCTGGTACCGCTGCGGAAGCGCGACTATGGCGCCGCAGCCGCTGCGGCGAAAACCGAAGAAAAGCAGGCCGAACCCGCCGCATCCAACTGACTCGAGACCCGCACGCCTAGGCGTCGGCACGCGTTGCCGATGATTTTGAGAGTGAAACCATGATCGCTTCCGCCACCCCGAATACGTTTAAAGTCCGTGTTAAGCGACAAGACGGCCGTGACCAGCCTTCGTACTGGCAAGAGTTCGAGGTTCCGCTCGTTGCCAGTCAGAACATCATCGCGGTGTTGCAACATATCGCGGCCAATCCGACCACGACCCAAGGTGAAGAGGTGGAGCCCGTGGTTTGGGACTCGGGATGTCTCGAAGAAGTCTGCGGCTCATGCACCATGGTCATCAACGGGAAGGTGCGTCAATCCTGCTCGGCCCTGACCGCCGACCTGCTCGAAGACGCCGAGGATCGCACGATCACCGTCGAACCCATGACCAAGTTTCCGGTCATCCGCGACCTGTTCGTCGACCGCCAGCGGATGTTCGACAACCTGATCAAGGTCAAGGCCTGGGTTCCGATCGACGGCACGCACGACCTCGGCGAAGGCCCGCAGGAAACCCCCGAAAAGCAGCAGGAACGCTACGCCATCTCGCGTTGCATGACCTGCGGCTGCTGCCTCGAAGCTTGTCCACAGTTCACCGAGGACAACGACTTCCTCGGCGCCCAAGCGATCGCCCAGGCGTATTACTTCAACGAACACGAGACCGGCAAGAAGCTTAAGGGCGAACGCCTCGAAGCGCTCGCGGGACCTGGTGGTGTTGCTGACTGCGGCAACGCGCAGAACTGCGTGAAGGTCTGCCCCAAGGAAATCCCGCTGACCGAAGCGATCGCCAAGGCCGGCAGACAACTCACGGTCCACGCGATCAAATCGTTCTTTACCGGCAAATAAATTTTACCACCTCGATCCGCTCTCAAGGCGACGGTCAGAGAATGCTTCCTGCTTCAAAGTCTGGTGCTATTGCATGGTCCGCATAATGCGGTGCTTTATGATGCTTGGCTCGTGGATCATTCCGGATTGGGTCCCGGCTGAATTGGAGGCTTCATGCGATACAGACAACGGCGGTTTCGATTTTGGTTCAGGGCTGGATTGGCGCTGTCCGCGTTGGGCCTTTGCGGTCCCGCCAGCGGTGAACTTGGCAGCGCGCCCGACGAAGCGCTCGCGGTGGTGGCTTGGGCTGGTAGCGACGCCTTGGCCGAGCCATACGCGGGCTCCAAGCTGGCGGCCTTGGCGGAGCGGTCGGCGTGGTCGGACCTTCCGGGGCAGTTGCGCAAGTCGTGGACCGAAACGGCGATCCGCACGGGCATCGATCCGCAGGTCCGGCGGCTGATCGACCGGGGTTTGGACCTGGTCGGGCCGCTCAGCGGACGTGGCGTGACGGCGTGGGTCATGCCGGCGGGACAGGACGGGTCACCGCCGGTGGTGGTGATACGGCTGGAGCCGGGCGACGCGGCGGCGGGCGAGCAATTCCGTACTTCGCTGATCGAGTTGTTTGCCGCGCTGCCGCGAGAAGCCGCGGCGCTGCGGGCTGGGGTCCACGCGATGCCCGATGGCGGCGTGGCCGTGGTGTGGAATGGCGAGTCGGCCGACGCGGTGGTCGCCGGGCCGAGCTGGTCCCAGCGTCCGGCGTGGCAACGGATCACCGGCGGATTCGACGGGCCGGCGGCGTTGGCGGTGGGTTTGAATGTCGAGGCGATCTTCCGTGAAACCGAGGCGGCCACGTTTCGAGCGGGTATCTGGAACGGCACACGAGCAGACCACGCGGGGATCATGAACAGCCTCCGTTCGCTGGGTCTCGAGGGCGTCGGCGATCTGGTTTGGGCGAACGGCTTCGACGGCCGGGGCGGGTGGAGCAACCGCCTGTTCCTCGAAGCGCCCGCGCCGCGGAAGGGTTTGGTGTCGCTGCTGGATCACGCTTCGCTTGAGCCGGCCGCGTGGGCTTCGGTGCCCGGGGATGCGGAAGTGGTGTCGGTGCTTGCGTTGGATGCGGGCAAGGCGGTGGACGAGCTCAAGCAGATCGTGCTGTCGTTCGCGGAGTGGTCGGTCGATGAGCCGGGTTTTGAGCAGGACATGGAGCGGGGTCTGCGGTCGGCCGAGTCGGTGCTGGGGTTGGACCTCGAGGCCGACCTGATCGATCGCCTGGGCACGACGTGGACGCTGACGCTGGACCCGATGGCCGGCGGGCAGGGTTTCCTAGGTGTTGTGGTTTCGTCGCCGCTGCCCGAGCCCGAGCCGGTGATGTTTTCGCTGGACAAACTCGCGCGGACCGGGAATGGGGCGCTGAGAATGGGCTTCACGGCGGCGGAGATGCCTTGGATTCGGATGGGGTTGATGACCGAGCGGGTGGACGGCGTGCGGCTGACCCGGCTGGGTACGCCGGCCCTTTCGCCGACTTGGGCGATTCACGACGGGCAATTACTGATTGGTCTGCAGCCCGAGTCGGTTGTCGCGACGGTGCAGCGACAGCGCGGGGAGGTGCCGGCGATGCCGATGCAAGGCGCCGGTTCGCCCGAGGCGTTGTTGCGGAGCGAGTTGTTGCGGGACGGCCGGGTCGTATACGCGTCGATGGTGAATCTGCCCGCGACCGCGCCGCAGTCTCAGGCGGTAAACCTGCTGGGCGGTCGGGTATTGACCGGCATGGTCGAGATGGTATCGGGCCGACCGATGCCGAGGTTGTTGCCGACGCTGCCGGAAGTGGTGCCACAATTGGAACGCAGTTGGTCGTTCGCGGTCGTCGGCGACGACGGGCTCGCGATGGATTCCTCAACGCCGTTCCCCGCGGCCACGCTGTACGGCCCCGGCGGCGGCGGCGAGCTGCAGGTTGTAGGCATGATCCTGGGTGCGCTCGCCGAAGCCGGGGAAGCCGCGCGAGAAGCGAAACGCCGGGCGGAAGACGAGCAACAGGGGCAGGACTCGGAACCGCCGACGCGGCGTGTCCCGTATTGAGGGTCCACGGTCGCGTTGGGCCTTGCATAAACTCTGGGCATGGCTTTGACCCACATCCGCGTCCGCGGCGCAAAAGAACACAACCTCAAGAACCTCGACCTGGATATCCCCCGCGACCAACTGGTCGTGGTCACGGGCATGTCGGGCTCGGGCAAGAGTTCGCTGGCGTTCAACACGATCTACGCCGAGGGCCAGCGGAAGTACATGGAATCGCTGTCCGCGTACGCGCGGCAGTTCCTCGATCAGCTGCAAAAGCCCAACGTCGAGAGTATCGAGGGTCTGCCGCCGACGATTGCGATCGAGCAGCGCGGCAGTTCGCACAACCCGAGGTCGACGGTCGCGACGACGACGGAGATTTACGATTACCTGCGTCTGCTTTTCGCGCGGGTGGGGACGCCGCGTTGTTGGCACGTCGATGAAAAGGGCCGGCGTTGCGGGCAGGTGATTGAGGCGCAGTCGGCCACCCAGATCGTCGATCACGTCCTGGGCTTGGCCGGGGGCACGAAGGTGATGATCCTGTCGCCGATGATCCGCGGGAAGAAGGGGCATCACAAAGAGGTCTTCGAGTCGATGGTCCGGCAGGGGCTGGTGCGGGCGCGAGCCGACGGGGAGCTTTTGGATTTGCGGGAGGTGTCGCAGACCAAGGCGGGGACGCCGTGGACCACGAAGACCCAGCGGTATCAGCGGCACACGGTCGAGGCGGTGGTGGACCGGATCGTGGTGCGGCCCGCCGACCCCGAGCAAGCCGACGGCGAAGTGGACGAGCTGCGGGCGCGGGTGGCCGATTCGATCGAGCTTTCGCTGAAGCTGGCGGACGGGCTGGTCGTGCTTGCGGTGGCTGACGACACGGCGGAAGGGGGTTGGGCGGATCACCTGTTCAGCGAGAACTACGCGTGTGCCGAGCACCCGGAATGCTCGCTGGAAGATTTGGAGCCGCGGCTGTTTTCGTTTAACTCGCCGTACGGGGCGTGTCCGACGTGTTCGGGGTTGGGGATTCGGCAGGAGTTCGACCCGGATTTAGTCGTGCCCAACGTCGAGCTGTCGCTGGAGGAAGGCGCGGTCGAGGCGTGGGGTGTGACGGGCACGATGATGAAGCGGTTCTACAACCGGCTTACGCGGAAGCTGTGCAAGGCGCTGGGCATCAAGGCGAGCACGCCGTGGAAGTCGTTGAGTAAACGCGTGCAACGCATTTTGCTGGAAGGCACGAACGCCCGCGACGAAAAGGCGTTCGATTTCTCGTTCGAAGGCATTCTGCCGAACCTCGAGAAGCGGTTTGAGAATACCGACAGCGAGTGGGTGAAGCAGAAGCTCGCGGCGTATCTCACGGCCAAGCCGTGTCCGACGTGTCACGGCGCGCGGCTTCGAGAGGAAGCCTTGCATGTGTTTTTGGAAGTGCCCAAAGAGGCGGTGGGCGACGGCGTGGGGCAGAAGCTCGCCGACTTCGATAACGCGGGTGTCGATCCGGATCTCCGTTTGATCAATATCCACGACGTGACGCAGATGACGATCGAGCAGGCTTCGGCGTTTTTCGATGCGATCGAACTCGACGCCGAGGGCCAGCAGATCGCGGCGCCGATTCTCAAAGAGGTGCGGGCCCGGTTGGGGTTCATGCTCAGCGTTGGGCTGGGTTACCTGAATCTGTCGCGGAACACGGGCACGCTGTCGGGCGGGGAGGCCCAACGCATCCGGTTGGCGACGCAGGTGGGCTCGGGCTTGGTGGGGTGTTGTTACGTCTTGGATGAGCCGACGATCGGGCTGCACCAGCGGGACAACGAGCGGTTGATCCGCACGCTGCGGCACCTGACGGACATCGGCAACACGGTGATCGTGGTCGAGCACGACGAGGACACGATCCGCGCGGCGGACTATCTCGTGGACATTGGGCCGGGTCCGGGCAAGCACGGAGGGACGGTGATCGCCGCGGGGCCGACGTCGGACGTGATTCTGGACCGGGATTCGCTGACGGCCAAGTTCATGCGGGGCGACGAAACGATCGCGGTGCCCGAGGCGCGGCGCACGCTCAACCATGACAAGCCGTTGAGGATTGTTGGAGCGCGGCAGAACAACCTGAACGGGATTGATGTCGACATCCCGCTGGGCGGGATCGTGACGGTGACGGGCGTTTCGGGTTCGGGCAAGAGCACGCTGGTCAATCAGGTGCTGTTGAAGGCGGCGAAGCGGAAGCTGCTGGGCTCACGGATCAAGCCGGGGGACCACGACAAGCTGCTCGGGGTCGGCGGCATCGACCGGATCATCGAGGTGGATCAGTCGCCGATCGGCCGAACGCCGCGGAGCAACCCCGCAACGTACACAGGGTTGTTTGACTTAATCCGTGACCTATTCAGCAAGACCAAGGAGGCGAAGATCCGCGGGTATAAGCCCGGGCGGTTCTCGTTCAACGTCAAGGGCGGGCGGTGCGAAGCGTGTCAGGGCCAGGGTACGAAGAAGATCGAGATGCATTTTTTGCCCGACGTGTTCGTGGAGTGTGATGTGTGCAAAGGTCGGCGGTACAACCGCGAGACGCTCGAGATTACGTACCGCGGCAAGAACATCGCGGACGTGTTGGAAATGACGGTCGAAGAAGCGCTCGGGTTTTTCGAGGCGTTCGGCGACGTGATGCGGATGCTCACGGCGTTAAACGAGGTCGGCCTGAGTTACCTGCAACTCGGACAACCCAGCACGACGCTTTCGGGTGGCGAAGCGCAGCGAGTAAAGCTCGCGACGGAACTAGGCAAGAGGTCGACCGGCCGGACGCTGTATATCCTCGACGAGCCGACCACGGGGCTGCACTTCGAGGACGTCCGCAAACTCGTCGGTGTGCTGAACCGGCTCTGCGACGACGGAAACCGCAGCGCGCAGGATGGCTACACCGACGTCGGCGGCAACACGATCGTGCTGATCGAGCACAACCTCGACGTGATTAAGTGCAGCGACT